>NZ_LCWM02000023.1 GCF_002077075.2 Thermoproteus sp. CP80 | reverse complement strand
AGGCGAGCCGCCGGGCTTTAGGGAGATATACACGGCCGTCTCGGAGGCCCAGGCGGCGGCGATAGCGGCGGCTAGGCCGGGCGTCCAGGCCGGCGACGTGGACAGGGCTGCGAGATCGGCCTTGATGCCGAGAGGGCTCGAGCGGTACTTCATCCACAGGACGGGGCACGGCCTGGGCCTCGAGTTCCACGAGGCTCCCAACATAGCCCCCGGCGAGAGGTACGTCCTGAGGAGCGGCAACGTCTTCACGGTGGAACCCGGCGTGTACATACAGGGCCGCTTCGGTGTAAGGATCGAGGACGACGTGGCGCTCGACGGGGATGGGGCCCGCGTCCTCTAGCACTGCGAAATGGATGAGATACACCTTGCTGTTGCAATATGACGAGATATAAACCATCGTGAAGCTGGGCTCTTCGAATCGATGCACCGTCCAGACCCTACAGTGAATTGATTCAACTTGCACCTTTGCCGTCCGGACGTTCGGCATATTGGTTCCATTTTTGGTCTTCGCCGACTCCCCTTCCGGCGTGTCGGTTCCACTTGCGGCCTCCCGCCGGCATCGCGGCTCCGGCGCATCTGCCCGCCCCCTCCTCCGCCTCGGCCGCGTTTAGTCCCCCGCTAAGCCTGAAGGGAATCGCGGCGCCCCTCCGCCGCATCGATTCCACATAGGGCCGGCGTCCGCCTTGCGGAAAGGAGCGGATGGTTGGAGAGGTAAAAAAGGGAGGGGGCTATTCCCATTCGACCGGCTCCATGTCGGCGGGCCTGCACTCGGCGGGGCGGAGCCCGCCGCGCTCCGTGGCCCCGGGGCGCCAGGGCATGTACGCCGCGGGATCCCTGCGGCAGTCGTCCGCGCAGCGGTTCATGCATGCGACGTAGCACCGCCCGAACGCGTCATCCTCCATGCGCGCTCCGCTGTGCGTTGATAAGTTGAACCGCCCCTCGGCGGATTCCCCGACGCCCACAGGAGAAGCCCTCGGGATCCTTCATAGGGAAATTCTTGCCTGTCAAGCTTCCCGGAGAACATCCCTGTAAGGAGGGTACTAGAAAGGGGATGGAGGCGGTCGCCGCATCGGATGGGCAAGCGGCGGTCTGGAGGCGGCGTGGGGCGCCGAGCCCGTCGTAGGATGGAGGATCAAAAAGAGGGAGTACGCCACGATCGCGGCCTTTATGTACACGGCGATGCGGAGTATCGTCACATTCCGCATGCCTATGAACAGCAACATCGCAACTCCCGCCGCCGAGGGGGCGACCGCCCACGGGCTCCGGGGCCCTCCGCCCAAGGCGGCAAGCACCGGGTTCCCCTCAAGGCAGTTGGGGAAGCGGTGCATGCAGAAAAGCGCCAAGGCGGCGTCCGCCGCGTGGAGCGCCACCAAGAGAAGGGCCCAGGTCCTGTACCCCATGGAGAGGGGGGAGGCTGCGCCCATGTGGATCCAGTCCACGGGGAGCGTGCTTGTAGGGAGCAGTTTACAGGGAACATTCATGAAAAGTCCGACAGGGGGCTAGCCCCTGTCAAGCCTTTCTTACGTACTCCCTGTAAGGGAAATGGAGAGCTGGCCGACGGGAGGAAAAAGGGCTGGGTTTGCCGGCGGGAGGCTCGCTACTTCCTCCTCCTCAGGGCTACGGCCGCGGCCGCCGCTGCGGCCAGGGCTATGAGGGCTGCGGTGTAGGGGCTCACCGGCGCCGCCTCCACCTCAGGCCTGCAGAGCTCCCTGGTCTCTATGGCGATGTAGACGGAGCCGTCGAGGCCCGCCTTGGACGTGGCGTTGCAGAGCCTCGCCGTCGCCAGCGGGTTCGGCATACCTAGGGCGTCCCTCACCACGGCCCTATACACCGCCTCGAAGAAGGGCCTGTAGACCCCGGGGGCGCTCACCCTCAGCGCGGCGACGGTGGGCGTGTACTCCACGCCGTCCACGGCCGTCGAGTTAAGCCTTATAAGTGAATACGCGTCCGCCCACCCCTCCCACCTCTCCACGCCCTCGACCTCCACGTAGTACTGCCTCTTGGAGTACGAGACCTCGACCCTCATGGGCCCCTCCACCTCGACAGCCGAGGCGTTGGGCCCCACCAACCTCGTCCCGTTGCCCAGGTACACCACAGAGGGGAACCTCAGCACGGCGCCCCTCGGCATCCAGGTCTCGTTCACGCCCAGCGGAGTCTTAACGGTAACCCAGTAGTACGTCTCGGCGTACCGCGCCACCAGCGTCATGGGCCCCTCCACGCGCCACTCCCTGGCCGAGGTGCCGTTGATCAGCAGCGCCTTGAACAGCGTCCCGTTGCCCGGCTCCCAAGGATCCGGCAGATCCACGGTGAAGGTCGAGCCGGCGTCGGCCCAGACCTCCGTCGAGTTGGCGGGCGCCTCCAGCCTCACCAGGTACTGCCTCGAATAGGCCACCGACACGTCCATAGGCCCCTCCACCGACAGCGCAACCGCCGTCCCGTTGACCGGCGTTTTGGCCTCCACGTAGTTCCCGTTGACGTCGACAGCCCGGGCCACGAGCCTCGTCCCGTTGCCCAGATATATCACGGCCGGGACGCTCAGAGCGGCCCCCCTCGGCATCCAGGTCTCGTTCACGCCCAGGGGGGTCTCGACGCGGACGAGGTAGTAGACGCGCGTGTAGTTGACGCGGACGGACTTGGGGCCGTCCACGAACACAGCGACGG
The DNA here is from genome assembly GCF_002077075.2 of Thermoproteus sp. CP80. Taxonomy (GTDB): domain Archaea; phylum Thermoproteota; class Thermoprotei; order Thermoproteales; family Thermoproteaceae; genus Thermoproteus. Next base: position 23,906 of record NZ_LCWM02000023.1, on the reverse strand, counting down.
CGTCGGCCTCAAGCATGGTGCCGTTGGCGTAGGCGATGGGCGGAGGCGTCCAGACGAGCGTCCCGTTGTAGGGCGCCACGACCGCCGCGGAGGTGCCGTTGGGCAGGAGGAACTCCACGGGGTACTCGGTGCAGTAGACCGAGACGGGCCCCAGAACGCGTATCCACCCGCCGCCGAGCGGCGAGTACTCGCCGGACGCCTCGGCAACGCCGTACCGGCAGGAGGCGTTCAGATTGATCATGGCGAGGTAGGGCAGCTCCACGGCGCGGCCCGACACCCTCGCCGGCACCGTGAGCCATTGGTAGACCGTGGCGTTGCTCCCCGTGTCCCCCGGCAGGACGTACACCCCAGACCAGGTGAGGTCGGCGTCGGCCCAGGTCTCGTCCCGCCCGGGATTGACGAAGAATAGATCGGGGTATGTTTTCCCTGGTAGTTTTACAAACACAGGCCCGGGCTCCAAGGCCTTGAGGACGTACCTCGGCGGGGCCATCACGGTGTCGTTGCCTATGAGGAGCAGGACTGAGCCGAGGGGCTTGAGGGGCCTGCCGGGGTAGTTGAGCTCTATGAATGCCGCCGCGGTGGCCATGAGCGGATCGGCGTAGGGCCCCGTGTAAAGCACGGCGTCGGAGCCGTTGACGTAGAACGTGTGGAACAGCTGCCCGTCCACGTAGACGTCGACTGCGCTGGCCGTGGCGTTGTACGGCCTCACGTCGACGGTCACGTTCCGCGGCGGATCCGCCATGGGGACGCACTTGACGGGGGTGGCGATGGGCAAAAGGCTGTTGAAGCCCACGCAGAAGAACCTAGTGCCGAGGTCTCTCACCGTGACGTTGTAGATCTCGAACTTCTCCCCCATTATCATATTATAGTACTCGGGTAAGTTGGTCCGCACCAGGACGAACTTGTAGAGATAGGCGTTGGAGTAGGCGGCGGCGTAGTAGGCCATCACGTAGTCCAGGCGGGCCCTGGGCGACGAGGGGCACGTGTAGTTGTAGAAGCCGTTCCCCAAGGCCTTCAGGCAACTGACGTTCAGCACGGGGCCGCCGGACTTGACCGCGACGGACAGGCCGTAGACAATCGCGACGGGGATGCTTACCCATATATCCGGGGAACTTAGGCCGAAGATATACCACTCGACGTCCGTGCGGGGGTTCACGTTCGTGATGTTGAACAGCGCCGTGGCCCTCGTGTAGCTGTACTCTATACCGGTGCCGTTGGGGAGCCACGGCGAAGCCTCCATGCCGGGGTTCAGCCCGTGGAACGTTATGAGGACACGTTGGCCGTTCACGATCTTTGCCACATCCCCATATGAATAGACGAACTCGCCGAACTGCGCCTGTCCGATGTAGACCGTGTGGCTGTCGATCGGCATGTAGTACTCGAACTGGGCCGCGGCGAGGGCGGCCAGCGCCGCCAGCAAGCAGATCAACATTCCCACCCTCATGTAAAACCCTATGTAGAGACTTAATAAAGAATATCTTTTTCCTCTGAGTGCTATTCACTACGGCTTCTTATCACAGTACACAATGTTGTCGGTCTTATTGAGGTAGGCTTTTTATACCCACGCGTCCTTCCGTGCGGATCCATCACGTGGTAGTCCGTGCCGTCGACGGTGACGGCGCCTACCATCACGAGCTCTTTGTAGGTCCTGTTTTGGCCGCATCCCGTCACGGTGTAGTTGTTGGCGATCTTTGCATATTATCCGCTGGTGGTGTTATGAAAATCTATAATCGCCTGGCCTGCCGCCTTGACTGTTTTCGTCGGGACGCATATGGCCTCCGGCGCGCCGGGGGCTTGCCCGGCGCTCACCTGCGCTTGCCACGTGGCCACGAGGACTATGCCCCATCCGTACATGGCGTCGTAGGACGTCGTGCTACCGTCGAAGACGAACCTCAGATAGCTGGCGAAGCTGTAGTTAGCGTAGGTGTAGTAATCGACGCCGTCCGGGCTGTAGGTGGTTGCCCACACCAGCACCGCCCTAACGTCGCCGGTCAGCCGGTAGACGTAGGCGCCGGTCGTGTTGTATATATAGTAGCGGGGACTGAGGTGGAGTTGAGCGCGTAGTATATATAGCCGTAGGATCCGAATACATACGCGGGGTCGGTGTAGCCCGTGCCGGTGTAGGCGGCCGCGTACGTCCTCCCGTCCCACTATATCGCGGGCTCCAGGGGCTTGTCGAGGGCGGGCGCGGGGCCCCACGCCGTCGGCGCGTACGTATAGCTGACGGCCTTCGCGGTCGGCCGTGCGGACTTAACGAAGGAAGGAAGGGGTGATAGGTTCGGGAAGCTTATGGGGCTGAAGCCCGTGGAGGTGTGGATGCCCTCCTGCGGCTGGCTGGGGGCGAGCTGTGCGGGGCCAAGATGGCGAGGTCCCTCTTCCTAGTGGAGAGATTTAGGGCATGACGGGGGCCGGACTCAAACCCGGGCCGCGGAGCAAAGACGTCGAGGAGGCGCTCAAGAGGCTCGGCCTCGTCGAGGAGGAGGCTCTGAACAAGCCGGAGGGGCGCGCGGGCGCGGAGCACATGCACCGCCTCGCCGAGGCGGGCCGCGGGACCGCGGAGAGGATGCCGGCGCCATAAGGGGCAAGGCGCCGTTTTGACCCAAATCCGGCGAATCAGCCGGCTAACCGCCGTAGAGACGGCGGAAAGGCCGGCCCGGACAGCGCCCAACCCGAAGTCTGTCGGGCTCCCCTCATGCGCCGAAACGCCTCGATTCGGCCGGACAACGGCGCATCGAATCAATTTAACGGCAACCTCCGATAGAGACATGGAGAGATCTGTTGATGAGATAAGGCGCCGCCTTGAGCTGGCCTTGAGGCCTGCCGAGCCGCCGACCGTGGAGGAGGTTCTTGAGGAGGTTTCTAGGCACGGCGTCTTGCGGGGGCCTGTGGACTGGGTATTCCAGGCGTGGATGCTGTACGTCGAATACGCGACGCAGGAGATCATGAAGACGTTTCGGCTCTCGGAGGAAGAAAGGAGCCAGCTCCTTGACTTCAGAGACACAATGAAGCGGTTGTTGCTGGAGGCGTGGATGCAGGTGAAAGAGAAGCTGACGACGCTGTACAAGGCCGTCGCCGAGGGCACGTACAGAGTGGAGGGCAACAGGCTGTACGCGCCGGACGGGACGTGGATGTATGTAAGAGGAGACTTCATTCCGAACGTTCCAATCCACGGCGTAATAGTTAGGACGCGATTTCCCGACGTATTGAAGCTTCCGCGCGAGAAGCTTGAATTACTCCAGCTGGGCTGGAGGGCGAGCGATGAGGGCAATGAATACAGCCGGCCCTTCATGAGAACCACACAGCCTTGGCAGGTGTTCGCCTGGACTGCGGCGAGATATGGAGAGCTCCGCGTGCGCATCGTTTCGGCCAACTTGACGCGCGAGGGGGTGAGCGTGGAAGTGGTCATCAAGGCGAAAAGCTGGAGGCAGAGGTGGAGCAAGGATGAAGCTATAGATTTGGTCAGAAATCATTTCGAACGCGGAGAGCGGGCGCCCCTGCTAACCATGTGGCTGGGAGATGGCAAGACCAGACGGGGAAAGGTTCTACATGGCAAATATGAGGTGAGGATCTCAGCTAAGGAGCCCTGGAGGTTGGGCTTAGTCGCAAGTACATACGAGGCCCTCGTCGCCACTGGCAGAGAGGCGTTTGAGAGGCTTAGGGAGTCGGCGGGCGTATACGGCGTACTGCTGGATCTTCTGAGGGCCCACAAGTGGATCGACGTGAAGCTGGCCACAGACGACGGCTTTAGGGCCGCCTACAAGCTGAAGGCGAGGAAGAGGAGCATAGACGTCCTTAGGGAGGCGTATAGACAGAACTGCGTCGAGACCCCTACAGTGCAATCTTCGCATGCTGAGGACAGACAGAGGAGAGGCGCCGTGGTCGTGGCGGGCGTCGTGATGTCATTGCATCTTGTCAGCGGTAGGGGCGGCTCGCTCCTGGCTGAGCGCTATACCCGCGATGTAGGGAGGGCGCTCGCCATAGCCGACAGGCTTGAGTCGGCGGGGCTTAGGCCGAACGTAGCGAGATCAGGCCCCAAGTACGTCGTGTATATAGCAACTGCGGATCTCCTAAAGCTTGCGGAGAGGGACGAGGCCGTCAGGAGGGCCATAGCGCTGTACCTCGCCGAGAAGGCGAAGGACGGCACGCCGAGGCAGAGGGAACTCGCCGAAAAGATCCTAAAAAGACATCCCCTTTTTCCCCCTCCCAATCGCCTCGCCGCCTCCTCGAAGCCGACATCTCTGCGCGTTAGCCGAATCGAATCGATACGACAGGTTTAGCCGATACGTGGAACAGCCGACATGCGGCTCCGACCGCCGGCCCGCGGGCGCGGCCGACGTCCTGTCCGCGGCTCCTCGCGCGGTCGGCATCCGTGGAGCTTCTTGGAGAGCGCCGCGGCGCGGTCCGCGAGCTTTAGCGCCTTTTCGAGCTTGCCGCCATCCAGCTCCTCTGCGGCGCGGTCTATCAGCTGACGCTGTGAGGATCGGCGCGCCGGTTCCATATTCGGCATTTCGTCGATTCCTCCCTCGGTGCATCGGTTCATCTTGCCTTTGTTGCCGTCCGGACGCTCGGCGCATTGGTTCCACTTGCCTTCGCCGGCTCCCCCTCGGCGCGCCGCCGCGGCGGCCAGCGCCAGCTACGTGGAGACGCGTACAGACATAGCCGCGGGATTCGGCCTATAGGCGCACGGATAGACGAGCAACTATTTAATACTCTGCCGTCTATAAGAGTATGGATATTCGCTATTTGAAGATCTTGTCGTTTTTGGCTATGACTAGATCGTTTGCGGGGCGGCGCTATCTTTCCCAAAAGCTCGGCCTCGGCGAGGGCGTCACCAGGAGGCTATTGGATATAGGTAAAGAGAACAACCATATATCAGTCAATAGGGCCGGCGTGAGGATTACGGAGGACGGCGTCGGCTATCTGGCGCAGGTGCTGGCCGGATGCGGCATAAAGCCCGTGATGTATACCGCCAGATTCAGCGAGAAGCTGTGCGGCCAGATCTGCGTCGCCTTCCTGTTTGATGGACCTGTTGGTAATATAGTTAGGTTCAGGGACGAGATCGTGAGGAGAGGCGGATGTGGGGCGGTCATAGCGCACATTAGGGAGGGCTTCATATACATCCCTCTCGCCGACATGAGGCTGGAGGATCTGGACAACGATTTGGCGTCAGCGCTGAAGAGCCTTATGGGGGAGCGCCATACTTTAATCATATCCTGTGGAGACAATTTAGGACAGGCCATGGCCCCCTTGGACGTGGTCTGCGTGATGAAACAACCCGGACTGAGTGGATGAGGTTCGGCATCCTATCTGATTAACAGTCATCAATATAGACCTACATAGAAAGGCTAAAGCAACGTTTTAGAGGGCCTTAGGCCTTAATATCGATGAGCGAACAAACCATATCTATAAGGACTACCGGCAAGGTCATACAATCTCCCTGCGGCCCCATCGTGCACGGCCTTGAGGATATCCTCGTGAAGATAACCTCTATAAGCGATATAGACGGCCATGCCGGCAAGCTGTGGTATAGAGGGTATCGCATAGAGGATCTCGCGAATAACTCCACATACGAGGAGGTAGTCTATCTGCTCCTTTACGGCAAATTGCCGAACGCGCAGGAGCTCGACGGCCTCAAGAGGAGACTTGCGGCGAGCAGGGACTTGAATCCAGCTACCGTCGAGACGGTGCGTTCTCTCGCCAAGGCGCATCCCATGTTCGCGCTGGAGGCCGCAGTGGCTGCAGAGGGCGCTTTCGACGAGGACAACTTGAAGCTCGCCGAGGCTCTGAGGGCCGGCCGCTACAAACAAGAGGAGAGGGAGCTCGCCTTGAGGATAGCCGAGAGACTCGTGGCGAAGCTGCCCACCATAGTCGCGTATCACCACAGATTCTCCAGGGGGCTGGAGCCCATAAGGCCGAGGGCCGATTTGTCTCATTCGGCCAACTTCCTCTACATGTTCTTCGGGAAGGAGCCGGACCCCCTGGCCGTACGCGCCATAGATCTCTACCTCATCCTCCACGCGGACCACGAGATACCTGCGTCGACGTTCACGGCTCTGGTCATAGGGGCCACTCTAAGCGATCTGTATTCTGTGATAGCGGGCGCCATAGGGGCCCTGAAGGGGCCTCTCCACGGGGGGGCCAACGAGGCCGCCGTCAAGTCGTACCTAGAGATAGGCGATCCGGCGAAGACCAAGGACCTGGTCGAGGCCGCGACTAAGCCGGGCGGCCCCAGATTGATGGGCGTCGGGCATAGAGTCTACAAGGCCTACGACCCGAGGGCGAAGATATTCAAGAAGCTGGTGGAGGACTACACGGCCAAGTTCGGAGATCCGCAGAAGCTGTACGCAATAGCCAGCGGGATAGAGCAGGCGGTGTTGGCGCATCAATACTTCCAGCAGAGGAAGCTCTACCCCAACGTGGACTTCTGGTCCGGCATAGTGTTCTACTACATGGGGATACCCTACGACTACTTCACGCCCCTCTTCGCCATGTCGAGAGTTGTGGGCTGGGCGGCGCACGTGTTGGAGTATTGGGAGAACAACAGGCTGTTCAGACCCAGAGCCTGCTACGTAGGTCCACACGACCAGCAATATATACCGCTCAACTCGCGCACCTAGACGAAGGAATAGGAGATCTTCAGGGTCAAGCTCTTTCTCCTTCCCCTGAGCTCCAGATATGAGGTATGGCCCTCATGTCTCAACCTGCCCACAACAGGCAGCTCTATCTCCCTTAAGGAGTCCTTGATCCTCCCGACAACCGCGTTGGGCAGCTTGAGCTCCCTGGCCAACGTCTCAGTTATGGAGCTCAAGACGTCGTCGACCTCCTCCTCCAACGTCTCGTCCTCAAGCCCCCTGTAATACTCCATACGGACTGTCCGCCCGCCTTCGTCCCTCCATATAACTACGAGGTCGCCGAGACGGATCTCGGCAAAAACGCTCATTTGGGTATGAGCCCCGACTCCATCAAAACCTCGAGCGCCTTGACGCTCTTGCCTATTATCTCCTGGGCTATATTCAGCTCCTCCCTGTAGCTCAACGGACGGCGCGCGAGGCCCAGCTCGGAGGCCTTGGCGGCTACGGCGGCCGCCTCGCGGGGGTACACCTCCCATTCAGTCATCTTGGGGAGTATGTACTCCTCGCCCATCCTGCTCTCGACGAACTTCGCGAGCTCCTCCGCGGCCGCTATGAGCATCTGGTCTACCACAGTCCTAGCCCTGACGTCGAGCAGACCTCTGAAGACGGCGGGGAAGACCAGGGAGTTGTTCACCTGATTCGGCAGATCGCTCCTGCCCGTCGCTACTATCTTGGCGCCTGCCTCCTTAGCCTCCCAGGGCCATATCTCGGGCGTGGGGTTGGCCAGCGCAAACACTATGGGGTCCTTGTTCATCTGTGCGACCCATTCTTTCTTTATTACGCCAGGGCCGGGGCGCGACGCGGCCACCACTATGTCGACGCCTCTCATGGCCTCCGCTATTCCGCCCTTCCTACGCTCGGCATTGGTCCTCAAGGCGAGCTCGTACTTCCAGGGGTTCTCGACCATAAGCCTATCTACGTCGTCCCGCTCAGGGTGCAGTATGCCCTTGGTATCCACCAATATTAGGTTGCCGGGCTTCACGCCGTAGGCCATGAGGAGTCGGGCCGTGTATATGTTCGAGGCGCCGGCGCCGACGAGCGCTATGGTGGAGCCTCTGAGGTCCTTGCCGGTGAGCTTCGTCGCGTTTATCAGACCCGCCAAGGTCGCCGTCGCCGTCCCTTGTTGATCGTCGTGCCACACAGGTATTTTGAGCTCCTTACTCAGTTGGTCCAACAGCCTAAAGCATTTGGGCGACTCTATATCCTCGAGGTTTATCCCGCCGAAGGCGGGCTCGACGGCCTTCACGACCTCTATGAATCTATCAGCATCTCTAGCCCTAATTGGCAACGGTACGGCGTCTACGCCGCCGAGATATTTGAATATCAACGCCTTCCCCTCCATCACCGCATACGCCGCCTCGGGCCCCACGTTCCCCAGCCCCAGCACCCTGGTGCCGTCCGAGATGACCGCGATGACGTTCCAACGGGACGTCAGCTCGAAGGCTAGGTCAGGATTCCCCGAGATCCTTCTGGAGACCTCGGCGACGCCTGGGCTGTAATATATCGCGAAGTCGTCCATGGATGTAACTGGGACTTTAGGCATCGTGGCGAACTTCCCCCCATAGCGTCTATGCACCTCCACGGAGAGCTGGTACCATTTGTCCACCATCGCCTTTTTACGTTTTTAAGGTATAAATGCGTTGCCTTGTTATGCTGTCGACGATAGGCGAATATAAAAGCGCCGTGTCGTGGGACACCGGGTATATAGAGGTAGAGAGAGGGAATAGGCCTATCTACGCGGTGGTCTCGAAGAGACCGGCTGTAGGGATCTACCGAGTTCTGAACTCGTTACAGGAGGTAGTCAGGGGGCTCGTCGGCACGAAGTTGACGTTGAGGACCTGCGACGATTGGACCGCCTACGTCGAGCCGGAGATCACGGGCGCCGGATGGCTTGTGGACTACGGCCTCCGCGCGGTTGTTGGGGCGAGATGCCTAGAGGGCCTATGCGTGCTGGCCCGGAGGTGCATAAGCAGAGACATCTCGTACATAGACCACAGGGATTACGACGGGCAGCTGTTGTCAGCGGCGTTGGGGTTCGATCTGTCGGATTTCTAGGCTTAAATAGAGGCCCAGATCTGTCGAACGATGATGTGGAGGTTTCCGGGGCGATAGGTGAACGCGCCGCGACTGCTGATCACGTGAGGCCTGTGTCCTCCAGCGCCCTCTCGGCAGCCTCTCTGCTCAGTCCCGATTCGCCCAATATGGTGTACCTATCCGGCCTGAGCTTGTGGGCAACCGTCAGCGCATGGATAGCCAGATCTCTGTCGATGCCCGCATCCTTCAGCCTGGTGGGCAGGCCCGCCGATTTGACGACCCCTCTGAGCTTCCTCCAGTTCATGCCGTGTAGATACGCCATTATTATGGCGCCCAGCGCCACGAGCTCGCCGTGAACTATATCCTTCAACCCGGCCTCCTCCGCGCGTAGCTCTATCGCGTGCGCGAAGAGGTGTTCCGAGCCGCTACAAGGCCGCGAGGAGCCCGCTATGCCCATAGCCACCCCGCACCCTATCAAGGACTTCACCAACACCCTCACGTGCTCCTCGCGTTTAAAGCCGCTTATCTTAGCCGCGTTTCTAGCCACTATCTCGTAGCTGGCTCTGGCCAAGATGGCGGCGTACTCGCTGTAGTCCTCGCCCTTTACTCTGTGCGCCAGAGCCCAGTCTCTAAGGGAAACCACTTTCCCCAGCAGATCGCCTATTCCGGCCCTCAGAAGCCTCGGCGGCGCGCCGAGTATTATCTTCGTGTCGGCTAGGATGGCTAGAGGCGATACGACCACCTTGCCGTATTCGCTGAGCTTTCTGTTGAGCACATAGGATATATAGGGCGACGCTATCCCGTCGTGGCTAGCCGACGTAGGTATAATTATCAGAGGCTTCTTGCTGATATACGCCACCACCTTGGCTAGATCCAGAGGCTTGCCGCCGCCGATGCCCACAACTATATCGTGCTCCACCTTAAGCCTCGGGTCCTCCTCGGAGAAGACCGCAAATTCGCACTCCAGCTGGGACAGTATGGCCTCGGCTATCCGTCTCGAAGTCGTGGGGCCCGTAACCACCGCTATCCTCCTGGCCCCGAGCCTCGCCAGGACCTCGCCCAGCTTCAGCGCTGCGCCTGGCCCAAATACTACGTACCTAGGTACCTCAAAGCTCTCAAGCTCCTTCACGTAAAACTTGTGCCAAATCCTTGGCCGAGATGGCCTTTATATCTTTGATAGTAATTATGTTTTTCTCTTTTATAATTGATTTATTTATATAGATGGCATTGTTTATCTTCAGTATATTTATCAACTCTGTGATGGGGTAAACCGTGGCCTTGAGCCCCGAAAGCATGCCGAGCTTGGCCAAATAAGCCGGCGTCGTGAAGGGGGCCACGACCGTCGCGCCCGCCTCAACGAAGCTCTTAGTGATGTCGGCCAACTGATCGGTATTTATCGCGATCTCGGACCTTTTAGCGGGCGGCCTCTTGTTTGTAACAAAATAATACATTTTATATCCGCCTATCAATACATATATATCGAACGATTTTACTATTTGATCTATATTATTTATATTCTTGAGATCTATATCGTAGTTAATATTGAGGTCCCTTGCGCCGACTGCTGCAGAGAGGTCGTAGCCATGCGAGGAAAGGTACGATTTAACCGTGGCGTATTCCCCCCTCACGTCGTCGACGACGTATATCAACCCCTTGGCCATCGTGCTACGTTGATATCGAATATTTAAAATTCTATCTCAACCCGCGCGACGAGAGTAGTAAGTTCACAATATAATCCGCGGCCATCTCGGCGTGCTCAAAGGGCCTGGACTGGGGCTTGCCCCTGAAGCTTAGTATGTGCACTGTACACTCCGCCGCGTTCGCCGCAGCGAATGCGTAGTATCTATTGGCCATCTGATGCATCTCGACGTCTTCCTCGGTCTCCACGTCTCTGAACCTCGTCGGATCCCCCCTACGTCTCTCCAATACGTCCTTGGGGTCGTATTCCACCAACACTATGGCGTCCGGCTTCAGCCTGGCCGCGACTCTGTCGGGAAGACCTGGATAGTAGCCGCCTGACATCTTGATGGAGGCGTGGGTATCCACTATTACGTCGCCAGGCAGAGACGCTATGCGGTCCGCGGCCTCTTCCTGCACCTTTCTGTATTCCTCAACGGGGATCTTCTTGCGCATATCGTCTCTATTCTCTATGCCGTATTTCTTCCTGGAGATCTCGAGCATGACGTCGCCGAAGTTCACTATTTGTACGTCCGGCAACTTCTTCTTTACATAGTTCATAATAGTCGTTTTGCCGCCTCCAGGAACCGCAACCAAGATAATCCTCATCAACAACCCGGAGAGCCCTCCTTTTTAAGTTTCACTTTGTAATTATCGATTTCAACAGAAGGAAAGCCTCCTTCGGCGACGGCGCTGACGTTATCGCCCGGCCTATGATCGCAACGTCTATGTTCGTAGCAGCTATTTTTTCAAGTTCCCTCTGCCCTATTCCGCCAGCTACGGCGACCGAGATGCCCAGGTCCTTAACCCTCAGGGCCTCCGCCACCAGCTGATCTACGGTCAACCCCCGCCTCTTCTGCACATCTATACCTAGGTGCATTATCGCCATGTCGAGCGGAGCTCTGCCCAGCACCTCCTTGACCCTATCGTAGGGGCTCAAAACCCCTATGGTGTCGAGCGCGATCTTGAGGCCCAGCTCCCTACCCCTCAGCGCGAACTCCTCTATCGTCTCGATGTTTGTGGCGGCCATCACCGTGGCCCAGTCGGCGCCCGCAGTCCTCGCCAGCTCGGCCTCGAGGGCCCCCACGTCGGCAGTCTTGAGGTCGGCGACTAGCTCGGCGGAGGGGCATGAGGATTTCAACAGAGCCACCGCCCCTATGCCGAACGTCTTTATAAACGGCGTGCCCGCCTCCAGCAGATCCGCGCCGGCGGTGCACAGATCCCTCGCCATATTCACGGCCTTCAGCAGATCCGTCAAGTCCAGGGCTATTTGGATCCTCATGATGAAGTTAAAAACGCGGGATATTACAGTTTATATGGCGTGCGGAAAGCCGGGGGATTACAAATACGGCGAACACACCGCCGACGTGCTCATAGAGGCGTATGGCTGCACCGTCGAGGAGGCGTTTAGGAACGCGGCGATAGGCACGGCCGACGTCACTTACTACAGCGAGCGCGTGGCGCCCATTGAGGAGAGGAGGGTGGAGGTCGAACACGACGATCTGGAGGGCCTTCTCTTCTCGTGGATCAGCGAAGTTCTCTATCTCTTCGACGGCGAGAAGTTCGCGATAAGTAGGGACATAGGTATAGCTATACGTGGAGAGGGGCCATATAGGCTCACGGCGTCTGTGAGGGGCGAGAAGTACGATGTGAACAGGCACGGCTTCAAGGGGCTCATAGTTAAGGCCATGACCTACAACATGATGGAGATACGGCACGACGGGTATTGGGCTGTGCGGTTCGTCGTCGATATATGAGCTTCTACGAATTCCTCTGGCAGGCTGTCAAGAGGCCGGAGCTTCTGGTCGAATACGCTGGGCGAGCCGATATGCAGATAGAAATCAGCGTAGAAGCGGATTTCTACGACAGGCTTAGGCAGATCGCCGTGTTGGCCGTGGAGATCTTGGAGAGGGAGGCGGCTCATATAGATGGGCCTATCCCTCAGCTACTTGAGAGGTGCCGCGACGTTGCCCGTTTTGTGGGAGAGGCCAGAATGGACCTCGAGGCGGCTGGGAGAGACGCCTCGGGCTTGAGGCCGCCGAGATGCTAGATAACCTCCAGATCGTCCTCGGCTAGCGCCTGCGCCAGCTTCCTTCTATCCTCGTTCCTTGGGATTAGGCGGAGCAATAGGACCCATATGTTCAGCCTCATGCGGCTTCGGCCCGCCGCGGGTTATAACGCAAGGGGATAAAACAGGGGATATAGCTATTTTGTCTGAAGCAGATTTTTAACGTAGCGGCGAATACCGCGATGGCCGTCGCCGAGGTGGCTAGACCCACCGTCCTCTTCAAGACCGATTTCACATGCCCCAGGTGCGGCTCCTGTCTGGTCTTCATAGAGGAGGGGGATAACGTATGGCTTGGGTGCGATAGATGCGCTCTATATGTCAGGATGAGCAAAAGGGACGTGAGGCGGTACTGGAGCTATACGTCGCGCAGAGTCCTGTGGCGCGACCTCCTCCGGGATCTCTACAGCTCCTTCAGAGAGGCCGCCGATTAGTCCTCGCCTATCTTGTGCTCGCGGCCGTGTCTAACTATGCGGAGTCTGGTCTTCAACGGCACCACAAAGCCGGCGTTGGTCAGTATCCTGTAGAGCTCGTGGTCCCACAGCTCGTTGATCACCCCCTGCCTATGCAGATCCGCTATTTTTCTGAGGAGAGGCATAAGGGCGTCTCCATACAGTTCCAGGGATGTATTCAAGATCTCCTCGGCCCTCTCGCCTCTCAACAGGCCCCTGACTATTTTCAGCACGTCGTCGTTGGATAGGGGCCTCTCCTCCTGCCTCCTCGACGCAGTCTGTCTGGCCGCCATCTCGAGAGCCTTCTTCCTAATAATGGTGTCTATCTCGTCCTCCGGCATATCCCCCACCGCAGTTCGTATTAATAAGTCTTTGAGGTCTAGGCGAGGAGGATCTCGCCCAGTGTTACGGGCGTAAACGCCCCTAGCTTGACCAAGATATCGGGCCGCACCTCCCCAACATAGCCCTCGATATCGCCCACTAGCCTAGCGCATCTGCCCTCGATACACCAAGGCGCCTCTCCGTTCTCCACCCTGCACTCGACGCCGAGCGCCCGGCACAAGGTCCTAACTACGGCGACGCCGTCGGTCGTCGTTACGCCGTCGCCTCCCACAGCGACCGCCACAGCTCTCCTGGTGCGGCCCCCCGCGACCACATCGCCTATCTCGAACAGCTTGATTCTCGGCCTCCTCAAGGCCGACACCACATTCAACAGGCCGGGCAACAACGAGCTCCTTACGGCGTCCAGGCGCTCCGATACTGGGTTCACCACCCTCGCGTGCCTCAGGCCGAACGCTTCGAGAAGCGCAGAATACGTCAAGACGCCGTTCATAACCTCTTGAAATCCCAACGACAGCAAGGCCTTTCGGGCGTCCTCTGACGATATCTCGGATCTGTGCCTCCTCCCCGCTGTGACTATGGGGGGAGGCTCTCTGGATATGCTGCCGTAGCCCTTCATTATCGCTATGTCCTCCGCGATATCGACCCAGCTGATTATGTTGATCCTGTAGGGGGCCACGACCACCTTGCCGCCCTGTACGTCGTGGCGGGCGCGGCGCAACAAGGCTCTATACTCCTCCTCGCCTAGGTCGACGCCCAGCATTTCGCTGACAAGCCCTCTATCTACGTCTATTTCGCGTCTCTCCAGTCTAGCCGGGTAGCCGCCATTTATTTTAACCAGCTCCACTTTTCTGCTTTTACTGCGTTCCAACAAGTTGTAGACCAGTATAGCCAGTATTTTTAACAACGTCTCCAGCCGAGGCCCCGTCACGTCTATAAGGACATCCCTAGTGGCTGGAGTCACCTTGCAGCACTCGCTGCCCAAGACGGGCACAACCACCATTATCTTGCCGTCGGAATCCACGAGGGCCGGCGGAGCCTCCCTCCTTATGAGCGAGGCATACTTCCTGCCCTTATCCGTCGCCTCGTACATCTCCCTCACTTCGATTTCTCTGTTGTACCCCAGCGGCACATATCTGTCGGTCTGCGATATCCTCCTGTAGGAGATAGGGGGCTTGATTTTCGATAGATCGTAGTAGCCTATGGCGACCTTCCTCCTATCGCGCCCATAGGTCTCGTGGAGCTTCTCCTGCAGCTGTATCATCTGTACTATGGCCTCGTCGTCGAGCGCCAGATCCCTGACCACTGCCATCACAGCGTAGGGCCGCTCCTCTATGAACCCCTCGTATCTCAGCTCGACGCTTCCCTCCTCTATCTCGACCTCGGGAAGCCCTTCCTCTATCCCCAAGACGCCCTTTAGGGTCCTCGCCAGGCCCTCCGCCGAGAAGTGGTCAGGCCTGTCGTGCGTCACCTCGATCTTGAGCCTGTCGCCCTCCCGACCCGCGAGCTCGCCCTTGACGTACTCCAGCGCGTTTAAGATCTCTTGCTCGGAAGCCCCTACAAGGCGACGCAGGTCCCACAGCGATACGTCGATTACGGGCATATGCCACAGATAGAATCCTTTAATAACATATGCCCTCTGTAGGCTATGGGCAGAGAACGCGCCGAGGAGTATTTCAAGAGGTTGGCGGAGGCCCTTGAGAGGAGGTCTAGGCGCTTGACCGTGGAGTGGCGGCGCGACGAGGCGTTTGGGCAGATACAGCTCGGCGAGGACTTCTACGTCTTCGTGGTGCTGTCATGGGCCGGCGACGAGTACTATATAGAGTACATGATCGGCGACGAAAACGCCGTCGTGCAGGCTAGGCATGTCGGCATGCTCGACGAGGCCGTCTCGATAATTAAGGAGGCGCAAGGCCTCGCGTCTAAGATGGGCTTGGTGGCATAGCGGAGAAGAGATTTAAATACGTCACTATCTGGCAGAGCGATGTCTGCGCCTCAGGAGGCCGAGGCTGCTCAGCGCGGGAAGACCGGATGGCCGCAACCCGCAGTGATAGCGCAGGATGAGTGGGGCACGTTTAGATATAGGGGCAAGACTCTCGACGATATTCTCTCCATGTCCATGGACGACTTCATAAAGCTGTTGCCGGCTAGGCAGAGGAGGAGCTTGCGGCGCGGGTTGAAGCCGGAGCATAGAAAACTCCTCGAGAGGGTGAGGAAGGCCCGCGTTCTGGCTGCACAGGGCAAGAAGGTAGTCCTAAAGACCCACAGCAGGGATATGATCGTGCTTCCCGAGATGGTCGGCCTAACGATACAGGTCTATAACGGCATAACCTGGATACCGATCTACATATCTCCCTGGCATGTCGGCCATTATTTGGGCGAGTTCGCCATAACTTGCAAGCCAGTACAGCACGGCGAGCCGGGTCTGAAGGCCACCAAGTCGTCATTACACATAGCGGCCAAGTAATATGGCCGTAATTAAGTTGCCCTCAAGGCCGCATGTAGGCGACACGGTCACTTTCCCCAACGGCGTGAAGGTGAGGGTTGCCGACATCGGGATCCCCTGGATCCAGCCGCCCGCGGCGGCGTGCGACGATCCAGAATGTCCCTGGCACGGACATCTGAAGATAAGGCCAAAGCTCCTCGAGGTCGAGGTGGAGAGCGTGAGGATGCACAAAGCCGCCGTGGTGATACACGAGTGGATACACTACGTCCCCAAGTACAAGCGCTACGAGAGGAGGAGAAGGAGGCTCCACGTGAGAGTTCCCGAATGTATAGAGGTGAAGCCCGGCGACAAGGTCGTTATAGCCGAGACGAGGCCTCTGGCCAAGACCGTCTCTTGGGTTGTCGTGGGGAAGAGGGAGGATGTAGTCGAGTGGTCCGCCAAACGTGAGGCGTTGACGGCTTGAGCCAAGTAATAGCCGACTCGAGAGAATATAGAACTGACGTTGTCAAGTACATAAAGGAGGCCGGTTGCCAAGTGGTGCAAAAACAGCTCGAGGTAGGCGACTATATAGCCGGGTACTTCTTGTTTGAGCGTAAAAGCTCCCACGACTTCATATCGTCGATAGCCGACGGGCGTCTGTTCGACCAAGCGTCTCGGCTGTCCTCGAGTGGGCAGAAGCCGGTGATCATAATCGAGGGCGATATATGGAGGGCGGCAGATCTGCGCGACGTGCATCAAAACGCCATACTGGGCGCTGAGCTGGCCATAACTAGGATGGGGATAGGCGTGCTGTACACCCGCTCCCCCGAACAGACGGGCTATGCCGTGTGTCTAGCCGCCAGACAGGCAGGGAGAGAGAACAGGGGGATCCGGATCCCGCACTCGAAGGGAGCCGACCTAAGGAGGCTACAGATAGAGTTCCTGTCGTCACTGCCCGGCGTGGGGATCAAGACGGCCGAGCAGCTCCTCAGGAGGTACGGAAGCCCGCTCAGAGCCATCCAGAACTACAGATCGTGGCCTCTCTCAGACAGGGCATTGGCCAAGATAAGGAGGGTCCTGGAGGGCTCGGAGGAAGGCGAAGGAGAGACGGACCTCTCTGCGTTCTTCTAGTCCAACGCCGTTCTCCACTCAATCCCTAGATCTCTCGGCAACGGCCCGCAGTCGGGAGGCGGGGCCTCCAACATCCGCCTCATGTTTAGGGCGAGCGGTGTTGGCTTCCTATTTTCGTCGATCAACGCGAAGAAGGGCTTGTAGCCGAGCCCCCACTCGTAGCCGTGTAGGAGGGACCACCAGATCGCGGCCACAGGCTCTATCCTCCGAAAGACGTGCGCCATCTCGCATAGATACGCTGATCTGATGCGCTCGTTGCGGGTGGCGATTCCGTACTCGGTCACGGCGATCCTAGGCGCCCTCAGCTCGAGGAGCGCCTCGGGCTCTAGGACGTTCCGATAGCCGCCCAGCGAAATCTCGGAGACTATATAGAAATTAATAGATATAATATCCATTTCTTTTGCTAAGTCTAATGTTGAATAGCTTATCTTTGTAAATATAGGCTCCAGGGGCTTTAGAAGGGACTTGGCCCTATACTTCCTATAGGGATGTGTAAACGATACAGGGACGCCGTAGCTCTTCGCGAGATCTCTGGCGGCTAGAATCGCCTCTTTTATGTTGTTGAAAGCCTTGGCCGCGTGTTTATATGCTATAAACCCGTAGGGCGGCAGATCTCCCTTTAAGTATGCTAAATATATATATATTTCTGGCTCATTAAATAGTAATAGAAAATCTATGTAATTTTTATAGTTTCTTAAGATTAAATCTATATAATTTAAATAAGATTTCATCGCAACTTTAGATTCCCAACCGCCCTCCCTCCATATCCACCGAGGGTTTGTGAAGTGATGCGCCGTCAGCCAAACCTCAAGGCCGATGCTCTTTATATAGCTCAAATACCTCTCGAAAAAGTTAAGCCATGTCTTGCTATATTTACCGCTTGCCGGCTCTAGCAACGCCCACTCTATACCTGTTCTGAATAAATCCAGACCTATGCTCTTAGCTAGCGACACATCTCTTTCGAAAAACTGAACGTGCCTGGCCCCCACCTCGTCGGGTAGATCGCAACCGCAGATGCCGAAGTGTTGGTAGGGCGATATGGCGGCCCCTATCCTCATATAGGTATCAACGCGCTTGCGATATAAGATGTACTTATAAAGTGCGCCGAAAGAGGTGTAGTTTAAAACGGCGGATTCTGGGGGAAATAAAGTATGTAAAGACCTTGGGAAGAAACACTTGGAGGGCTTCGCCCTCTACGCAGAACTCGCAGACGCCATCGCGAAGCGGCTCGAGGAGACTGGCCGCCGGTGAGTTTCTCCCAAAACGCGGGGCCTCGCGCCTAGCACGGGCTCATCGAAGTATCAACACGCTTGTGGGGGCAGAGAGGGCTATGGCTGTCGATACCGAATTGTACAGAAGAGCCTCGACGCCCGTGCGTCCTCTGGACTCGACGACAACAAGATCGTACATCCCCTCCTTTATTTCCTCCAAGATCGCGGAGGCCACGGTCTCCCCCTCCTTAAGGCGCTCCACCTTGAGCTCATATATCATATCTCCTGCATATTTCGACAATAGTTGTGATATCTCTTTACTTCTATCATTATATTCTACTATATATAGAAATACTATACGCGATCCATATCTTGTATAGAAATCTCTGGCGACCTCTATGGCTACTTGCGATCTCTCGTCGGGAGTTATCGGGACCAGAACTTTCCTGAATCTATAGGCGAGTTTGTAGGAGGGCTCGTCAACCATATCTCTTCCCATGCGTCACTATTCCCAACGCTTTATCAGTTTTCTCTATTGAGGACCATTTATCCGACAGCTTCCCCACGGCCCTTATGGCGTCCACGTTCTCGGGCGCCACGATCGCCTCCTGATGGACTCCATACATAAGATATAGTTCGCGCCCGTTTAGGGTGATCGAGTCCGAAAACACGGCTACCTCCCAGACGTCGCCGCGCGGCCTCCCCATATCTCTGGCCCATTCCACTATCTGCGCGAGGCTGTTGTACCCCGCCTTGACGTCGAAGAGCAGAATTCTGGGCGTGGATGCCAGCACGTCGACTATCTTCTCCCTTCTCGGGGCGTCGTCCAGCTCTATATAGGCCATGTGCATATGCATTATGGTGACCGGCACGGCGACGGCCACGGTGATTATATCTATGTCGCCAAGCACCGTCTTGACGTCGGGGCCGTGGTGGCTCGGTATGGTTGCTGGGTTGGGCACCACGTCGTTTATAGGGCCTTTCTTGTACTCCCTCGGGTCGGCCCCCCTTCTGGCTATGAAGATCCTGGCCTTCTTGATGCCGAGACCGCCCAGCTTCAGGGCAGACAGCACCCTCGATATTCCGGTGGTGTTGCAGCTGACCACCCTAACGAATTTTTTGCCTACGGCGTTTTCGAAGTTGGCCAGGGCGTTGAAGCTCGTCTCGGCCACGTCGGCTTCCTCGCCCCCCTGGAATATGGCCGGCTTTCCCGCCTTGGCGTAGATGCCCTTGTTCTCAGCCCCGACGCCGTCAGGCGTGGCGTCAACCACTATATCGGCCTCCGATATTAGGTCGGTCAAGTTGCCCGAGACCTCGAGACCTGCCTTGCGGAAGCTCTCGCGCTTGTCGTCAGGCGCGTATAGTCTATAGCCTTTCCGCGCCGCCAGGGTTGCGCCGTAGTCGGGGGTTGTCTTAAACACGCCGACTAGCCTCATGTCGTCCTGTACCGACACGGCGTCAGCTACCCTCTTGCCTATGGTGCCGTAGCCGACTACGGCCACCCTCATAGCCAGAACCTCTTGGCCGACTCCACAAGGGCGTTGACGGCAGGTAGCTCCTCCGACAAGGCCATCAGGAAGGCGCGGCCCCCTGTAGATACGTGGAAGATCTTGTCGAGAACTCCCGCCTTCTCCGCCGACAGTATGGTGTGCCCACCCCCTATTATGGCCTTACGTCTGCTGGCGGCCTCCAAGATGCGGCGGGTGCCCGCGAAGAATTCGGGCTCCTCTATCTTGCCCATGGGGCCTGTTATCACCACGTATTCGTAGTTGGCTATTATCTCGGAGAATTTGGCTATCGTGGCGTCGCCTATGTCGCCTGGAACCTCGTCTAGGTTAGACGAATCGAGCGTGCCCGACCTAGACCTGAAGTCGTCGGGCAGTACTATGAAGTCTCCGTAGGATTCCAGCAGAGTCCTAGCCCTCTCGACCTCGGAGAGCAGGCCCATGCCCTCAAGGAACTGCCTCAGCGACGGGCCCACGCGTGATCTGGCGGAGGCCATAACCACCGACACGAGGCCCCCCACGAGCACCTTGTCTGCCAGGCCTTTATCCAACGCCTCCTTTATGGCCCTGAGGGATTCGGGCACTTTGGCCCCGCCGACAACTATCAGCGTTAGTTTTCTGTTGCGCCAGATCTCGGATAGGGCGGCCAATTCCCTTTCCATCACGTAGCCCATACATGAGGGCATGACCATGGGGAATCCGACCACGCTGGGCTGCGATCTATGCGCCACGGCGAATCCGTCGAATACGAAGTAGTCGGCGTGAGGCGCCAGCTTTCTCACCAGCCAGGTATTGGCCTGTCTCTCGGGCGGGCCCTCGACAACCTCCTCGGAGAGCAACCTCACGTTTTCCAGCATCACTATATCGCCATTTTCCATATTATCTATTTTATTTAATGCATATGGACCTATTATATCTTCTATAAACATTATAGATTTTCCAACATATTTTTCCAACAAATTTTTATGGATTTCAAGACTGGTGAAGTCGTCTTGACCAGGACGGCCTTGATGCGCCAGGATTACCACCCTTGAACCTGCATCCGAGAGAATAGATATAGTTCTCGCATGAGCTCTTAACCTATAATCGTCAAGTATTTTATCATTTTTTATAGGAGAATTTATATCAATTCTCACTATTATTTTTTTACTTGTCTTAGAGCATTTAGATATGTTGGGTATAATCGATAGCGCATGTTCTAACATGAATAATCAAGAAAATCAGCTATTATAAGCTTTACTGTAATACTCACTATATAGATTATATATAGCAACTTTAAAAGCCTCCATCTTCTCGTCGTCATGGATCGGTATCGAAAATACAGAGAGGGTTTGTTGCACATAGGACGTGCACTACAGAGATATGGCGTGGAGTTTGTCCTAGTCGGTTCCGCCGTTCTTCCTCTAGTTTATAACATAGATTATGATCCTTTAGATGTTGATTTATTTATTATAAATAAATCAACTATATTAGATTATGAATTATTTGAAAAAATAGCACAAGAAAATGAATGGGATATGGGCACTACAGACCACGGCACTATATACTTCGAGATGGTCGTGTCCGGCGAGTTGCTTAAGATTGATCTATTGGAAAATATACTTGATATATATATTCCTTCTCAAATTCTTGAAAATACTATAAACATAAAAATTGATAATCTATACGTGAAAAGTATTAAACTGGAAGATCTCCTGGTCTTAAAGGCCAAGATGGCAACTAAGGATGCCGAGGATTTCATCGCAAATATTGCCCGTATTCTTGCTGATCCAAAATATAATATATCTATAAATAAAACTTATATTAAAAGTATAATTGATTTATTTTCATCAGAAAAAGAAAATATAATTGATAGATTAAATAAAAACGGCATATATATAGATTAGCCCCCGAAGACCAGCTGCTTGGCCGCGTTGACCAGTTGGCTCAGCAGGGTATTGGTCTCGTTTCTAAATCCGAGGATGCCGCCTAACGCTCCCTTAATCATGCCAGTCACCGTCAACGCGAACGCAACGAATATACCTATGGCGAGGAACAGCAACAACGTCTCCTCCACGAATAGAGATCCCTTTTTCCTCATGTCCCTCTTCTCGAGTTAAAAGCTACTGTAACTAGAGTCAGAGCTGTTTGTAGGAAGGTCTCTGCGAGAGGAGCCTCGGCATATACAGCGGCCTCTTCGGGAAGCCGGAGATCTCCTTCTCTATTGTCGTGATGAGGTCTTGTCTCGACAGTTGTATCTGTCCCTTTCCCCTAATTCTTACTGTAAATATGTTGGAGGCGGCTTCTCTTTGTCCTATCGCGACGATGTACGGTATCCATTCACGTTCTGCGTCGCGTATCCTCCTAGACAGGGTCTCCTCCCTGTCGTCTACGTCGACTCTTATACCCCTATTCTCCAGCTCGTCGGCTAGATCTAATGCCGCGCCTAAGTACTCCCGATTTATCGGGATGATACGTATTTGTACCGGCGTTATCCAGACCGGTAGTTTCGGGGTCTCCCCCCGCCTCTCCATTAACGCGGCCGTGTCGAACAAGGCGAAGAGATATCGCTCTACGCTACCTAGGATTGCGGTATGTATTATGACTGGATATCTCACTTTGTTCTCTTCGTCTATGTACTTTATGCCGAACCTCATCGCGTTTCCCACGTCTATCTGGAACGTCGCGATCTCGCGCGGTCTGCCCAGCTCGTCTATTATGTGGAACTCTACGTTGAGGACCCAGTAGTATTTCTGTTCGGGCAGTATGCGCAACAACACGGGCTTTCCCTCCCTCTTCGCCAGCTCGACCAGATAGTCCTTGTGCCCTTTATAGAACTCCGCAGTTATATTATATAAAGAGACATAATCTCTACCTATTTTCCTAATTTCTTCAAATATTTTTTCATGAAGTTTATATGTAACTTCTATAGCATCATCTAAGTTTTTCGTAAATATATGTAGATCAGGCATATAAAATCTCCTAAGTCTGAAGAGCAATACTGTCTCGCCCGGTTGTTCGTACCTATAGGAATCGGCGATCTCCAGCATTCCGAAGGGTAAATTCCTGTAGCTTATCACCCAGTCTTTAGCCATAGCGAATTGTTGAAAACATGCCGCATAGCGCAGTATGGAATCGACGTCGGTCTCCACCATATAAAGCCTTTCGCCGAACAGCTTCGCGTGGGTCTCTATGGGCTTCTCGCTCAGCTTAAACATGTTAGTCCCCCTTATCTTGAATATCGGAATCCCCAGAGATTTGGCGACTTGGAACGCGTAGTCTTCAACGAGCTCCATCATGACCGTGGCGTCGGGGCCATACCTCATATGGCCGACATCGGACATGGGCTCCCAGTCGAAAGCAAACCTCTTTACATATTCTATATATTTGGGCTCTCCTCCCGGCAATTCCTTCTTGAAAACCTCCTTATCTACCAACGCCTTCAAGTCGGGGTATTTGTCCAATGGGAATTGGGCCGGATGGTACTCATCCCCCTCCGGGGCCAGTATGAGATAGACGTCTGGCGTCTGCCTGGGCTGTTGAGCCCCTGGCTTATGCGCGGTTTCAGGCGTGTAGGATCTGCTGAGCTCCGATAGGGGGTGTCCTAGGCACTTCATTTCGAACTGTTTATAGTAGCCAAAGGGCGCCTTCAGCACGCTAAATCCCTTAGCATTAGCTGAAAGAATGTCGTATATTTTATTTAAAATATCTCTCGATATATATGGACGGGCTAGCCTTGATGATAAATGGGCATATGGATATATAACTATAGAGTTTGCCTTTACCTTATTTGCAACATCTATGATATCCTCTACTATCTTCGATAGATATCTGTCGTCTGGCGCGTCGTCTTCCTCCACGGTTAAGAAGGCAACCAAGGCATTCTTGGCCTCGCCTCGGTTGGGCTCATCTCTTATCTCGCTCGCAGGTTCCTTCGGCTCCCATCGGAAGAACTCGGTGTGTATCAACAAGACGCGCATTGGTCGAGATTAACCACATATATTTAGCAATTCACGTATTACGTCCGTACGGCCTCTTATTAAGAACAAAAGTCTTAAATACGGGTACCATTCGCGCACTCAGCAATGCAAGCAACGCAAATCGCGCAGGGCAAGATCCCGGTGATAGGAAAACACTACTACGGCGAGGCCTACGGAATAGATCCCGAGCTCCTCTCCGACGAAGAACGACTAAGACATATTGTGATAAGGGCTGCCGAGCTTGCCAACATGCATCTAGTGGAGGTAAATAGCTGGAGATTTAAGGGCGGAGATAAGGAGGGCGTCTCGGTTATCGCGCTGGTGCTCGAAAGCCATATAGCGGTCCATACATGGCCGGCGTATGGATACGCCACGGTGGATGTCTATACCTGTGGCGAACGGTCGGATCCTCTTACCGCTTTTAGGTATATCACAGCCCAACTGAGGCCGAAAAGATATACAATAAACTATTCAGA
>NZ_LCWM02000022.1 GCF_002077075.2 Thermoproteus sp. CP80 | reverse complement strand
GTAGTAGTGATACCACTTCACGGCAAAGCCCGCTCTCCATGCATTTTTGGAGCACATATTGCCACAGCCTGCAGTCCGAGCCGCTGTACGTAAGCAGCCATGCTATTACGTAGTTTCCCCAACCCACTCCACGGGGTTTTGGCATTGGATCATCCCCAAGCCTCCGCCCCGGCTAGACCGGGGTGGTTTGCTTGGGGACTCATCGCCTCCTCTATCACTTTAGTTACTTGGCTTTTTAAGACCCCTAAACGACTGAGCATCGTAACCAAAAGCCTTATAACCCGCCCCAACCACAGCTTGACCGGTGCCGGGCCGGGGTGGGTCGGCCCGGGAGTCAACTCGCACGCCTTTCGTTCACCAATCAGTCTAGCCTGGAATCATCAAACCCCCGGGCTTCATCCCCACCCACAGCCCAGCCCCACCCAAGCCGGGCCGGGGGTCAGCCCAGGGGTTGGCAACAAAGCGTCTAAGTCTCTAGTTGGGCTTGGATTTCGTATTTTTGCAGTTCATCCTTGATTTGTAGGAATCTTTTATCTGCGAGTGTGATTGATGGTAGCTGTGGTGGTTGGGTTGCTGTCCTAACAACTCTTCCGATCAACTGAATACTCTTCATGACGGCGAGGCTCCTCTCATCAACACCTCTCGCTTCCAGCCTTCGCATTGCGTCAGGGGGTAGGATTGGATACCCTAATACGACTAGGTTCTCGAAACAACCCAGATCAACGCCCTCAATAAACTTGCCAAATGTTCTAAGGGCTAGAATCCCGCTCCTAAAGTCGCAGGGCGCTTTACTGCCTAAATCATCCTCCCACACAACCTCATCCACACCACCCAGCAATACCTCTCTCGATGCTGTTGTGAAAATGAGCGTGCTGGGCTTTAGGAATTTACTTCTGATGTACCTCACCATCTCATCCCTCCTCGCCCTTACATTCTCAACCGTAAATGAATACTTGGCATCCACTTTGATGGGAACAACCCAACCCCTCTTGATTGTGATGACGCTAGAGCTACCTAACAGGGAGGGTGGCAGGGTGGCACTCATATAAAGTATTTGCGCATCTGTGCTCAAGTTGGTCGAGGGCAACTCGAGAGCAGTAATAGTCCCATCACTCCCATCGAAGAACCACACCTGACAGCCAAGCATCTGTACTACCTCCTCAATAATCGGTTTGAGATCATTATCTTCAAAGGCTATGGTCACTAGTGCATCAATCATTTCATTTAAAACCATTTTAAGGGTCTCAGGGCTCTTGATGATTTGCCCAATCTCATCCTCCTCGAAACCAAGTTTCCCGAGTAAAACCTCCATCACTCTGGCATCAATTTTATGTATCGTTGGAAGAACCAAATTGTGACTTTCATCGACAACAACCATCCTAGGCTTTATTGCCCTAATTAACCTATGCACCCGATTGTAATGGGCAATTACGACATCATAACCATTATAACGCTCAAGCATTGACTGTAACGAGTAAGGACAGATACCCATCGACTCGGCATACTCCTTAACTCTTCCGAAATCCAATGAACCGCTTAATTGTTTTAAATCACCTAACCTAACGGGTTTGTTTAGAGGACAACCGCGGCAAACACCCCTAGCGAAATCAAGCGTTGTGTATCCGAAGCCGCAAAGCTTTTCCTTACCAGCCGTGGCTAGAGTGCGCAAGCCCATATTAATAGCATTTGCGTAAACATGCAGCGAAATTGCTAAACGCGGCGTAAGCCACAGGGCTGGTCTTGCCCCAAGTTCTTTTATCACGGCTAAGGCAGTCAGCGTCTTCCCCCACCCCGTGGGAGCCTGTAAAGCCACCCACGGGGCAGAGGACAACGCATTAACGAGCTTCTTAACGATTTCACGCTGATCTTCTCTAAGTCTAAGCTCTGCCATGGCTACCACCTCATGAGCACTACAAACACGATAAACAAAATAACCAGTGTTACAATCGGACTTAACAACAATCCAGTGACTATAGCTGTCATGATACCTAAGCCAACTACTAACGGAACCCACTTTCTACGTCTTCTCTTCAAGACCCCCTTCCTCACCAACACCCTGTAGATGAGTTCCTCAAGGTGCTCTTCATCCAACATGTTCTTCAATTTGCTCAGTGTTTCCTCGGTCTCGACCTCTGCCCTCAATATCTCGCTCGTGAGGTCTAGGAGGTCCCTCACCTCGCCAAACCTCTCGTCTATTACACTCGCAAGGTGCATGAATCGCCTATCGAGATCGCTAAGCAACTTGTTGACGACCTCATTGATTACTTGGTTGATTGTCTCTCTGTCAAGACCCAACCTAGACAACCTCTCCTCAATCTCGCCTCTGAACTTCTCAAGTTCCTTGCCGACAAGAACCTTAACGAGAGCCTTGATCGCTTTTTCATCAATTCTACTCCTCTTTTCCAACTGCTCTACCAATTCCTCGAAACTTCTCTGCATCTTATCCTTAAGGTCGTCATAAACCTCGACCATCCTCTCGTTTACCAACCGCTCAACCAACTCCTCAATATCTCGATACTCATCCCTACCCGCCCCACGGCCGGTGGTTGGATCAACCCCGAGGAATTCGCCTTGGCAAGCCCAAGGCGCTGTACCTCAGGGTCTCATCACTTCTACTAAATAATTAGCTTGGCTTTAAAAGGGGAGGGTCGATACATTAGCTGCATTTCTGAATCAGATACTCTTTTACAGCTTCAACTGCCCATTTTATTATAAAAAATTCGAGAGCCTTAGTTGATCCCTCTATCTTTTGTTTTACCTCAGTCATAGACAATGCCTCCTGCATCTTTTTATATAAGGCCATTTCTATCAACTCCTCGATCTTTATACGCTCCTCCTCAGTTATTATATGTCCTTCCCTTTTTAAGTTCTCGACTATTTTCAATGTCTCTTGTTTAATGTACTTGGCGAATTTTTCTAAGAATGTCTCTTGCACGTTTCTTAACATTTCACATAATTGCTTAATTTGTGGCCCCTTAACATTTTTAACGTAAATCTTAACCTCATTCTCGAACTCATTCATAATTTCGTTAAATATTTTATCTAGATCAAAATCCCGCAGAAATTCATCCTTATCCTCATTCATTTAAAGCATAAGAGGTGCCATGCTTAATAAGCCTTATTGACGCTGCCCCCTCAACCTCCCCCTCAGGGTAACGGCCACTATGTCGAGGACTATTAATGTCTGAATTATGCCGGCTGTCATACCGAGGGGGTATGATAGGGAGGGGCTAATTGATACGAGCGCTGACGTGGAGATGGGATTAGGGAGCATAAGTAATGGGCCAAAAATGAAGAAGATGCTTAAGGCATAGGCATACACTATAATCATCCTAATTTTCTGGATCGTCCTAACCAGCCTATCGTCCCCTATATCCTCCGCAATACCCTCCACCCTATTAACAACCCAGAAAGACACCGCGAACATTATCGATAATGAGGTAATGACTACGGGCAACAACGTGAGGTAAAACCGCAACACCTCACCACCCAACCCATACAAAAACCTGTATAACGAGATAAATATAAAGAGCGTAAGGGTAATGATTGCGAAGAAGAGGTAAAAGAGAAGGAGTTGGTCGTAGCACGACACTATGTAATTACTTCTGGCGTTGGTTGCGGTTAAAATAAGCATGGTAATTACTAGGTTGAGTCCGAAAAGTAATATCGGTATTAACCACGAATAACCCGAGAAAAGTGCGGCAAGCACGTCTATCACGGCTATGATCAGGACAATGGCTATGAGTTGCCCTAATATTAATGAGCAGGGTATTTGCCCAGCCCCTTGGAGTGCACTCATTATTACACCTGATTTAATCTCTATAAATAAGGGTTTAAGGGTTAAGCCAAGTAATACGAGGATATAAACCATGGGTGAGATGTCAAGAGAGACATTAATACGTGCAATCCCATTAACGGCATTGATCGCACTAGCCACATGCACAACCCTAAGCATCCAAATCCATATTGGCAAATCGGCAACCCTCAACTAAATCCTCGGCCTAAACTCACTACTTATTATTGGTAGCGATGGTATCTACGTAAACCTGGTTGCGATAATCATAAGCGGTTTTAGTCGTGATAGCGCTTAGTTATCCTAAGATCTGCGGTGAGTCCTGGGGGTCTATAAAATATGAACTCTGGATCCTTGCCCGGGAATATTGCGGCAAATACTATTCCAACAAATGCCTCCGGATCCTCTTTTATATACGAAGTATCAACGCCATTTCTAGATAGATAATCCTTTATAAACTTACCCAATGGATCTTTACTAACCTTAGTTATTAGTGCAACCTTCATTCCATACCTGGCACATCCTACGGCGGTATTAGCTGTTGTACCACCTACGTACTTCATGAAATGGCGCGCCTGGTCTAGAGGTGCGCCTAGGTCGTCGGAGTACAGGTCAATACCCGCCCTGCCTATTAATACCACATCATACCGTTTCATATGATTTACCCCTAGTAAGTTCATATTTTTAAAACCTTATCTTTATGAACAAAATCCCATCCTAGAACCATCTTATTATTGTTGTTTTTCTGTCTGTTAGGAAGTCTATTACGTCCATTTGTGGGTGGTGGCTACCGAGTCCAGATATCCCCCTACCTCCGAATGGGAACCAACCGACCGGTGCCGCTATGCCAATGTTGACGCCGACGTTGCCTACGTTCACGTTGTTCACGAAATACCTAGCCCAGGCACCACTCTGGGTGAATATCGCGGCTGAGTGGTGGTACTTACCCCTATTGATCCAGTCAATAACCTCATCGAGGTTGCCAGCCCTAATTAAATTCGCAACGGGTCCAAAGACCTCCTCCCTAACGATGTCCATGTCCGGACCAACACCCTCAAGTATCGTAGGACCTAGGTAGAAGCCCCTCGGGTAGTCCTGAACCTTGTAATCCCTACCATCAAGCACAACCCTGGCCCCGGCGTTCACGGCATTCTCAACCTTCCTAATCACATTCTGCCTATACTGCTCCGTGGTCATTGGACCCATCTCAACGGACTCATCAAGCCCATAACCAACCCTCAACACCCTAGCCCTCTCAACAAAGGCTTTCTTGAATTTGTTGTAGAAGTTGTCATCACCAACAACCACGATGTTCTGTATAGCCAAGCACCTCTGCCCAGCATTACCATACTTCGAGTGAATCAACGTCTCCACAGTCCTCTCGAGGTTGGCGTCAGGCATGACGACGGCGTAGTTGGCGGCACTGCCACCGCCAAGGAACCTCTTACCAGCCCTCGCCGATGCCTCATAAAGCCTTAGGGCTATTGTCGATGTGCCAACGAATGCGGTACCCTCAACAAGCCTGTGCGTCACCAGGTAATCAACAACGGAGTTATCCAGGTGCACTAGGTTTAGAACGCCTGGTGGTAGTACGTCAGCCATCAACTCCATGACGTAGGTCATGGGTATCGGAGTCACCGGGCTAACCTTAACAACCACAGTGTCACCGAGCGCTATCGCGTATGGTATGAACCAGAAGGGTATCATGACTGGGAAGTTGTAGGGTGTTATTATTGAGAACACACCCAGTGGTTCCCTCATCATTATTTCATCAATGTCCTTGGCAATCTCACGCTGATACTCACCCTTGGATAGCGTGAGTAGTGCGGATATTGCGGCTTCGACATTCTCAATAGTCCTCCTCAAATCACCCCTAGAGTCACTAATCGGCTTACCATGGTTCTGCGTATTAACCCTCGCAATATCCTCCCTATGCTCCTCAAGAACCCACTTAATCCTGAAGAGGTACTGAAGCCTATCGGGCACCGGAGTCCTACTCCAGGTCTTGAATGCCTCATAGGCAGCCTCAACAGCCTCATCAACATCCTCCTTACCACCAAGGGGAACCTCACCAATAACCTCACCAAGACCGGGGTCAAAGAGCTGACCAAAACCAAGGGGGTGGCCATCAATCCACCTACCACCAACAAAACTCCTCAACCTACCCCAAAACCCCCTAGGAACCTCAAGAACAGGCATGCAGAAAATGAAAAACAATTCTTTTTAAGGATTACCTCAAATTGCACTTAAACTTATTCAGGCAACTCTTTACCCTTAGTCTCTTCAAGCATTAAGAAACATATTATCGAGATTATTCCGTAGAGTGCTATTACGAGCGCCTGTCCCCACCATCTTGCTATGTATTGTGTACCGACTAATGCCGTTATTATTAGTGGTGAGAGACCGCCGGCTACAATTGCGGTTAGGTGGTATGCGGTGCCCGTTGCCGTGTACCTATACTTCGTTGGGAATAACTCAGCCCAGTAGGCTGTTTCTGCCGCGTACATGAAGCCGTGAATTATGGCGAAGACAACCAATAATAAGGTGGCGATTAGGAAGAAATTAGGCGACGTCCTAAACATTATTGCCAATAATACATAGGGTACTGCGTATATTGTTACGGCTGCATTACCACCTATTAATACCAACTTCCTCCCAATAATATCAGCCAGCAATGCCGCTGCAATTATTGCGAAAATCTCCACCGTGGCAGCTATGGTTACAGCACCCGTGACGAGGGTTCTCGCAAGCCCCAAGCCCGTGAAGAATAATAATGAGTACTCAGAAAAACATAGAAGTTGGCATTCTCACTACCCCTAGCAAACATCAATAATATTATTTTCTTCCAATAACGCTTAAAGGTCTCAGGAATTGGCGCCCTCGAAACCTCGCCCCTCTGTACTAATCTTAAGAAGCGGGGTGTTTCTAGGAATATCGCCCTAAGTATCACTGCGATGATTGCCACAATGGCGCCTATCCAGAACACGGGCTTCCACCCAAAGGTTATGAATGCCTCCCCCCTATATATGGAGCTGAATAGTGTAAAGAGTCCTGCCGCCATGAGCAATCCTATGGGTACACCCTGCTGAACCCAACTGCCCCAAAAGGCCCTCCACCTTGACTCGGCGGCGAATTCCTCAACGAATGTTGTTGCACCACCCCACTCACCACCAATACCTAGGCCCTGGAGTATTCTGAATGTTGATACGAGGGTTATGCCTAAATAACCGACTTGTTGGTAGCCTGGTGTTAGCCCTATTGCTAGGGTTCCAAGACCCATCAACACCAAGTCCCAGGTTAATCCAGCCTTCCTACCATACCTATCACCAATGTGACCAAATATTATTGCACCAACAGGCCTAAACACAAAACCAACCAAGTAAGTAACCAAGGACATGACCAAAGCCCAGAAATAGGGATACTTAGGCGGGAAGAAATAATAGGGAAACACCAAAGCAGCAGCCGTTCCATAAGCAAAGAAGTCAAACCATTCAAGGCTAACACCTATTGTGGCCAACGTCGTAGCCCCCACCTTTGTACTAAATGATATCTTCTCACCTGACATATTAAAACTTAAAATATTTTGATATTTTTAAGTTTTTCCCTAAATAATTAAGAACTAGCTTAACATTCCCTACTTATTCTTACTGCAGGTCTTCCTAATACCTTTCCTTGCTCGAGTTCCTTTAATGCCCTTGGTATTTCATCAATACCTTCATACACATTCTGAACAATATAATCTATATTTAGTACCCCCCTTGATAGTAGGTCTAGTATTGCTGGTATATCCCTTGACGGTATTCCACCATATGACCCTATGATTTGTACACCTCTCCTCACTAATGCATTTATGTTAAATGATGCCTCAGCATCGGATCTAGATAGCCCTATAATCACAGCTCTACCACCTGCCCTAACGGATTTGATGGCTTGCGATATTGTCAATGGAAGACCTATCGCCTCAAACGCAGCATCAGCCCCCCTCCCATTGGTCAACTTTAACACCGTACTTACAGGATCCTCTCTCCTTGAGTTAATTACGTAATCGGCGCCCAACTTTGTTGCATAATCTAATTTATTATCATCAATATCAACTGCAATCACGCGAACACCATAAACCCTCTTTGCTATATGTACTACGCTCGATCCAACACCACCAATACCGTAAACTACGATTGTCTCCCCCGGCGATAAGGAGGCATTTCTGCATGCACCAAATGCGGTCATGACCGCACATCCTATTACAGAGACCTTATCAAGGGGGAGGTTTGGCGGAACCTTAAACACATCCCTCACTGGTATTACTGAATACTCAGCCCATGCACCCATTGAGTACATATATATTGGTGAGCCATCGACATCCCTTAGGCGTGTATCACCATCAAAATACACACCCTTAAGCCTATTATAATTGTAGAATTTTTCGCATAGATCCTCGCGACCAATCCTGCAGTAATAACATTCCCCACAGGGTATTATGAAGGTCGCAACTACACGATCACCCCTCTGGAATCCTTCAACGCCCTCACCAACCTCCTCAATAACGCCAGAAACCTCATGACCCAAAACAGCAGGTATTGGAAAGGGTATTTCCCCCAGTGCTACGTGTAAATCACTATGGCAAACACCAGCTCCACAAACCTTGATTAAAACCTCACCCCTCCTAGGCTTTGGCTTCAGTATATTCTTAATTTGAAGGACATAAGGCGACCCAGCCTTCTCCAAAACAACGGCTCTCATCAACTCTGACATAATTATTGAACAATTTTAATTGGTATTTTAAAGTATTTCCCTTGTATGGACTTATATTGTGAAAATATCTGGATGTTTTCTTACCTCATTTATAAAGTCCTGTATTAAGGCTTTTAAATCACCATACTTCGGCGCCCACCCAAGTTCGTTCTTTATCCTATCCATACTTAAGTCTCTGGGCCAGGTCTTCACAATATTCGTTATTGTAGGGTTCGGCTTAAACATTAACTGTGCACTTGGTACAATCGATTTCACGGTATCCGCGAGCTCGCGTGCAGTTGGTGATGGGTATGGTCCCTGTACATTATAAATTCTCGATTTAGCCTTACTCGGATTCTCGAGTATGTGTATTATTAAATCTGTGACATCCTTAATATAAACTATCGGTATTCTCACATCCTCCTCCACCGGTATTTCATAAGGTTCACCCTGTGCCGCTTTCTGTATTATCAGTGTCGTATATGCAGAGGCTCCACCATCCTTCCTACCCGGCCCTATTACTGAGGCTAGTCTTAGTGCTATGAAGTTTACTCCATAACGCCAATAATACCACATACCCAGCATCTCATTGAATTGCTTAGATACGCCATAAAGTGTCTTTGGTAATGTATATATTTCTTCATCAACTACCTCCTTACCCTCTAACCCGGCTCCATATGCAGCAATACTGCTAGGGTATACTATTGTCTTAGTATCGAAAATCCTAGCTGCTTCATACACATTCCACGAACCCTCAAAATTAACCCTAAAGCCGATGTGTGGGTTAGTTTCAGCATTGGCTGAAAGTAATGCCGCAAGATGCACAACAGCATCTGGCCTATATTTCTTAAAAATCTCATACACATCATAAGGATTAGAAACATCACACCTAACAACCTCAACCCTATTCCTAATATCCTTAATTAACCCCTCGTTGATTACATAATCACAAAGCACAACATCGTACCTACCCACACCCACCATGGCCCTAGCCAGATGAGAACCAATAAACCCCAAACCACCAGTAATAAGTACCCTTGACATAATATTTGAACTACTGATGCCGCATCTTAATAAAGCTTACCAATTAGCGGTTTTCGGGGTTTTATAATGGTTGTTTTGTGGCATTTTAGTCCCCTATTACGGCTTTTTTCCTTATTAGTTCCTCTATTTCCTGCTCTGTATATCCAAGCTCCCTCAGTATTTGTCTCGTGTGCTCCCCAAGCCTTGGCGGTGGTGCTGTGCCTACAGTATCGATACCCACGGCCTTTATTGGATTATTAACAACCTTAACAACACCAATGCTCGGATGCCTTAGCTCCAGTACCATGTTTCTAACCCTCGTATTCCCATCCTCGAGTGCCTCCTTAACATTAAGTACGGGAGCCACTGGTATCCCAGCCTTCCTCAGCAACTCAACCCAATACATCATGGGTTTGGTCGAGAACGTCCTCTCAAGCTCACTAACCAACTCATCTCTATGAACAACCCTATCGGGGTTTGTCCTGAACCTAGGGTCATTGGTCAAGTCCTCCCTACCAATAACCCTACAGAACTCCTGCCAAAGCTTCTCAGTACCCACGGCAACGACGAAGTACCTACCATCACCAGCCCTAAAGGCTTGGTATGGCGCAATACTCGAATGCGCACTACCGAGCCTCCTGGGAACCTCACCACTGGCTAGGTAATGCGCGGCTTGGTGTGTCAGTATTGATATTGCCGAGTCGGTGAGCGCCAGGTCTATGTACGTACCCCTACCAGTCATGTCCCTAACCCTCAACGCCGTGAGTATCGATATGACGCAATAAAGTCCAGTGACTATGTCTATTATAGGCACACCAAACTTCACAGGCTCACCACCAGGCTCCCCGGTGAGGTCCATCAAGCCACTCATTGCCAGAGCCACTAGGTCGTAACCTGGGTAATCCCTGTATGGCCCATACTGCCCAAAGCCCGATATTGAGCAATATATAATCCTTGGGTTAATCCTCGAAACATCCTCATAACCAATACCGAGCCTCGCAGCAGTACCGGGTCTGTATGCCTCTATCAATACGTCAGCCCTCTCAACAAGTTTCCTAACAACATCCCTACCACCCTCACTCCTCAAGTCAATAACTATCGACCTCTTACCCCTATTGGCACTGGCAAAGTATGCACTATACTTCTCGGCATAGAACGGTGGACCCCAATCACGGGATGAATCACCCTCAGGAGGCTCAACCTTAATCACATCCGCACCAAGGTCAGCCAGAAGCATTGCAGCAAAGGGCCCAGCCATCGCACTCGTAAACTCCAAAACCCTAACACCAAAAAGAGGCCTCACGTAAAGCAATAATAAACAACATTATTAAGAATTACCACTAGAACATACATACCCAGGCTAGGTATTTAGGTAACTCAATTTTAATCACGCGCCTGCGATAATCGCTGGGTATTAATGGTTGAGGCAATGCAGTGTGATTAGTTACGTAAAACGCTGGAGTATTTATTTAGATTTAACGGGAAATTGAAATAAACGATAAGATTAATTCTTATTAATTTTTGGTATATTGTCAATTAAGCTCTGCGGAAGTAAATAATCGACTTACCTAATGAGATGATATTTAACGTAGTTTCGCACCTAAAGACCACGCAACCGAAGTGTGGGTTCTTAATTCCGTTTACATGGGATGGGCTCGCAACCGAAAATTAGTGAGGGAAGGAGTGAAGTAAATGAAGCATGAAAAATAGAAAACTAACTAGAAATAAAGGTACAGAGTATTTTTGTAATAAATCTCATTAAAAATTATGATTATAAAACTGAACCCTTAACCGAGGGCTCCAGCTCTATTACTGCCTGCCTCCTTATCGGGCCCGTTATGACCAGGGCCTTCGTGATTAATCCAGCCATGTGTGCTGGTAACGCCGTAGTTAGCCACCTGATGTCTTCATTGGTTAGGTTTAGTACCTTGGCCACCTCATTAACATAGGCATCAGACCCGCTGAGGATGATCATTAGTGGTATGTTTTGTAATACGTTGGTGTCTATGCTGGTTATTGTTTGTGTGACCATTACTGTGCCTAGGCCGAACTTCCTGGTCCCACGCATTAAAGAGGTACTCAACATAACCCAGTACTACGGGGACTTCATGGGGTACGTGGCTAAGGTAAGGTTCAGTGGAGAGCTAGGCGATGAGGTTATGCAAAGGGCCGAGTACTACCTCGACCTACCTAACGGGTGGATCAGGGAATAAGGAATAGGCGGAAAGGGCGTTAAAGAATACCCATCAATGCCCATTGTGGCAGCTGTGGCACTGGCGATAGCGGTTATCGAAACCAACAACCCAAGGAATGCAATAAAGGCACTAAGCAGGGGAAACACAAGGTCAATAATCACAAGGCTCAAACCCAACAAATTCCTCAGCCGACTAAGCCGCCAAACCCATAATTAGGTCAACTAACGAATAAAAAACCAACAAATGTTAAAGGAAAAACCCACGTGTACATAATCCAACCAATCCACCTTACAATCCAAAATAAGTTATAACATGACCGAGCCAATCAGAATCATTATCTTACGAATACCGACCACAAGTTATTTTAACTGAAGACAACAGTCGTAGCGTTGTCTTCACTTAAAATAACTGCCCAATTCCCAATCAACAATTATTGAGTGACGGTTTTTAAATCGGTGTATATAGGGCATTGATGGGTGGGGCTGCTGCTATTGAGTTGGTTAGGAGTTATTTTTATAGGTTCCAGCCTACGATGAGCGTAGCCGAGATTGGGGCTAGGCTAGTTGATTTGGGAGAGTTATCGTGCAGGTGCAATAACGATGATTTTAGGCGTGAGGTTCTCGACTACATGCTCGATATTGCCAACGCCCTCGGGGAGGGTATTCACGACCACCGGCACCTATAAGCCGTTGATTAGGAGGGCGCTTAGGTTGCTTAGGGTAGAGCCGAGCGATGACTTGGTGGGGCTCGGCATAAAGTACTTCGAGGAACTATACGAGTACCTCAAGGAGGAGGTGGGGGGAGGTAGACGGGATAGAGCCGTGGAGGTACGTGACTTCAATAGCTATAGCGGCAGCCGCACTCGCCAAGGTGGAGAAGTTAGGAGCTCCGCCCAATTTCGTGAAGGTTGAGCTGAGGATAAGAGGTCTCGAGAACATATACGAGGAACTGAAGCTTGGGAAATTCATAAACATTACTGAGTGGAATTCGGAGAATAAAGAAACAAAATTATAGCAAAAACGATAGTTAAATCTGAATATTGTTTATTGGATTCGTACTCCGTGGCACCAACCGTGCTTGTTGCACCGTTTATTCGTTGGGTCACGAACGTGGCTCCTCGATTTATAAATCGAGTCGAGGACGAGAAGCCTCCGAACGCGTGAAACCGCTTTCATGATATTCCCCGGTCAGGTGGCCTTATAAACCTGCCCACTTTCAATCAAATGCCAGTGAGCCTGCTACTTAATAGGCAGGTCAGGGTTGGTGGCGTTGAGTCCGCGTATGTCGAGGTTAGCGAGTTTAGGAGGGCGTATGCCCTACAGAGCCACCCGTGCAGGCATTGACGGTGGTGAAGTCCATACTTATCAGGGGTGGATTCAAGAATTTAATCAAGGAGCTGGACTTCGACGAATTCATAAACAAAATCGAGAAAGATGCGGAGAAGGGTGAAACAAGTACTCATTAATTCAGCAGTAAGGCTTTATACATTGCTCATTGGTTACGACCTACCTTCAACAAGTACGGTACTTGTTGAACGTATATACGATTTATAAATCGAGAAATTACGTTCGTGATTCCCAATTTATGAATCAATTTATAAATCGAGCCGTGATCGAGGGCTTTCGAAGCCCTAAAACGATGTCCGCGAATGCCCTGGCGATTGTGTTGTGGAATGAGCGTTCACTAACACGTAGCATTGGGTCTCTGCACTAAGGGGCTCATCAGAGCTTTGTCTCAAATTAGTTTAAAAGACCTGAAACACGGGAGGCACGTGGGAAAACGCTCTACATGCTACGAGTTCTACGGTATGCTCGGTTTAGAAATCAATTTTCACGAACGCAGGTTTACCGAGCGCACCCGCCACCACCTTCGTCGGTGGACGGTGGATCGTGACCAAAGAACAAAATTAGAGAAACCAGCACCATTACTATTGAGCCTTCATTTCACTATTTCCCACACCCCCCTTAATCTTTTGCATGAACTCACCGAGATTGGAGCTGGTTGGGCGTAAGGCTTGAAGGATAAAGTTCCACGGGTGAGCCACATACGTGGAGTCCCCGGGAGGAAGCATTGCATTAAGTGTTAAACGCGTAAAGCATGAACGGTACAACCTCTCTGGTTGTACCGTGAGGCTATCTTCATAAGATGAAGTCCTGCCTCTATTGTGGCATATTGCCTATTTTATTCAGCAATTTTACTACGCCCACCCTCCTCAGCACCACAGCAATTGCCGAGCATGGATTCGGCGTTATTTTATCTCCCAGTTTCCTCACGAACGAACCTGAAACTGACAGATAAAATAACACGATCTTTCCCACGTGGCTTTCTTCTTAAGCCCTTCTCTAATGTTGGGCACTTAATCCGTGGGCCGCCACTATGAGCATTGATGGGTACTCATAAACACCCAATTCATAACTAACTTATTGATAATGCACTGCGGTAACCATGGGTAGGGCGGAGTACGGCTCTTACGAACTCCTCAATCTAGATAGCCCCGATTCTCCAAAACAGCTAGGGCGAATGCCAAGTGATTATTCAACAGTTAATTTGGATAGTTTTCAGTAACGACCCATCACTGAAAACCAATTAAAATAACCATCGTGTGCATAATCGACTCACGCCTAAAATCATCGTTACTACACCTACACGCCACATCGCCTAAATCAACAAGCCTTTTGTCCAAGCTCCGCAAGGGTCAACCTGCCCGCCTCAAAGAAGCCGCTTATGGGCTCAACCCTACTAAGGCTAACACCCATCAACCCATCAACAAACCACCTTTTAAAACCCCACCCCTAACAAAAACCAAGCACATTACGTCAATTATTTCAGCGCGCCCCTTATGTTCGTGAGTAGCGCG
The DNA here is from genome assembly GCF_002077075.2 of Thermoproteus sp. CP80. Classification (GTDB taxonomy): domain Archaea; phylum Thermoproteota; class Thermoprotei; order Thermoproteales; family Thermoproteaceae; genus Thermoproteus. The sequence goes on along the minus strand of NZ_LCWM02000022.1, from coordinate 12,528 downwards.
CTAAAATAACTGTTGAATAATTATTCAACACTTGCCCTAGCCGTGATAACGAGACTCGGGCTAAACGAGTTCATCAAGCAGCTGGAGCAGAGATAAATTAACTGACGAATAAGGAATCAACAGTTAATTTAATTCGTGGTTAACCACGAATTAAATTAACTGACGAATACTACTTTAGCTTTTGCCGAGTATGTGGGGTTTTAAATATTTTGAAATTCCCCAATCCCAATGAGCTCTAGTGCCGAGACTATCGAGTTGGCGGACTACGTATTCGACCTAGGCTCGTCATTCATCACAGACGCCGCATTCGGCGTTTGAAGGTGTCTGTGGGCTTGCGCGAGTTGAGTGAGTTAATTACGTTAGTCGTGCTTCTCGTGATCAACGATCAATGCGGCACTTGGTTGTTTTGCCTTTCGTCGTGTTCCTTGGTTTTTCTCGTTTTTCCGTGGTTTCTTCGGTGTGCGTTGTTCGCTCTCTGTGCCGTTGTCCTTGTGTGCATTGGTGTTCTATGGGGTTTTCGTTTGTTCTCGGTGATTGTGGCCTTTTAAGTTGTGGCTTTGCTTATTGTGGGTCGTAGGACTGTAAGTGTCGGTGAGGATGTCTATTGGAGGCTCTCTAGGTTGGCTATCGAGAGGAACCTAACACTCAGCGACTTAATTAGGGAGTTGCTTGATTATTACGAGCGTGGGGTCTGCAGGGACTCAATGATTGAGGTTCTCGATGATGTTAGGGCAATGCTCAGGGATTGCTTGAGTAAGCTCGGTGTTGAGCAATCAGCCGAGGCCAAGCCCGAGCAAACAGAGGCTATGCCTAAAAGCGAGGTCGTTAGTGGGTTTGAGGACAACCCATGGGTGCAGATACTGAGGGCTAAATCGAGGGGTTAAGAACGCTAAACCACCCTGAAGCCCAGTGCCGACAAGGCATCATTGATGTACCTGCCGGCTATGCAACCACTGCCTACGTAACTCCAGAATGGTTTTCCCTTACCGAGTTCCTTGATTTCCAGTATGCTTACCTGGACTGGTAGTGTTGATATTGGGACCTGCATGTCTAGTATGTCCTTAACCCTAATCATGTTGTCCATCATGGGCTTCTTGTAAAGCTTCAACAGGTTGGGAGCCTTCCCCAACCTCATAATCACCAAGCCGAAGCCGCTGTTGACCAAGTGGTCAACCATCTCCACAGCCTCATTGGGAGGCCATAGGAAGAGGCGATCCCAACAATACTCCCTATGAACCTTAGCCTTAATCAAGATGTCGCTTTGGTTTGGTGTTACTAGGGCTTTCCTTGGTAAGCCGAGCGGTAAATTTTCGCTGGCTATTAACGCCCCATCCCTCGTTATGAGGGCCACCGTGCCAAGGCCCAGTGTTATTATCTCCGAGCCCCTCCTGGCTAGGTCTAAGCCGCAGATGAAGATTGGTCTCTTCCTAATTAGCCCGGTCCTCAACTGTAGGCAGTTTAGCATCGATTGATTAGTTATTGGGCTTAAAAGGCGGGGTTGATGAGGAGGAAGAGGGAAAAGAAAAAGGTGGTTTTTATTTTGAGGCTAGCCCTTGATCAGTGGTTTACCTACCTATGCATTCCCAGGTGAGTTTCGCCTCCTTGGCGTATTTACTCCCCTCGAAGCCGCCCCTCCTTATGTCATCAATTACCTCCTTCGCGTTCTCACCAGCTACCTCCTCGACGCACTTGGTGAGTGTGACTGCGCTTGGCTTTGGTTCTGGCTTCTCGAATCTCACAGGCACCTCAACGTGGCCCCTACCTAACCACTCCTCCGCATCCTCTGTCCACGTGAATACGTGGAGCTTGGCTGCGTATGGCCCGTACCTACCCAGCTCCACTAGGTCTGGGTCTACCCTCCTCGCCAGCACGTCCTCGAAGCCCCTGAACATGTATGGGAACTTAACGACCACGCGGAAGAAGATGTCGTTGGGTAGGTCGTTGGCTACTAGGACCACGTACCTACCCCTATCAGCACCAGCCTCAACCCAGTCCCCTATCTCGCCCGGTAGTCCATTGTCAACGAATGCCTCGTCTATGATCAGCACCACGTTCTCCAAGCCCCTATCCTCAATGGTCCTCATTAGGGCTATCACGTAGAGCCAGAACTGCCATGGCTCCTCAAGGACGCTTAGGTCAATGCCTATCGACCTACCCCTCAACTCGCCATTGAGCAACCTCTCAATGAGTGGGTGCGTTGTGTTGAACATCCAGTGGTTCAGCCTACTCAGAGCCACGTAAGCCTCCTCGGCAGGCTCAACCAAGTCCCTACTGAGTAGCCTGCCCTCTATCATTTTGGCTATGGCCCTCCCAACCCCCTCGAGGCTCCTTGGGTAGTTGCTCACGTCAATCCTAGGCAATTGCCTCGATACGTCCTCCTCGCCCCTCATTAGCCTCGCCACCTCCTCGATCAACCACCCGGCGTCTGGGTGTAGTTTGAAGCCCGGCTCCACAAGCCTTATTGACTCCTCCACCATACTGACTATGGATTCCGGCGGCTGTGCTTCAACGATGTTTATTGGGTATGGTGCGTGGTAGTCCGTGTAGCCTCCATACTCACCGTGCGTGTCCAGCACAATGGCTAGGTACCTACTCGGTAGGTTCTTCAGTGCTGACTTGACAGCCACGGACTTTACCGAGCCGCTTGGGCCGATTATCGCTGCGTGGCACATGTTCCTAGTCATTATCTCGAACAACCTCCCACCCAACTCCTCATCCACTGGCCCAGGCATACTCACCAACTACTCCCCAGTTTAAAAGGGGGCCTAGGGAGTAGGGGATTCACGGTGCTGTAGACCCCTTTTAAACTAGCCAACTGGCTAATTGATGATTTGGTTCACTAGGCTTTGGGGTAGGAAGAGGGAGCCTAGTGTGCCTAGTTTCTGGTCGAGCATCTCCCAGGGCAAGTCCGACGAGGTGGGTGGGTTGCGGTATGGCGGGTCTGTTGACTGTGTTAATGACTTGGTTAGGGGTTTCTTTAGGTTGATGGTTATGAATAAGTCCCACGCCGTGGTCTTCGGGCCAATAGGCGCGGGTAAGTCCAGCCTAATGAAGAATGCCCTACAATGCCTACCCGAGGACTACGCAGCCCTTGTCCCAGACGTTGTTGGCGGTGTGGAGGGTTACGAGGGCTACACAGACTACTACGCACCATACCCAATAAACGTCGTTGCTGAGCTCAGCCCAGTGATACTGCCCAGCGTCCTCGCCGAGACCTTCGAGATAGCGGGCGAGGTCAACGCCATAACTCCGACAATGGCTAGGAACCTTGAGGTTCTCGCCGCGTGGCTTCTCGGGCTTCAGCCGCCGCCTCAGGGCTTGGATGTTTCGAAGTACCCGAGGAACTTGGGTGGCTTGATCAAGCTTGCCGAGGATGCGGTTAATGTGGGCGTGATCCAGGGCAACCTCATCGAGTCCATCTATGCCCTAATTAGGAGGCTTAGTATGGTTAGGCATTGGATGGTTGATTACGAGACGCACCCAATAATCAGGAGGCTATTGAGTGGTGAGTTGAGGGGTAAGAGCGTTGGTATTGACTTGAGTGTGTTTGAGGATGATGTTCAGCAGTGGTTCTACATGATAGCTTTGATGAGGGCCTTGGGTAGGCGTGGTGTTAGGAATGTGTTAATAGTTCTCGATGAGGCCCACCTATTCCTGCACAAGAGGTCCTCAACGCTCTATAGGTTGCTTAGGATTGGTAGGAATAGGAGGTTCTACTTCGCCCTGATAAGCCAATCGCCGAGCGACTTCCCCGACAGCGTCTTCAATGCGGATAGGTTGTTCGTTGAGTTCCCAATACCATACCTAAGCTTTAGGGACCTGATAGCCAGGAGGCCCAGTTATAAGTACGCGATTGGTGATACGGAGCCGGGCATTAGGCCTAGGGGTGAGTTGGAGGAGCACTGGAGGGATGTCTACGTGGCAATACTCCACATACACTCAATGACCAGAGAGGCCAAGGAGCACTTCGGGCCCGGGCTGTCCACAATACCAATCAAGGTGAACGTGGAGGTACAACCAAAGCCGAACGCCGTGACGCTTAGGAGGTGCGTTGAGTCCGTAGCACCATCGATGGTCGATGATTTAATGAATGTAATTAGGGAGTATGGGTTTAGCCACGTTGGTTATAACAAGCTGCTTGAGGGTGTTTGGAGGTGTATTGGGGCTTGATAGCCTTCTACCCGAGGAGTGTTAGGGACTTGTTCCTAAGAGGCTTGGGTGCCGGTGTCGTTGTTGGTTCGTTGAGTGTGGAGTTCGTTGATGGCGGTGGCTCATTCACGGTTAGGGTTGGGCTGGGTGAGTTGGTGAGCACGGATTTCAAGGGCCTCAGGGACCTCGTGAGTGGTGAGCCCAACCTACACCTATTCACGGCAGTCCCCGCCAGGCTTGCTGGGCCCTTGTTCTTCATGCTCGAGAGGTTTGGTTTTGTGAGGTTTAGGGTGCACATGGTAAATGCCGACCCAACAGTTGTGCCTATCGAGGCTGGGGGTGATGCTGATGTCCTTAGGAACATAGCCTACATACACGCTGTGCATAGGTTCATAACCGTGCAAATGCTCAAAAGGAGACTTAGGCTCCACGGAAGCAAGGTCGCGGCAACAACGCACGCCATATTGGCTAGGAGCAACTACAACGCGGACAAAAACCTAATACAGAGGCACGTAAAGCCGGAAATAATGAAGAAACTACCGAGGGTAATACTCACATAGGGCTGGTAGCCAGCCCTAAAAATGAACCACACCAACCATCCACGCAATACTAATGAAGAGCAACCACAACCACAACAAACACCCAACGCAACAACACGTACCGAGGAAAATAATAGAGAAACTACCAAGGGTAACGCTGGCGTGATAAGACGGTCCGGGCTTTGTTGTTGAGAGTGATTTCATAGATGATCCAAAGAGACCTGGGGCTATGGTTACGTTCACGCCATTTACGTACTTCCTAAGCACGCCACCGCCCAGTGTCTCCCACCCCTCCTTATCTGCCCTCAATAATGTCATAAACCCAGCATTACTTACCCACCTTATAAGGTTTGATAGCGTGCTAATGACAAACCTCGTCCTTTAGGGCGGGGAGGGGTCAGTTCGATAAATAACCTACATAGGTGGGCAATGCATTTAAGTGCATTATTTACTTCATTCAGGATGAGAGTGGTTGTTATTGAGGGTGATGGTGTAGGTCCTGAGGTTACTTCATCAGCCCTTAGGGTTCTCAAGGCTGCGGCTGCTAAGTATGGGTTAACGGTGGATTTACAGTTCGTGGAGGCTGGCGATAATGCGCTTAGGAAATATGGTGAGGCTTTGCCGAGTAGGTACTGGCCCATCATAGAGTCCGCGGACGCAATACTCAAGGGTCCTGTTGGCGAGAGTGCTGGTGATGTTGTGGTTGGGTTGAGGAGGGGTCTCGATCTATACGCTAATATCAGGCCTGCCAGGAATTACCCTGGCGTTAAGGCCGTTAGGGATGGTGTTGACTTAGTCATTGTGCGTGAGAATACGGAGGATGTTTACGTAAGGGCTGAGTACATGTTGACCAGCGATGTCGCTGTTGCCTTAAGGGTTATAACGAAGAGGGCTAGTGAGAGGATTGCCAGGGTTGCCCTAAACCTTGCAATGAATAGGCGTAGGAGGGTTACAATCGTGCATAAGGCCAATGTCTTGACTGTCAGCGATGGTTTATTCAGAAGCGCGGTTAGGGATATCGCTAAGGAATACCCTGGGATTTCAATTAATGAGATGTACATTGACGCTGCGGTTATGGACATGGTCAGGAGACCCCAGGACTTCGACGTTATAGTAACCACGAACCTATATGGGGACATCCTAAGTGATATTGCGGCTTATGTTACAGGAAGCATTGGGCTAGCCCCATCAGCAAACATGGGCGATAGCAAGGCAATGTTCGAGCCTGTTCATGGAGCTGCCTTCGACATTGCAGGTAAGGGCATTGCCAATCCGACGGCGACTATACTGTGTGTATCATGGATGCTCAGGTGGTGGGGTGAGAAAACTGGGGATACCAAGTATATGAGTGCTGGAGATGCCGTGGAAAAAGCCGTAATAGAGACCCTGAGTGAGGGTGTCAAGTTAACCCCAGACCTTGGTGGTAATGCAAAAACGGAGGAGTTTACCGAGGAGATCCTTAGGAGACTTGGTTGAGTCAATAGGCTAGTAATGCTTATAAATAACCTATATAATTAAACCACCGTGAACAACCTGGAATTCAAGAACTAACGAACCTTGTAAGGGATATTGAGAGTAAAATGGCCAGGTTAAGGGGCATGTTGAGCTCTAATTCAATCGAGGCAAACCTACTCACTGAGTTACTTAGTGAGGTACGTGAACCAGCATTGATCAATACAATCAATGAGTACCTCGTTAACGAACCAATAGCCTACCTAGGACCAAGCGGCAGTTACTCGCATGAGGTTGCAATGAGGTTCTTTGGGATCAATAAGTCGTTCATACCAATGAGGAATGTTGAGGAAATCGTTAAGTGCGTGTACAATGGGGACTGCGGCTTTGGCGTAGTGCCGATAGAGAATAACCTGGCCGGCGTCGTTGGCGACTCGATGGATGCGTTGATTAAGTGGAGCGTCTACGTGAGTTACTCCGTAGAATACAGGGTATCGCTATGCCTCGTGGTTAATGAGGGGGTCGAATCGCTCGATGAGATAACCGAGGTCTACTCACACCCACACGCGATATCCGAGGCCATGGATTTTGTGGCGAGGCTCAAGGTATCGATAATATACACACAATCAACGTCGGAGGCCCTCGAGAAGATCAGGGGGGCCAGGAATAGGGCGGCCATAGCCTCCAGGTTGGGTGCCGAAACGCGTGGGTTGAAGCCAATAATGTGTGGTATCGAGGATAGGCCAAATTACACAAGGTTCCTAGTAATAACAAGGCGTAGGTCGGATATTGGTGATAGAACCCTCCTCATATTCTCAGTACCGAACAGGCCAGGTTCACTGTACAAAGCCCTAAAACCATTCGCAGAGAGGGGCATAAACCTATCAATGATCTACTCAAAACCAAACAAACAAAGCCCATGGGGCTACGACTTCCTACTAGAGACCGAATGCCAACTCAAGGACGAGGAGTGCAACGAAGCAATACAGCAACTACAACAAGAAACAACGTACTTAAAAATACTCGGAAGTTACAAACACATAAAAATAACATGAAGAACCACAACACGAATAAAACAGGATAAAAACCAATGAATATATTTTACACATGAGCAAATTGATCACCGCCTGAGAGACGGCGCTGCCTGTTATGAGCTTCGTAATAACCATAGTAGGCACGGTAGCAGCAGAGGACAGCACGGGAACAAATTTGCGAGGACTTTGCTGGAAAAACCTTTTAACCTGTGTTAAGAATTTATATATGTATGTCGAGCGTAATTCCCAAATTAGGAGGGGGACAAGCGCTTAATTTGATTAAGCTCATAATCAGTAGGTACATGATGAGGTATAACCGTTCAATCAGCACCGAGGTGCTAGTGAAGCTCTTATTCCTAACACTCTACACAGACACCGATAAGGACAATACCCCTAGGCTCCTCGATGCACCAAGGGCGAGGTTACCGGTCGAGTTCAGGATATACCTCAAGGGACCCTTTTTACCAATTGATGAATTGCTCAAGAAGTTGGGGGCCTACGATGAGGGCATTATAGTGAAGGCTGGGGACAAGTACTTAGTTAGGAATTCGCCGAATAAGGTGTTCGAGAATGCCTACAGTGAATTAGTTAAAGGCGGTCTTAAGGACTTAACAGATTACGCTGTTAGGGTTGTTGATGAGTATGGTAAATACCGCGAGGACTCCCTGATTGAATTAAGTATGAAAATCCTCAGACTATCCCCCATCATTAAAGCAATGGCATTCAACATGAGCCTTGATGCATATATAGAGGCTAGGAGAGCGCTTAGGAAGGTTTTTGAGAGTAATGAGTATGTAGATGAGGAGGAGCTATACCCAGACCTCTTCAGGAGAGGTGATTGATTGCTTGGTATATAGGCAATTACACGTCTTCATGGACACCAATATTTTAGTTAATATTATTTATTCAATAACATTGAGCCGCATTAAGCAGAGTAAGCCTCCTCGAATCTTAGGTATGCTTGAGAATAAATATTTAATTATTTACACGGATTCAGCGGTAATTAATGAATTAATTAATAAGGCACTTCCAAATGTACTTAATAGTGTAGATAGAAACAGGCATGGTTGGGGTAATGTAGATGTTCACGATATGCTTAACCTATGTCATGAAACTCTCAAGGAATTAAAAAAGAAGGGTTATGTCCGCGTAATCGAGGATGATAAGGCATTGAGAAAGCAGTATAACGCATTATTACGTAGACGCGGAAGGAGGATTTGTTGGCGAGATGAAATTAAGGATGAAATTAAGAGAAAGGTATCGTCTGAAAGTCTTTCAGAAGACCTCGAAGTCCTATATTCATTATTGCTAGCATATGATGTTTTAGCTACGGTACCCAGATCTAATGTAGGAATAACTAGGGGACCATTACCATTTGTGACTGATGATAAGAAGTTAAGAGATTTCATACAAAAATATTTGGTATGCAGCAAATGCCCGTGCAGTGAATTAATATATGTTCGTAATTATGAGGAATTCAAAGACGAAATTAAGAAAATGCTTTCTTAAGCAAGCATTACACATTTTTTAAAGACCTACTTCACCTCCAGGATTTAGACCCGCTGGTCGTCTCTAAACAAGGCCTTAATCTTATTCAGCCTAGCAATAATTGATCTATACTAATCTTATCCTCGTAGTTATTAAGAAGCCCGATTAATTTACTCATTGGCTCACTCCTCTTAATGATTAACCCGCTAAGCCTTAGGTATTAATTAACCATAATAGTTCTAAGTAAGTAAATGTTTAAATTTATCATTGTATAGATTAATTTAAAAATAATATGTCACGAGGCATTACGAAAGCTTGAAAATGATGCTAACACATTATGAACGTTACGGAAAAATCAGAAGCCTAATGCATTAGGAAAGAGCATATGTACTTTAACATTCCATGAGTTAGTGTCCATTCTCGGCCCTGCCTGGGTTTATTGAATTCATGAGTTAGTGTCACCTTGTGCGTATACTTTATACTTCATGGCCCAGGCAGGTTTGCCGCAACAACTTATCTAACTCAACTTTATTAAAAACTTTTTCGTCGTAAACATTCTATTTCTTATGGAGAAAACACACTAACTATACTTTAATTGCGCAATTCAAACCCCCTTTACCCTTATTAAAATTTAGAGCTTTTTATTCCTTATTTCTTTCTATTTTTCTATTTTTACGATTATGCATAGTCTCGTGAAAGTTCTTTAAAGTAAAAGCCCTAATTATCGATTTTTAAATCATCGGTAGGCTTAATTAGGAGCGTTAATATTAATACTACCTGAATAATGTTTAAGAGATTACGATGGTTCAATAAAGCTCGATGGCACACTAATCATCGAGCTTAGTTTTACAGCTAAACGATGTCTTTAAGGTTAATCATTCGGTTACCTCAGATGCGTTGTGAAGCAATATGCAATTTACTTGCTGAGGGCTGAGTTGATTTTAACACTACGATAGCTAATTAGGCTAGGGAAATTCATGGAATCCTACGGACGAACAATGCAAAAAACGGAAAAGTGGGCATGAAGAGGAATAAGCCTAAGGATACTTGTGAGGATAGTCTACAAACCAATACCTACAGAAACAAAGCGAAACCAAATCAAAAATAAAAAACGCATAAAGTTCTTGGTGGGGCCGCCGGGATTTGAACCCGGGTTCACCGGCGCTCCAGCGCTTTTTATCATTCGGGGTACGACCCCAGGCCGGCTTCAGGGTGTTGCCACTATCCTAGCCAGGCTAGACTACGGCCCCGTTCTGTGTTTTGTGTTTATCGCTTTTAAGCTTTCCCCATGATGCGCGGGCTTAGGGTTGTTTTGTAGTGTTTATGTGAGGTGTTGGTTTATTAGGTGCTTGGTTTGTTCCTTGGTTAGGGTTGTTGTACGGTGGTTAATGCTTTTAGTTCCTTTTCTAGTTTTTCGTTCCAGGTGTCTTCGAAGTATTTCTTGACGTTGTTTGTTAGGAATTGTATTATGCTCATTATGTCCTTCTCCACCTCCTCCTCGTTCCTGTGGTTGGCTAGGTTTGGGTTGAAGCCGTTATACGAAAATGCGTGTAGGGTTAGGGCTATCCTCACTATTAGACCTACGTTGTAGCCCAGCCTCTCTAAATCGTACGAGATCCCTATTAGGCCTGTGGTTGGTGCTGAGTAGCCTACCTTCTCGTACCAACCCCTCTCCTTTTCCGGCTTGTCCTTTATTATCCTGTCCAGGTTCTTTACCACCAGTGCGCTTACTATGGCTTTTACGGAGATGAAGGCCTTGGATGCCGAGTTCGTTAGGAAGCCCTTCCTAAGCATCTCCAGGGCTAGCCTACCCTCTATCAGTCCCTCCAGGACCTTCGCACGAACGTAAGATCTAGGGTCCTTTTTGTAATCTAATACTTCATACACACGCCTTTCCGCCCTAGCAAATTAATAAGTGTTCAGGGTGATACCAATTTAATCGCTGTTTAATGCCGTCCTTGGGCTTTATGCTGTTTCATCGAGCTTTCTTAGTTCTACCCCAGTATTATCCCTCGTTATTGCCGCGCCTATTATGGCTATTATGAAGCCTGCGATGAGCATTGTTGTGTAGCCGATGAGTAGTCCTAGGCTTTTTAACCATAATGGTGCGGTAAGTAATGCCCCTGTGGCGCCTATTGATGCCATGTTCCATAGGAACCCTATGGCTGATCCCCTGTACCTGGTTGGGAATAGCTCGGCTAGGTATGCTAGCATGACACCGCCTGTGCCTACGACGCTCGTCAAAATACCCGCCGATATGACCATGGGCACGTAACCACCCCTCAATGCCACGGCAAGTGGGTATGCAATTATTATTCCTATTAGTGAATAATAAAGGAATGAGTATTTCCTTTTTAGGTAGTTACTAAGTACGCCGCCGACTATGGTTATGACACCACCAATCAAGGCTGCGTATGTCAACCCCCAGAATACCATCGGCATCGGTATCTTCAGGAATGTGCCCAGGTATGTTGGCAGGAAGCCGAGTGTTGCGTAGGCGACCCAGAAAATGCCCGCCAATAGTACGAGCACTACTAAGACGTCTAGGGGCTTCTCCCTGAAGAGCGACGCTATGGGTACGCGTGGGATCTTGCCCGCTGTCTTAACCTCTCTATATATTGACGGCTCATCAACTGTAAGCCTCAGTAGGATCCCGACTAAGGCTATGACCAGGCCCACCAGGAACGCGTACCTCCACCCGAAGGACACGAATACCCTGGGCCCAAAGTAATCCCTGAGTAAAGCGAAGGTTAGTGCGGCTAGGGCGTAGCCCCAGTAGTAACCGCTCTCGATGACACCACTAACCAAGCCCCTAAACCTGGGCGAGGAGCTCTCAATGGCGACTAGGTGCGAGCCAGAAACCTCGCCACCAACGAACACACCAACAATAAGCCTCAACAGTACGAACAATGCCGTAGCTAATAAACCAACCTCCTGATACGTGGGCAGGGCGCCTGTCAATGCTGATGATATGCCGAGGCCGAGTAGGGTCACCATCATGGTTAACCTCCTACCAATCCTATCAGCGACATGCCCGAAGATGATGCCTCCCAATGGCCTCGCGAGCAATGTCAGTGAGTATGAAGCGAAGACGAATAATAACCTCGCGATAAGGTTTGTCGGTGGGAAGAAATACTCGCCAAGTACTGAGGCTATGAATAATACGAGTGTTAGATCAAAGACATCAACCATCCAACCAAACATGCCACCCAACATAGCCCTCACGTTCAAGCCGCCCACATCGCCCTCAACCCTCCTCATCGTTGATGAAGATAATAGATTCTCTATAAGTATTACCTAAGTCGCAATAGGTTTTATATCTTGTACTGCCTGCGTTAGTTTTAATTATTTCCGCTGCGGAAGTATCTTTCGGTGCGGAAGTGATGCTCTTCGATCCGAAGCCTAAAAGGCGTAGGGAGGATTTGTTTGACTTTGATGATGAGCTTAATTCATTGGTTAAGTTCGTTAATGACCCATCGACAAGGCTTATTGTTGTCCGAGGTCTTAGGAGGACTGGCAAGACTTCCCTGACGTTGACGGCGCTCAATGGTCTCACTACCCCTTACGTGTTCATCGACGTTAGGGAGTTCGTTAGATCTAGGAGGGGTCTCTACGAATTATTGTCTAGGGCGTTAAGTGAGTTCCTTAGGGCTTACGATGGGTTAGGTCTCATTGTGAGGGAGTTTAGGAGGGCCTTAATGAGTGTTAGGGGTGTTAGGATTGAGGGCTTCGGTGTCAATATTAGCTGGGGCAGGGATAGGCCGCTCATTAGTGAGTTATTGAGGGAGTTGGATAGGGTTGCGGGTAGGTCTGGCGTTAGGTTGCCGTTGGTTATTGACGAGGCACAGAGACTCGGTGGTCCGTTG
>NZ_LCWM02000067.1 GCF_002077075.2 Thermoproteus sp. CP80 | reverse complement strand
ATGGCTTCCAGAACTGCTTGGATTGTGGGGGTGGTGGTTTTGGTGATAGTGATAGCGGCTGTGGTTGCCTACATGGCGTCGCAAGGGCCATCCCAAACAACCACGCCCACCACCACAACCCAAACCACACAGACAACCACACAAACAACGCAGACAACTACGCAAACAACCCAAACCACACAGACCGTGACAATAGGCGCGTTGGTACCCTTGACTGGCTCGCTTCAGTTTATGGGAACCAGCGGCCAGTGCGCCATTAAGCTGGCGGTGCAAGACGCCAACAAGATGTTTGCGAGCAAGGGCATACAATTCCAGCTGGTCACACAGGATTCGGCTTGCGACCCCAACACTGCCCTCCAGATGCTGCAGACGGTCTATTCCCAAGGTATAAGGTTCGTGGTGGGCCTCACCTGCAGTAGCGAGGTCTCGGCCGTCAAGAACTTCGCTGCACAAAACCACATAGTCATTACTAGCATATCCACCTCGCCCCTTCTGGCGGTGCCCAAGCCGTATATATTCAGGCTTCCGCCGACGGACGATGCGCAGGCGCAGGTCATAACCGCGCTGATGCACATGCTCGGCATAAAGAAGTTAGTAATAGTCTATAGATCTGACGCTTGGGGCCAGGGCCTGTCTGCCGCCATAGCCAACGACTCGGCTAAATACGGCATACAGGTATTGGGAGTCTACGGCTACGACCCGTCGCCGTCGGCTATGCCGGCCGCGGAGCAGGCAGCCGTGCAGAAGGCGTCGGCGGCCTTGGGCTCGCCGAGCCCCGACGCGGCTTTTGAGATAGTTTCGTTCGACCAAGACGGCGCTGCAGTCGTGCAGGCCGCCATGAACGACCCGGTCCTCTCTAAGGTCAGGTGGTTCGGCACCGACAGCAATGTCTACGGCACGGCTGATATACAGGCCGGTGGCCAGGCCCTCGCCAACGCCAAGTTCATGGGCGCCGTCGCGGCGCCTAACCCCAACGACCCGCACTACCAGCAGTTCGCCCGCGAATTTACGCAGTTCTGCGGGCACGCGCCCACGGGCTACGACCCCTATTACTACGATACGGCTATGATGGTTATGGAGGCTATTGCCAAGACTGGCTCCACCGATCCTACCGTCATAAACTCCGTCCTCGAGCAGTGGGGCAAGAACGGAACCTACGTAGGCGCCACTGGGCCCGTCTACTTCGACCAATACCACGACAGAATATACGCGAGCTACCTCATCGTCGGGGTTGAGATAATTAACGGAACTCCCACGTGGATCAACGCCGGCTTCTACAACGGCACCACCGGACAGATAACGGTATTCCCGCAGGGACAGCCCCTGTTCAGCCCGTAAAATACCTCTTTTTTTCCCCTACTCCCTGATCCTGATCAGGAAGGCGGCCAAGTCCAAGACGTCCCTAACGCTGATTATCCCCACCAGCTTCCCCTCCCTATCGACCACGGGGAGGTGCCTCACGTTGAGGCTCCTCATCTTCTCCACAGCGTCGAGCAGTAAGGCGTCTTCGCCTATCGTGATGGGGTTTTCGGTCATGACCATCCAAATCGGCGTGTCGGCCGAAAGCCCTTTGGCGCAGACGTAGACGAGATCCCTCTCGGTGACTATGCCGACGGGCTTGCCCGCCTCGTCGACGACCACGACGCTGCCGACCTTCTTCTCGTACATGGAGT
>NZ_LCWM02000001.1:6723-86265 GCF_002077075.2 Thermoproteus sp. CP80 | reverse complement strand
GAGCCGCCTCCGGCGTCGAGCGGGTCGGGGTCCGCCGCGCGGGGCCTCGTGCGAAAGGGAACTCCGCGGCGGTCAAGGCGGTGGAGCAGAGGCTTGCCCACAGACCTTACGGCGACGGCGGCGTCGCAGGCGTCGGCCCACGCCGCCCAGACCCGTTCCCATCCCGGCTAGAGGACCCTTTGAGGCGATACGCCGGCTACGCTCGACAGAATTGTTTGATACGCGCGTCATATTGGAATCAATGAATAAAACCATGGGGCGTAGCTAAGCCATGGCCTACTCGCCGGGCCTGGAGGGCGTCGTGGTGAAGGAGAGCGAGATCTGCCTAATCGACGTCGAGAACTCTAAGATCTACTACCGCGGCTACGACCTCGAGGAGCTTGCGGAGAGGTCCAGCTTCGAGGAGACGGCGTATCTGTTGATCTACGGCAGGCTCCCCGGGGCCTCCGAGCTGGCCGAATTCAAGCGGCTTCTGGCGTCGATGAGGAGGCCGCCGGACTACGTCGTCTCGGTGATGAGGGCGTTGCCGCGCGGCGCGGAGCCGATAGACGTGTTGAGGACGGCGGTCTCGGCCATGGCCCTCGGCGAAGATCTGGCGGATAGGTCCCGCGAGGCGGAGCTGAGGAGAGGCCTCGCCGCGATGGCCGCGATGCCCTATATAGCCGCCAACTGGGATAGGCTCAGGCGGGGCCTCGACGTCGTGGACCCGCCCGCCGAAAGCCAGGCCGAGTACTTCCTGAGGATTCTGAGGGGCGGCGACCCCACCCCCCTGCAGATAAGGGCCATGGACGCCATGATGGTGATATACGCGGAGCACAGCATGAACAACAGCACGTTCACGGCGGTCTCCGTCGCCTCGACCCTCAGCGACATGTACGCCGCCTTGACGGCGGCCTTGGCCAGCCTCAAGGGGCCTCTCCACGGCGGGGCCAACGTGGATGCGGCGAAGATGATAGAGGAGATCGGGTCGCCCGAGGAGGTGCCGCGGTGGGTCGACTCGGCTCTGGCTTCGGGCAGGAGGATCCCCGGGTTCGGCCACAGGATATACAAGAGGGGGCCCGACCCCAGGCTCAAGGTCCTGAGGAAGCTCGCCGAGGCCCTGGCCAAGGAGTCCGGGGACTCGGGGCCCTACGAGGTGGCCAGGAGGCTCGAGGAGTACGTCCACTCCAAGCTTTCGGGGAAGGGCATATTCGCCAACACGGACCTCTACGCCTCCGTGATATTTAGATATCTCGGCCTGCCCACAGACCTGAACCTGCCCGCCTTCGCCATGTCGCGAGCGGCCGGCTGGATAGCGCACGTGCTCGAGTACAGGTCGAGGAACCGGCTGATAAGGCCGACCGAGAGGTACGTGGGCCCCGTCGGGCTGAGGTACGTCCCCCTCCCCGAGAGGGGCGGCCTCGGCGGGGGTATATAAACTTACATAGACCGCGCGGCCGGGCTTCCCCAGGGCGCCTCGAGGCAGGGGGCCTCCCTCACCTACGGCGTGGTTTATATCAAGGGCGCCGGGTTTCGGAGATTACCGGCGTATTTATGGGGGTCAATTTTATATACTCGCCAGCATCCCCCTCCATGCGGGGGGACGCCGGGGCGGAGACCATAGTGATCGGACGCCACGTGTACGGCAACCTCTACGACTGCGATAGGGAGCTCCTCCGAGACGAGACGCGGCTCATACAGATAGTCAGGAATGCGGCCAAGATAGCCAACGCCACGCTCGTCTCGGTGAACACGTATAAATTCGGCGTGAACAGCGGCCTCACGGTCTTCGCCATAGTGGCTGAGAGCCATATATCCATACATACATGGCCTGAACACGGCTTCGCCACGGTCGACGTCTACACCTGCGGAAATACGGACCCGGAGGCGGCGTTTAACTACATAGCGAGGGAGCTTAACGCCCAGAGGGTCGAGGTATTTCGCGGCGATAGATCGCTGAGGAGATAGCACTTAAAAATTGGGATTTTTAGTTCCGCCATGTCGGAGACGTTTAAAGCCGCTTTTCTAGAGATAGCGAATTTTATTCTACAATCGTTGAATAAGCTCGACTTAGATAGTATAGCGAAATTTACAGATCTTCTAGTATCTGCATATAACGATGAAAGGGCCGTCTTGGTGGTCGGCATGGGCCGCAGCGGGCTCGTCGCCAGGGGGTTCGCCATGAGGTTGCGCCACCTCGGGATACACTCCTACGTGCTGGGCGAGACCATCACGCCGCCGGTCAGGAAGGACGACATAGTGGTGGCGATTTCGGGCAGCGGGACGACGCAGATAGTGGTGGCCGCCGCCGAGGCCGCAAAGAAGATGGGCGCCGTAGTTGTCGCCATAACCACCTACATGGATTCCCCCTTGGGCAAACTCGCCGACATAGTCCTCTTCGTGCCGGGCAGGACCAAGGTGGCGGTCATGGACGACTACTTCGCGAGGCAGGTGCTGGGCCTCCACGAGCCCCTCTCGCCTCTCGGCACCTTGTTCGAGGACACCGCCATGGTGGTGCTGGACGCCGTTGTGGCCGACCTAATGAAGCAGTTAGGCAAGAACGAACAGGACTTGGCCAGGAAACACGCTAATATTGAGGTGCCTTAACCTCCGTGTGATGACGACGGTGTGTGGCGAAGATGAGCGGTGGTGACAAATCTGAACCAACCCGCCTTCGGACGGCTACCTCCCCTTGATAGCCTCTATGTCTTCATCCTCAATCTTGACGTTATATCGGAGGAGGAGCTCCTCTAGGGCCGTCTCGACGACGTCGGAGCGGCTCCTGAAAAGCCCCAGCTCCACCAGGGCGTCGAGATTCTCAACCTGTCTATCGGGCAGATTGACCGAGACGACGACGAGCTTCCTGACGCCGTACTTCCTCCTCCTTCTGTCCCCCGCCCTCGCCATAGAGCTATCGATCCATAGTTTTTAATTTTTAATATCCCAATTCACCGACGCCGTGAGGATATTCGTGGGGGTGACCGGGGCTTCGGGGGCTGTATACGCCGTGAGGCTCCTCGAATACCTCCGCAAGCTGGACGCCGAGGTCCACCTATCGGTCTCCAGAACCGCCTGGAAGATAGTCAAGCACGAGGTGGGCGTGGATAGAAACTCCGTGGTCTCGCTCGCCGATTACTACTGGGAGGAGGACGACCTAGAGGCGCCGCCCGCCTCGGGCAGCTTCAAGATGGATGCGGTGGCCGTGGTTCCCTGCTCCACAAAGACCTTGGCCGCCATAGCCAACGGGATCACCACGAACCTCATAACCAGGGCGGCCGAGGTGGCCCTGAAGGAGAGGAGGAGGCTGGTCCTGGTCGTTAGGGAGTCGCCGCTGAGCCTGATCCACATAAGGAACATGGAGATGGCCACGGCGGCCGGCGCCGTGGTCATGCCGGCGTCGCCTCCGTTCTACCACAGGCCGAAGACCTTGGACGAGCTCATCGACTTCTTCGTGGGGAGGGTCCTAGACGCGTTGGGGCTTGAGCACGAGCTCATACAGCGCTGGGGTCGCGACAGGCTAAGGAAATAGGCTGTACACCAGGGGGACCACTATGGGCACGGCAAGGGTCAACACGACGCCGTTCACCACCGCAGGCACGACGGCCTCGGCCCCATACACGGAGCGGTACAGCGGCAGGGTGTTGTCCATCGTCGTCGCGCCGCCTATCGCCAGCGCCGCGTCGGGCCGCACCCGGCCTGCCAGAAGCGGCGTCAATACGAACGTCAGCTGCTCCCTGAAGAAGTTGGCGAGAAACCCCAGCGTCCCCAGGACGGCGTCGCCGGACGCCGAGAGCAGATAGGGACCTGTGAAGCTGTACCACCCCATCCCCACAGCCACCGCCGGGCTGACGCCAAGCCATAGATAGAAGGCCAGGCCCGCCGCCAGGCTCGAGGCAAGCGAGACGAGGGGCACCGCCGCGAGCCTCGGGCTCAGCCTCAGCCCCTTGAGCCGGCCTATGTCGGCGCCCGCCAGGAAGAGCAGTACCAGGAGTATGGGCTCTATGGCCGACGCGTAGGGCGCCTGGACGAAATAGCCCACGGCTATGCCCGCCAGGAGGGCCGACACCGCGACGGCCGACACCCTGGATCCCGACGGCGACTGGGCGCCTCGGCCTCGCGAGGACAGCGCAAACGGCAGCATGGATGCCAACGCCACAGACAGCGCGTAGCCGAGCGACAGCGCGACTATATAGCCCGCGTTGTCCACAACGACGTGCGCTCCCTCGGCCGAGGCCGAAAATATAACCGCCGCCACAACGGCCGTGAAGACGGCCGGGGGGACCCTCAGCCCGAGGCGTCTGCCCGCGAGGTATCCAAGCCCCATGGAGGCGATATATTGGGCCATCTCCGCCGCGAGCTCCATGGACCCGCGGCGTAAGTTGCTTTTATAGGTTGAATATGGTCATGAGACCCGGGGGGAGTAGGCCGAAACTAATCTTCTACATCTCGGCGGGAGGCGAGACGGTAACCAACGCCGACGTCGCCGAGGTGAGAATTTTCCTGAAACTAAGGAGGCCCAGGTGCAGGTCCTGCGGGTCGATCGTGGGGCCCGACAACGTGGGCTATCTCGGCGTCTATAGGGGAGTCGCCGCCGCGTACTGCTCCAGATGCGTGGAGGCCATGCTCGCCGAGATAGAGACCGCGTTAGCGTTATTAATGGGAAAGAAGGGGAGGTCGATGATTCAAGGGCTGCCGCTCCCGACCGATGACGAATAAGAACCCCAAATGATCTCGAGGACCTTCCTGAAGACCTCGAGGAACCTATCGCGCAGGTCCGCGGTCTCCTCCCTGCCCACCACGTTGCTTATCACCAACACGCAGGCCGTCTCGAAGCCTCTAAGCCAGCCCAGCATCATGGCGGCGGCGCATTCCATCTCCACCGCGACGGCTCCCCAGGACCTCCAGAGATCTACCGCGCCTGCCTCAGCGTAGAACGCGTCGCTGGACACAACGGGGCCTAGAACTGCGCCGAGGCTCCTCAGCCCCTCGTAGAGCCTGGCCGTGAGCACCGGGGATGGGGCCAACGGCGGACATGCGCCGTCCATATAGGCCGAGAAGATGCCGCCTTGGGCTGCCGCGGCCGCCGACGCCACGACCACGTCGCCTATCTTGAGATCCGCGAGGGCGCCCGCCGTCCCTATCCTCACGAAGCGCCGCATGCCCAGCATCTTGAGCTCCTCCATGGCTATGGCCGCCGAGGGGGCGCCGATCCCGTGGGCGACCACGGTCACCGGTATGTCCTTGAAGCGGCCTGTGTAGACCGGATATCTATGCATGTTGACGGGCCTGGCCCCTATCAAGCCCGCGAACAGCTCCGCCCTGGCCGGATCGCCCACGCCTATCACCGTCTCCGCCACGTCGCCCCGAGCCGCCCTTATGTGGTAGGGCATGGGCCTCCAGACACTCCAAAAATATAAGGATGATGAGGACGGCAGTCTCCTCAGCGGCCTACTCCACCTTTATTTCGAAGCCCTTCTTGGACTTGTCCTTCTTCTCGAGCTCGACTACGAGCACGCCGTTTCTGTAGGAGGCCTTGGTCTTATCGGGTAGGACTTCCCCGGGGAGAGGTATCTCCTTGTAGTACTTCCTGTCCTTTCCGACTGCGCTCACCACGAGGGTCCTGTTGTCGTCGCCGAGGCGAACCTTTATGTCGTCCTTATCGACGCCGGGCATCTCAACGACCACCTTTATCTTGCCCTCATCCTCGACCACGTCCGTGAGGGGCTCTATCTCGTCCACCACCTCTATCGAGCCCTCCCTTCTGCTCTTCACGTTGCCGAACTCCCTCACCACGGGCTTGCCGTCGGGGCCCATGGTTATCTCGAAGCCGTAGTAGTAAAACCTCGGCTTGCCCCTGCCTTGATACCTCGGCTCGGCGAACCTCTGGAACTCCTCGTCTATCTGTCTCTCCAGCTCCTCGAAGAACCTCTGCCACCTCTTCATTATCCTGTCGAACTCGTCGAACACCGACATGTCTTTCTTTCTATCTCTAGGGATAAAAGCCTTTCTTCGCAAGACTTTTATAGACCGACCCCCGTGGTCACTATGGCTGACGAGGTTGTGCTACGCATCTTTGAGGCGAAGTCTAGAGACGTCGGGCGCTCTATCGTGAGGATACCCATAAGGATCATGAAGAGGCTGGGCGTGGAGCCCGGCGATTACATCGAGATCGTGGGGAGGAAGTCGGCCTACGCCCAGGTCTGGCCGGCCTACCCCGAGGATGAGGACAAGGATATAATCCGGATGGATGGGATGATCAGGCAGAACGCCGGCGTGGGCATCGGCGACACCGTCAAGGTGAGGAGGATCTCCCTGAGGCCCGCCCAGAGGGTCGTGCTGGCCCCCACGGAGCCGGTGAGGGTAGACCCCGAATACCTCAAGAAGCAGATCCTTCTGGGCAAGCCCGTCACGCGGGGCCAGGCCATCGACGTGCCGTTCTACGGAGGATCCATAAGGTTCGTCGTGGTGCAGGTACAGCCAGGCCCCGCGGCCTACGTCTCGGTGGACACGGAGGTAACCGTCAGGGAGGAGCCGGTCAAGGAGGCCGAGCTGACCATACCGAGGGTCACCTGGGAGGATATTGGGGATCTGGAGGAGGCTAAGCAGAAGATCAGGGAGCTCGTGGAGCTCCCTCTGCGCCATCCGGAGCTGTTCAAGCATCTGGGCATAGAGCCCCCTAAGGGCATCCTCCTCTTCGGGCCTCCCGGCACCGGCAAGACCCTGCTGGCCAAGGCCGTGGCCAACGAGGCCAACGCCTACTTCATCGCCATAAACGGGCCGGAGATCATGTCGAAGTACTACGGCGAGTCGGAGGCGAAGCTGAGGGAGATATTCGACGAGGCGAAGAAGAACGCCCCGGCCATAGTCTTCATCGACGAGATAGACGCCATAGCGCCCAAGAGGGAGGAGGTCACGGGCGAGGTGGAGAAGAGGGTCGTGGCGCAGCTCCTCACCCTCATGGACGGGCTGCAGGAGAGGGGGCAGATAGTGGTGATAGGCGCCACGAACCGCCCCGACGCCGTGGACCCCGCCCTGAGGAGGCCCGGAAGATTCGACAGGGAGATCCAGATACCGATGCCCGACAAGAGGGCCCGCAGGGAGATTCTGCAGGTCCACACCCGCAACATGCCGCTGTGCACCAGCGAGGACGTGAAATCCAAGGTGTGCGTAGCCGGCGACGAGGTGGATTTGGACAAGATCGCCGAGATGACCCACGGCTATACGGGGGCCGACATAGCGGCCCTGGCCAAGGAGGCCGCCATGTCCGCCTTGAGGAAGGCTATCTCCAAGGGGCTTATAGACCTCGACCAGGAGAGCATACCGCCCGACGTCCTCAGCAAGCTCAAGGTGGGCATGGGCGACTTCATGGAGGCGATGAAGTTCGTCCAGCCCACCGTCCTGAGGGAGGTCATCATCGAGGTGCCCGAGGTGCGCTGGAGCGATATAGGCGGCTACGAGGACATAAAGCAGGAGCTGAGGGAGATAGTGGAGTGGCCCATGAAGTATAGGGCCTATTTCGACGAGCTCGGCGTGGAGCCGCCCAGGGGCATACTTCTGTACGGCCCTCCGGGGGTCGGCAAGACCATGTTCGCCAAGGCTGTGGCGACCGAGTCGGGCGCAAACTTCGTGGCTGTCAGAGGACCTGAGGTGTTGAGCAAGTGGGTCGGCGAGTCTGAGAAGGCGGTTAGGGAGATATTCAAGAGGGCCAGGATGGCCGCTCCCTGCGTCGTCTTCTTCGACGAGATAGACTCGATAGCTCCGGCGAGGGGCTCGCGGCTCGGCGACTCGGGCGTCACAGACAGGATAGTCAACCAGCTGCTGGCCGAGATGGACGGAATAGGGGCCTTGAGGAACGTGGTGGTGATGGCCGCGACGAACAGGCCCGATATCTTGGATCCGGCGCTCCTCAGGCCGGGGAGGTTCGATCGCATAATCTACGTGCCTCCGCCAGACGACAAGGCCAGGCTCGAGATACTCAAGGTCCACACAAGGCGCGTGAAGCTGTGCGACGAGGCTGCGGCCAAGGACGGCAGATGCAGTAAGGAGGACGTCGTCGACATCGCCGAGCTGGCCAAAAGGACCGAGGGGTATACGGGCGCCGATATAGCGGCCTTGGTGAGGGAGGCCGCCATGCTCGCCCTGAGGGAGACCATAAGGGAGAGGGCCGGATCCGCCA
Organism: Thermoproteus sp. CP80; assembly: GCF_002077075.2. Lineage (GTDB taxonomy): Archaea > Thermoproteota > Thermoprotei > Thermoproteales > Thermoproteaceae > Thermoproteus. The sequence goes on along the minus strand of NZ_LCWM02000001.1, from coordinate 78,110 downwards.
GGCCGGTCTCGGCACGGCACTTCGAGGAGGCGCTTAGGCGCATACCGCCCTCGCTGACTAAGGACGACGTGAGGCTCTACGAGGAGATGTCCAGGCGGATAAAGAGGGCCGTCGCCGTCGGGATCTAGACGTTGCGTTCGTAGACCTCCCTCTTCTTGACGTATTCATCCACTCTGGATATCTCCCTCGCAGGGACTCCGGCGACCACAGCGCCGGGCGGGACGTCCCTCGTCACCACCGCCCCTGCTGCCACGACGGCGCGCTCGCCCACCTCGACGCCGGCGACCAAGGTGACGTTGGCTCCCACAACCGCGCCTCTCCTTATCACGACGGGGTCCAGCCTCCTGCTCGGCGGATATTTGTCGTTGGTTATCACGGCGTTGGGCCCTATGAAGACGTCTTCCTCTATCACCGTGCCGTTGGGTATATACGCCATTGACTGTATCCACGCGTTCCTCCCTATCCTCACGCCCTTCTCGACGATCGAGCCGGTGCCGATCCTCACCCCGTCGCCCACAACCGTATCCTCTCTGATCAAGACGTTGTGGCCGAGCTCGACCCCGGAGCCCAGCACGGCCCTTTCGTAGACGACGGACCCGCTCCTCAATATCGCCCTTTCGCCTATCCTGGAGCCCTCGCTTATATCGTCGAGGGACTTGAAGTCGCCGAGTATTTTCGACCTAGTGGGATAGCCCACTATGACCGCGTCGACGAAGGCCCCCTCGCCGATAGACGAAGGGCCCAGTATCACGGCGCCGGCGTCCACGTACTTAGCCCTCACCGTCGCCCTCGCCGATCTGAACCCCATGGCTATACATCAAGTATTTAAGGATAGCAACACAGACGGCAGTGGCGGATCTATCCCCCGAGGACATACTCCAGGACGTCTTGAGGGAGCTGGTCGAGATAAGGAGGGGGATGGAGGCCCTCTCGAGGCAGATGGCCGAGGCGGCCTCGAAGATGGAGGCGAAACAGGCCCCCCAGCCCCCTCCGGCGCAGCCCAACGTGGAGATAGCCGTCTCGAAGATGCAGGAAGCCGCCGAGCGCATAGATGCCGTGATCCAGAAGGCCCTCGAGGAGCTCGCATATCAGAGGGAGATACTGCTCGAGGAGCTGAGGAGGAGGGACGCGCTCTGCGAGGCCCTGCTCGAGCGGGTCGCGTCGCTGCAGGGCTATCTGGAGAAGGCGCAGTCTGGCAGATGAGCGGGGCCCGGGCCGCCGCGCAGGCCGCCAGTGGCCGTAAACAATATAAAGCAGTCGTGGAGGACGCTCGTGTTTAGGAGGGAGGACGCCAGGCGGCTGGACGACGCCATAGCCAGAATAGACAGCGCCTTGAGCTCCCTCAACGCCAGCGTGAGCGAGCTGAGGGGCTCCATACCGCCAGACCTCAGGGGGAGTCTGCTGGACATAAAGAAGTCTGTGGACGGGCTCTCCAACGTCATCTCCAGAAGCGTGAAGGATCTCGTGGAGGGCGTGGCCAGGCTCAACGATATAGTCAACGGCATGAGGGACGTCGCGTCGCGCCGGAAGGAGCTGCTGGACGTCGCGGACCAGCTGAAGTCGGCCGCGGCCCAGGTCGCGTCGGCCGCAGACGCCTTGGCCAAGTCCCTAGGCTCCATAGACGGTCTGGCGGCAAAGCTGGGCGAGGCGTCCTCCACCCTCGAGGCGCTGAACAACGCGTCGGGCCAGATCAGAGCCATAGCGTCCTCGATGCTGGAGCTGTCAAAGGACCTCACGGCGAGGCTCCAGGACTACGAGAACAAGCTGAAGCAGTTGGCCTACAGGGAGGCCGAGCTGAAGACCAGGGAGGAGGCCCTCAAGAAGAAGGAGGGCGAGCTGGAGGATTTGGCGCAGAATCTGAAGAAGCTGGCGGCGCTTTCCTCCTCAGCCCAGCCTCTATTCGACGACCTCAGGAACATGTTGGGCAGATACGCCTCCATGCTGCAGGAGCTGGAGGAACGCGAGAGGGCGTTGAAGGCCAGGGAGGAGGAGGTGATCAGGCGCGATCTGGACCTCAAGAAGATGCAGCAGGAGCTGGAGGCTAAGAGGCTCGAGCTGGAGCAGAGAGAGGCCAGGGCCAGGGAGCTGGAGGCCAGGGGCAGGGAGGCTGAGGCAAAGCTACAGGAGCTCGAGAGGAGGAGGGCCGAGCTCGAGAAGCTCCAGCAGGACATAGAGGCCGGGAAGAAGGAGCTGGAGGACCTCGTGGCCAAATACAAAAACGTCGAGGAGGCCCTTAGGCAGAAGGAAGCCGAGTACTCCAAGCTGGAGGACTACGTCAGGAGGAAGGAAATGGAGCTGATGGACGGGCTGGCGCCCTTCGCGAGGAGGCTCATAGAGGAGGAGTCGCGTTTAGCCCAGTGGCAGAAGAGGCTCCTGGAGCAGGAAAGAGAGATCCTCTCCTTCTACAGATCGCTACTGCTGAGAGAAGCCGCCGTCGCCGAGATCAAGAACAGGCTGGATGAATGTAGGAAAAGGCTGGAGGAGCTGGAGGGAAAAAGTCAGGGGAGCTGAAATAGTCAAAAGGACGGGGGTTAATCCGAGCCTCCCAGTCGGCCTGTTCATTTCACGAGCTTCTCCAACAATACTCTCTCGTACTTACGCCGCGAAGACCGTAGGCGCTATGTGCGCCACTATGAGGTAGCCCAGGACCACTAGCGACATGGCGAACATCACGACCAGCAGAGCTCTTACCGACTTCAGCTCGGCCGCCTCCCACTCACTCGTCACTATGTCCAGCGCCGCCGCGGCGTCGCGGATGCCCAGGAGGAACAGGGCTATGTCTATCGCGGCGAGGGCGACGTATATGGGGAGCGCCAGCGGCGCCGCTAGGCTCTTGGCCGCCAGAGCCGCCACGAGCGCGGCGAGCGAGAATATCACCGAGGCTACGGCGAATTTCACAAGGCCTCGTGGCGCGACATACTTAAATGTTGTCCTTATTTCCTCGGGGATGGGCGGAGGCGATGATGGTGGCGCTCTACTTGTTGATAAACTCGACGCTGTCGTTGATACAAGTGCCCTATGTCCCGTATACCTTCAGCACGTACCTAGGCGGCTGCGCCAACGTCACCGCGTATCTGGACCCGCTGTCGGGATACGGCATAAGCTCCATATATGTGGTGGACCAGTACGGAGACATCCGGAGGGCCTTGCTCGCGCCCTACAGCACGCCGACCTACGCCGCCGGCCGTATCTGCGGCGCGTTTCTGTCCATAGTGGTTGACAGATGGAGGGCCGTGGGGCCGTTGATACCTGTCTCCTACGGCGCCAGCGAAACCTACGCGCTCATAGGCACGGTCCAGCTCAACGTGACCGACGGCGCCTTGATCGAGGTGAAATCCCTCTACAGGCCCAACGTCACGGGGTCCTTCCTATACAAGATAGAGGACCAAAGCGCCATGGGGGTATACCTCGTGGGATATCTGGCCTACGGCACCCAGATAACCATATCCGGCTACGGGCTTGTCAACGTCACCCGGATCTCCCTCTCCTCGAGGGCTCCCGACTACTACGTATACGTGCCGGAGCCAGGCGTCAACCTGTCGGGAGGCTATCCGGCGCCCATATCGGGCCTGAGGTTCGCGCCGTCCCAGATCTACGTCTTGGGCAAGCCCACGGTGGTGGTGAGCCAGGTCCGGATACCGGTGGTGGGCCAATGCGGCGGGGTTGCCTACGTCTCGGACCCCCTGGCGAGGCCCGTCTCCGTGGTGGTGCAGCTGGACGACGGGGAGACCTACACCCTGGAGAGCCCGGAGTTCCCCAAGGCGATCAACACGACGTTGCTGATGGGCGTCAACGCCACAGATCTCGCCGGGACTCCGCTCTCGGACTACAACGTCACGGTGTACCCGACGACGGCCGACGGGGCGCCGGTCGGGAGGTGCCTCGTATACGGCGCGGCCTACTACGTCGCGGTCGTGTTGGGCAACTCGACGATCTACTACCCGGCGGCCCTCGAGGGCGGATACCTCGTGGCCCGGACCGACATAGTGAGGCCCAGAGTGGCGGTCTACGGGTGGGGGGTCGGGGCCGTGTCGCCCGAGCTGGCTAGGGCGGGCTCGAACGTCACCGTCGCCGTATACCTCAACGGGACCGCGATAGCCAGATACGTCGTCAGGGCCCAGCCGGTTATATCCATAAACGACACAGGCCTCGCTGAGGCGGTCCACGTCGTCGACATCATGGGGAGCCCTCTGGGCGACTTCGAGATCGCGATGGGCAACCTGACCTTCAGAGGGGCTCAGGGAGCCGCGGTGGTGATACCTGTTTCCAGCTTCGCCGTGGTTAAATACCGCGGCGTCGAGTACACGGTACAGCTGAGCCCGACGATAAAGCTGCCCGTCCTCACCGAGGGCAGTCTGCTCAAGATAGCGGCCGCGGCGGGGGCCGCAGGCGCGTCCACCGCCCTGGCGCTCTCGGCTAGAGGAAGCAATAAAAGAGAGGAGCGGGAGGAGACCGTGGAGGTGTGATGAGCGCGTGCCGCGCGACCAATGAGCGGGTCTTCGATCGCTGAAATCTTTTTATTGACATAACAGCTGGAAGCCGATGATACTCCAAACCGCTACCGCAGGAAACAGCATGTGGTATTGGATAGTCACCACAATAGTGTGGTTCATGGCCATATACATCTATCAGGAGTTCTACTATATACAGAGGCCGCTTTGGCAGATAGGCGGCTTTCTGTCGTATCTGGGCCAGATGATAAGGACCGCCTCCAACGATGTGGGGAGCTATCTGGAGCGCCTGAAGAGACAGGGCGTGGGCCGGAGGGACGTCGACGAGGTGATCAGACGCATGTTGGACTTCACGGTGATACCGCCGACGGGCCTCGACCCCTTCGGCATAGTCCCCAAGTACAAGAACATACTTAACGCCTACGAGACCGCCTCCGAGTCGGAGGTGGCCAGGCTGGTCGGCGACAACTCCACAGCGGTCAAAAACGCCTCGACGGCGCTGGAGGCGCTGAGGGAGATCAACTACCTCTACAAGGTCGTGGACCACTACTACAGGATAGCCAAGAAGTACAAGCTGTACGTCTACGCCATGCAGCTGTCGATGCTGTTGCCTCTGCTTAAGGAGGTGTCCGACGCGCTGAACGGCGCGGTTACCGCCTTCATGAAGGGCATTCCCGTGGGCGACAGCGCAGGCCCGCTGGTGGCCTACAACGTGGCGCGCGTCTGCTCCCAGTCGGTGGCCCACGACGGCATTAAGGACACCTCGATCGTCGAGTGCGACCTCGCGGGGAGGAGGCTGTATATAGTCAAGGCCAAGGGCCCCGGGAGCACGGTCGGGAGGCCCGACGAAGGCGTCGAGTACGTCTTCGAGAAGCTGGGGGCCAAGCCCAAGTACGTAATCACCGTCGACGCGGCCCTCAAGCTGGAGGGCGAGGAGACCGGCGAGGTGGCCGAGGGCGTCGGCGTGGCCATGGGCGGCATAGGCGCCGAGAAGTTCAACATAGAGAGCGTGGCGACTAAGTACGGAGTGCCTCTATACGCCTTCCTGATAAAGATGAGGGAGGCCGAGGCCTTGACCTCCATGACGAAGGAGATATACGACGCGGTCCAGACCGTGAGCAAACGCGTCGTCGACTTCATAAAGGAAAAGGTGCAGCCGGGCGAGTCGGTTCTGCTCATCGGCGTGGGCAATACCGTAGGCGTGGCCCAGTAAACCCCGGCTTGTTGCCGTCCCTCGTAAACGCCGCATAAACCTAATGGGATTAGCGCCGGACCGATTCAAAAATCCGCCGACTTGGGCGGGTCAGACCTTGTACACCAACAACGCGAACGCCGCGGTCAGGACAGCCATCAGCCCGAAGACCGCCGGCGGGCTGTCCGCTAGCGGTAGCTGTATGTTCATGCCGTATATGCTGGAGATCAATATGGCGGGAAGCGCCACCGTGCTTATCAGCGTCATCCGCTTCATGGAGCTGTTTATCGAGTTCTGCAGCTGCGAGATGTAGAGGAGCCGCAGGTCGAGGAGGGCCCTCCTCAAGGCGTGCGCCCTCCGCGCCGCCGATCTGACGACCTCCAGCGTCCGCTGCCTGATTAGGCCGAGCCTGCGGAGTCTGGCCGAGAGCGCGCGGAGCGAATACGCGTGGACGTGGAGCGAATGGACCAGGTAGGAGGCGTTGTATAGCTCCAGGGGGTCCACGCGCTCGTCGGCCTCCAGCCGGTATTCTATCTTGTCTAGCCTGGCCTCCACGGCATCTGCGGCGTCCAACAACGCGCCGGCCACGGCGCGGTCCAGCGAGGGGAATTTTGCCGCCTCCACGGGCTGTCCGTTGCCGTCGACCCTCATGACCACCTCTTCCTCAAGTATGTCGTCCTCCTTGAGCGTCACCAGGGGGAACTCGACCACGTAGATCCCGCCCTCCTCGGAGATCGCGTACATGTCCCGAGGTGCGGCGGCTTTTTAATCGGTTCCGCGCCGTCGGCCCGTCGGGCGGGCACGGCGGCGGAGATAGTTTTAAATGCGGAATGTGGTGGAGGCATGGCACCGCCTTTAAATAAGGTCTCTGATTACATCTGGGAGATACCTAATACGTACAAGCAGTGCATGAGGGTGCCGGTGAGGGTTTTCGCGGACAGCGCGCTCCTCGAGAAGATGAAGACTGACATGACGCTGGAGCAGGGGGCCAACGTGGCGTGTCTGCCTGGCATCTATAAATACAGCATAGTGCTGCCCGACGGCCATCAAGGCTACGGCTTCCCCATCGGCGGCGTCGCGGCCGTGGACGCCGAGGAGGGAGTCATATCGCCGGGCGGGATAGGGTACGACATAAACTGCGGCGTCCGCGTCCTGCGGACCAATTTGACCGAGAGGGACGTGAGGCCGAAGCTCAAGGAGCTCGTGGACGAGATCTTTAGGCTGGTGCCGCCGGGCGTCGGCGAGACGGGCCATCTGAGGCTCTCCGTCTCTGAGTTCGAGAGGGCCATAGCCGAGGGCGTGGAGTGGGCCGTCTCAAAGGGCTTCGGCTGGCCCGAAGACAAGGAGTTCATAGAGCAGAGGGGGTCTTGGGATCTGGCCGACCCCAGCAAGGTGTCCGAGAGGGCTAAGAACAGGGGGAAGGACCAGCTGGGCACCCTCGGCTCGGGCAACCACTTCCTCGAGATACAGGTGGTCGACAAGATATTCGACGAGAAGGCCGCCAGGACCATGGGCATAGAGCAGGAGGGGCAGATACTCGTCATGATACACACGGGGAGCAGGGGGTTCGGGCACCAGGTTGCCACCGACTACCTCATGGTAATGGAGAGGAAGATGAGGGAGTGGGGCCTCCGCCTGCCGGACCGCGAGCTGGCCGCGGCGCCTCTGAAGGACAGAGTCGCCGAGGACTACCTAAAGGCCATGGCCGCTGCGGCCAACTTCGCCTGGACGAACAGACAGATAATCATGCACTGGGTGAGGGAGGCCTTCAGGAGGGTCTTCGGCTCCATCGAGAAGGTGGGCCTCGAGATAGTCTACGACGTGGCCCACAACATAGCCAAGCTCGAGAGCCACGAGGTGGACGACAAGGGGACCGTGAGAAAGGTCTGGGTTCACCGCAAGGGCGCCACCCGCGCCTTCCCGCCGGGCCATCCGGAGATACCGGCTAAGTACAGAGAGGTGGGGCAGCCCGTGTTGATACCGGGCTCCATGGGCAGCGCCTCCTGGATCTTGGTGGGCACCCACGACGCGATGAAGATAACCTTCGGCACTGCGCCTCACGGCGCCGGCCGCATGCTCAGCAGAGAGGCCGCCATAAGGTCCTTCCCGCCGCAGAGGGTGAGGTCCGAGCTGGAGAAGAGAGGGATAATAGTCAGAAGCGCCGAGACGGAGGTCATAAGCGAGGAGGCCCCCGAGGCCTACAAGAACGTCGACCTCGTCGTCGAGACCGCCCATCAGGTCGGCTTCGCCAAGAAGGTCGTCAGGCAGAGGCCCATAGGCGTCGTCAAGGGCTGACGTGCCCAAGGCGGTCTTTCTGCTGTCTGACAACGATCTCGCCAGGGCGTATCACGCGCTCACGGTGGCCATAACGGCCAGGTCGGCCGGCTACGACGTATATCTATTCACAACTGGCCTGGGGATATACATATTTTCGCGCAAGCCGAGGACGAGGCTGATCGGAATCCCGGCGTTAGCCAGATGGTACGTTGCGAGGAGCCTCAAGAGGCTGGGGGCCAAGCCGCTGGAGGAGCTGGCTCGCGACGCGTTGAAGATGGGCATCGTGGTCTACGTCGATGAGCCGGTGGCCAAGATGCTCGGCGTAGAGCCGATAGAGGGGGTCAAGTACGCCGGCGCCCTCAGCTTCCTCGCCCTCAGCAAAGACGCCGACCTAGTGCTCACGTTCTGACGGCCTCCTCAACACCACCTCCACGCCGTCCGGCCCCTCGCCGGCGGACACCACCTCCAGCCCGAGGAGCCCGGCCGAGTTCTTGATATCCTCAAGGACGTAGCGCCATCTGCTGGCCACCACGGCGCTTTCGCCCGGGGAGATCTCGACCGCCAGCCTGGACAGCACCATCCCGAGCTCGGGACAGGGCCCCTTGACCTCATACCGCCGCATGTAGAATACGTTTCCCATATTTAAGGGAGCGGCTCCAGCTCCTCCAGGGCGTCTGGGTCGAGCCTGATCTTGCCTATACGTATCTCGTCGAAGTTCTCCGTGGACGCGTATAGCTCGACCCCCTCGCGGCCGATCTTCTCCACCACGCCGTATCCCGCGAGCCTGCCCCCTCTGTAGAGGCCGGCGAATATGTGCCGCAGGTAATCCCGGGGGACGACGTAGTCGCGTCCCCTGCCCTCCGGCCCCTCGACGTCCCCGGGCCTGTATCTGCCCCAGGGACAGGACAGCGCGCCGTCCCAGCCACATACCGACAGCGCATCTGCGGGCGCCGTCAGCCTGGCGGTCAACCTCACGTGCCTTCTGTACGAGAGGTTTCGCGAGGCTCTGCGGTCCTGCGGGCTCCGCGGGAGGACGTACCTAGGCCTGGTCACCGACAGGCCCGGCAACACGCGGTCGCCCAGGTTCACCACCGCGGCGTCGGCCGCGTCGGCCAAGGCTCTGAGCATCTGCACGCCGCGCCCCGACGTCCAGCCCGGCGTGTTTATCACGACGAGCCTCTGCGCCCCCAGCCTCCTGAGGCACCGCGCGACGCCAGCCACCAGCATCTCCTCCACTCCCTGCAGATTGACGGAGCCCACGTAGTAGCCGTCTGCGGGATCCAGCTCCGATATGTGGGGGACCTGCCTCCGCGAGCAGGCACACGACACGAAGCCCGGAGGCCCTACGTCGGACTGGCCCACGTCGGCGTCTATCACGCAGACCTCGCCCGCCTCCACGTTGGCGTTCAGCATAGGTCGACAAACTGCTTTTGCCCGAGTCGGCCGGGCCGACCAGCGCCACGACGCCCTCGAGCCGCAGATCCCAGTCCTGCGGCACCGCGGGCCCTTCGACGAACGCCGCCGAGCCGCCGTCGATCTTGAAGGCCGCGGGCCCCTCCACGGGATACTGCCTGAACGGAGGCACAGAGAACCTCCTGAAGATGCCGCCGAACACTCTGCAACCGTCGGCGCACTCCACCTCGGCGGGTCCTCTGACCAAGGCCGCACGCCCGGGCGGGACCTCGACGGAAAACACGCAGAACCAAGGGGGATTATATATAATGAGGCCTCCGCGGGCCGCCGGCCCCTAGGCCGGGTCGATCCGCGTCGATGCGGCGGCCGGAGCCCGGCCTCGCCACGGCATCGCGGAGCAGGCCGCAACAGAACCTCCGACGGAAGTCCTCGGGGCTGTCCGTAGGGGAACACGATCGCGCATGCCGGAGAAGCCGTCGGCGTCGTCGCCCAAAAACTTTTTTAACGGGGCCTGCGCCGCTGGATTGCATGGTGGACATCGACGTGATGGTGTGGCTGTACGCTGGCTTCCTCGCAGGAGTCCTGTCGAGCGTGGTCGAGGAGCCGGCGTATTCCACGCTTTTCGTGTTCCCGTTGCTGTTCGCCGTCGGCGAACCCCCTCCGGTGGTGGTCTTAGGCTTCACGTTGGCCACCGGCGTCTCCGGCTTCCTGAATCTCTTATATCAAAGGCTTACCGTAGGCGGTCCCGTCATACACTTCGAGACGATGAAGAGCGTTCCGGTCCTCCTCGGTGTAGTTCTCGGCGTCGTCGTCTGGCTGTTCTTGACGTGGGACGTATTGAGGATCCTCGTGGCGGCGGCCCTCGCCATAACCGGCGTCCAGCTCCTGCTCGGGAGAGGCTGGAGGGTCCGGGGCGGCAGGCTTAGGCCGGTCCTCAACGCGCTTGTCGGTTTTGCGGACGCCCTTTTGGGCACGTCGGCGTCTTTTGCCGTTGCGCGGGTCCTCATGGGCGAGCTGGAGGCGTTGACGCCCATACTGCGGACGGTGGAGGCGGCGTCCTCCGTGGCGTTGAAGCATAGGCTCATCGTGGGGGGAATCTTGGCGGGCCTGGGGGCCTTCCTTGGGCAACGCTCCGTGTCGTGCGGGAGGTCTCTGTTGGCGACGCGCATAATGGCGGCAACCATGATAGGGGCGGCCGTCTACGTCTTCTTTTCGTAGCCTAACTATGTAGAGCGCAACACAGCGGCCAGTGGCGCATATCGGCAGGGTAGGCCGATCTGTCTGAGGCCGCCGCGGCTATTGCCTAACGGCGCGCTCCACAACGCCCACTGCTCCTGGCGGAGCGCCGCCGCGTCCAATACCGTTGTCAGAAAATCTACGAGCTCGCCATGGGTTAAAAGTCCCTCGGCTCATCCAGCACAACGGCCCGTCGTGATATATATACTGTTAGGTCGCACGCTAATGCGCAAAGTGTTTAAACCTCAGCTACAGCCGGGCTGTGGAGTACCTTAGTATTCTCGGCGGAAGGGGAAGGCGCATCGACGAGCAGATTGCGCACGATCTCAGAATCCACGAGCTTCTCGGCGATATCTTCGGCAAACGCAACGACGACTTCCTGAGGAGTCTCTACCTCGAGCAGCTCGACAACGAGGAGGTTGCCGTGTTCAGGCTTAACGTATTCAGAGATTTGCTGAAGGGCGAGGTCCTCGATGCAGTTGCCGAGTTCGTGGAGCACGTCAATAAGGCCGCGAGGATTCTCGAGACGGAGAAGGACGCGTACGAGGAGCACAGGATCGGGATGCACGTGGACGCGGCTCTGATATATACGGAGGCGGTGGAGACCGCGTGGAGCCGCCTCAGAGGTCTCCCTATAGAGTCCGAGGGCCTGGCGAGCTTCACCAGATATCTAGGCGAGGTCGCGGGGAGCGAGAAATTCCGCGAGCTGGGGCGAAGGGCCCGCGAGGCCGCCGAGGCCAGGGACCAGATTAAGATCAGAGTGTGGATAGAGGGCGATAGAATTAGGGTCACCAGGGAGGAACACGGCGAGGACCTCTCGGCGCTGGTGGACAGCCTATTCTCCAGGTTCAAGGGGGATGGGCAGGGCGCCGAAGTTAAGTACATAAAAACCACGGGCGATGCCTCCCACATACACGCGGCGATTCTCAGAGGTGCCTTTAAAATGTATAGGACCCAATACGATATACTGAGAAGATTCTCGGAGGATTTTCCAAGCTTTATAGATGGTGGAATTGCCAGTTTCGCAAAAGAGGCCGAGTTCTATTTGATATATATAAACTACATGAAGAGCCTCGAGCAGATGGGATACCGATTCACCATACCGTCATTCACCGACGGCGGCATCTACGTGCGGAAGTTCTACAATCTGCTTCTGGCGAAAAGAGGGTCCGCCGTTCCGAACGACATACAGACCGACGGCTCTAGGAGGATCTTCGTCATAACTGGGATGAACAGCGGAGGCAAGACGACGTTTGCCACGTCCTTCGGGCAGATCGCTTTCCTCTCCAAGCTGGGACTCCCAGTGCCCGCCGTCGAGGCGAAGATTCCGTTCTTCTCCTCCATAATGACGGCATATCCCGTGGAGGAGGACGTGGAGGAGAGCTTGAGCAGACTCGAGCTGGACGTCGCGCGGGCTAAGGCGATTATAGAGAGGGCCGACAGCCGCTCTCTGGTCATAACGAACGAGCTGTTTTCAAACACGACCTCAGACGAGGGGCTCCTCTTGACGAGGCTCTTCTTCGAGGAGCTGGCGAAAAGAGGCTCGTACTGCCTTTTCGTCACGTTTCTGCACAAAGCCGCCGACCTCGACGGCGTCATAACCCTCGTGGCGCAGCCCTCCCCGGAGGATCCCGAGAGACCCTCATACGTGATAGCGCCGGGACGGCCGCCGGCGGAGTACATGGCCGCTAGGATCGCTAGGCGGTACCAGCTCACCTACGGAAAGATAAGGGAGGTGGTCAAATGATAGAGTTCGACTTGCTCAGAACGGGGGCCGCGCGGCCGGCGGCCGGCGCGGATGACCTCCGGAGGGATCTCGAGCTGGACAAGATAGTGGCCGCTGCGTCGGGAGGCGACGAGCTGGTGGCCGAGGTCTGGAGGGAGGTCCTCCTCCTCGCCGACGCCTCGCCTGACTCCATCAGCTACAGGCAGGACGCCGTCAGGGACGCCTTGAGGAATAGAGACGCAGTGTTGGGCCTCTACAGGATCGCCAACGAGACGGTTGACGCGGTGCGGAGGAGGGTCTTTCTGTTCAGGCCACACGACCCCGCGGTCGTGGTGCACGAGGCTGTCAACGGGCTGGAGGTAATGGTGGCGTCTCTGCGCGACGTGCTGGCGGTCTTGAAATCAACCGCCTTCTCCTCGGAGGCCTTCAGGCAGATGTCCAAGTCCGTCTTGGACAATATAAACGACGAGTTCCTAGCCTCGGCGCAAGAGCTCGTCAAAGTACTGCGGTTCGAAAACGGAGTCCAGTTCTCGGTCAGGATAGGCGAGCTAAACAGCCTCGAAGACCCCGTCCTGCTGGTGCCCAGGAAAGGGGAGAGCAATATCCTCTCGAAGGTGCTGAGGAGGGACGAATATGTATATCGGCTGGACCCGAGAGATGAGGCGGGCGCCTACATACTTGACGACATAAGGAAGTGGGTCCTGGCGAACGCCGCCTCCACGATCTTCAAGGCGTTCAAGCATCTGGACTCCTTCTTCCAGGACCTGCGGAGGCAACTGGCGTTTTACGTAGGCGCAATAAACCTCAGCGGTTATTTCGAGAAGCTGGGCCTGCCCGCGGCGTACCCGCGGCTGTCCAAGGGCGCGCTGAAGTTCAGCGGCATGCACTGCCTATCGCTGTCGATTTCCGCCGGGTCTAGGCCCGTGCCCTACGACCTGGACGTGAAGGCTGAGGGAGGATTCGCCGTGGTGGTGACCGGCGCGAATAGGGGAGGCAAGACCACCTTCCTGAAGGCGGTAGGCCAGTCGTTGGTCCTCGCGAGGGCCGGGCTGTTCGTCCCCGCGGACGAATTCGCGCTGCCCTCTACAGGCGCGGTCTATACGCACTTCCCGCGTCGGGAGGATAGAACGCTCTCGTATGGCAAATTCGAGGAGGAGGTCAAGAGGCTCAGCGCCATAGTCGAGGGCCTAAGGCGGGGCGACTACGTCCTGATGGACGAGACGTTCTCATCCACAAACCAAGTTGAGGCGTCTGTAGTCGCCGAGGAGGTCATCGCGGCGCTAGTGGATTCTGGTGTGAACGTCTTCTATGTGACCTTCCTACAGGACTTCCTAAATAGATTCCTAGACCGCTATAGGGAGAGAGCGGTGTTGCTGGTGCCCGAGGTCCGGCAGGACGGGACGAGGACGTTCAGACTGGTGAGAGGAAAGCCGACGCCGGGATACGCCATCGATATATGGAGAAAGTACATGGCCGCGTAGCGGACGCGTCAGATGGGGCTTAGGCGCACGTGGGCCATCGAGATGGGGCGGATCTCACCGATCGGTTGAAATTGTATATTATACGGATTACCGGCATTCTGTTCAGCGACTCTCCTACGGGCTTTGGCCAAGCGTACATTAATGTCGTTGGCAATTCTCTACACATTCGCCGGACCTAATCATGGGCTTATCGGACCCAAGGCCGCAACTCCTGCGATCTCAAAATCATTATGTTAATGAACTAGTTTTAGATTCGATTTCAATATAACTATATAGTCTCCACGATATCTCCAGGTTGCATAAGTTAAGTTAATTTTAATATATATTTATTACTGCTCTATTCTATATAGATTTAATTTTTAAAGGTTATAACGTAAATCTCCACATGACCCCCTCCATCGGAGGCGGATCGGGTCTGGACATCTTGTATTCGCATACTGCGAGCGCCAACAACGCCTTGGCTATCTCGTCCTTCGGCATATACCTACACGCGGTTTTCGTCTCGCTGACGTTGGGCCTTCCTCTTGCCATCTTGGCGTGGCTCGTCAAATGGCACAGAACGGGGGACGGGCTGTATCTGAAGTACGCCAAGATGATGACCGCGGTCTGGGCCGTCAACTTCGCGCTGGGCGTCGTGACCGGCACGGTGGTCGAGTTCGGCCTTCTGGAAATATGGCCTACCAGCATATTGCTGTTCTCGTCGTCCGGCTTCGTCCCTCTGTTCTACGAGGCCACGATAGCCTTCATAGGCGAGGCGGTGCTCCTAGGTCTCTTCGTCCTGGCTATCGGGAGGTGGCGGGCTAGATATACCCTGTCGATATTGTTGGCCGCCTGGGCCCTGGGATCTCTCTCGGGCTACTTCATCCTGACCGTAAACGCCTGGATGAACGTCCCGTGGGGCGCCGGCGGGATACCGAAGGCCCTCTATCCCTTCCTGCCTACATACGGCCCCGACGCGGCGAACCTCACGACCGCGTTGACCCTCGCCGCGCTTGTCATGAACCACACGCTGGCTGGCGCGGGCTCGGCCGCTCTGACGAGCGTCAACTTCACGCAGTCGGTCGGGCCCTTCTTCGCGGATCCTTGGCTGCCGCTGGCCAACCCCGACGCGATAAGCACCACCGTCCACACCCTGCTCGCGGCGTATGCCGTAGGCGTCGGAGCAGTGGCGCTGGCCCTGTCGGCGAGGTATCTGAAGACTAGGGACGAGAAATACGTAAAGCTCCTCAAGCCCCTCCTATGGGTGATGGTCGTCGTGCTCATAGCTCAGCCCGTGGCGGGCCACTTCATGGGCGACGACGTGGTGAGGTACCAGCCCCTCAAGTTCACCGCGTTGGTGGCGCTCACCGGAGGCCAGGAGGTATACGGCTACTCCTTCAACGACCCCGTTGAGGCCCTCTTCGCCTACGGCAACCCCAGCCACCCCATATACGGGTTCCAGTACTACCTCCAGCAGTGCGGCGCGTTGGGCAACACGACGTTCGGCCAGCTGTACGGGCAGCTCGACCCCCAGGCGCTCAGCTATCTCGGGCCTCTGGCGAACGCCGCCTTGGCGAGCAACTGCAGGGCCGCCGTCGCCTCGCTGGAGCCGCTGGCGCCGCTGGTGAGCGCCATGTACTACACCATGGTGGGATCCGGCATACTGCTTGCCGTCGCCGCGTTGCTTACCCTATTCACATACTTGATAAGGGTGCCCGTGCTCTCTGCGGCGGCCGACTTCATAAACTTCAAATTGCTCGGGCCCGTTGTGGGCAAGAACAACGTCCTTCCGTTCCTCGCCTCGGCGATGGCCGTCCTGTCCGCCGTGGCCGCCGTTGCGGGCTGGGCGGCGAGAGAGGTCGGAAGACAGCCTTGGACCGTCTACGGGCTGTTCACCACAAACGAGGTCGTGACGAGCGTCGACGTGACGCCGGGTTTTGCCGCGTTCGTCGCGGCGGTGCTGGCCGCCATAGCCGCTCTAGGCATCGCGGCCATGTACTACACGGCCACCAGGCCCGGCTTGATAGATAGGCTGAGGGGGAGCCATGAATAGCGCCTATCTCTCCTTCGTCCTGCTCGGCTTCTTCCTCGAGATGCATCTGGTCTTCGTCAACGTGATAATAGGCGCCGCGATTCTGACGGTCGTAGTTAGATATCTGGCCTATAGGCGCAACGACGAGAGGCTCGACGGCCTGGCCCGCGACATGTTCAGACTGATGGTGGCCACGGACCTCTTCGCCGGCGTCTGGGCCACCATACTCACGGTATATATGGCTTCTGCCTTCCCCTCCATGACCGCCATATTCACGAGGGCCGACTTCTACCCCATAGCCATAGCGTTGGTGGGGATAGTTGCGAGCATACCGCTTATAGCGGCCTACTGGCACCTCTGGGGCAGGATAGGGCCTAGGGCGCACAGCGCGTTGGGCATCCCCCTGGCGGCCTCCGTGTTGCTGGTGCCCATAGGCTTTAGGTACCTATTCGCCGAGCTGAACAACCCCCAGTTCCTAAACCCCGGCTTCGAGCCCATAGACGCCTTCGCGAACCCCTTGTACCCGCCCCTAATAGCCCACACCATAATAGGCGCGGTCGATATAGGCGCCTTCGTCCTAGCCGCCGTGTTGGTCGCCAGGAAGGAGGCCGGCCTAGAGGGGATAAAGATGTCGCTTGGCGTGGGGCTCGCCCTGCTGGTGCCTCAAGCCGTTGCCGGCGGCTACTACTTCGCGGTGCTGGAGAGATACGACCCCTACATAGCGGCCAACATCGCCGGCCCTCTCCTGGGCTACGATCCGCCCAGCGCTCTTTTCTACCCCGCCTTCTACGCCGCGTTGGCGCTGGTCGTGGCGCTCGGCGCGGTCGCCCTCTACGCCTTCTACGAGGCCCTGAGGGGCAGAGTAGCCAAGCTGGCGACAGTTGTAGCGGGAGTGTTGGCCGAGGCTGTCATGGTCCTCATGGAGTACGTCAACGACGGGGCTAGATACCCCTACATGTTCGTGTCCGGAGGCGGCGGGATCCCCGTGGCGCAGTTGGTCAACCAGCTGATCGAGATGCCTCCAGCAACCATCTACACGGCGCTCGCCTCCACTCTATTCTTCACGGCGCTGTTCAGCACAGCGTTCTACTACGCCGTGGTGAGGCGGCTGCTGTCCGAAGATTGAGCGAGGTCTTCAGCCGGCCTTCCGCCTCGGCCGCCGGATCTAGCTTTTAAATCCTCTCCACAATACTCCATATGTCCGAGCTCCTGGATAGGGAGTTCGAGGTGGAGGTGGGAGGCAAGAAGTACCTCCTCAAGCCCGAAAAGGTCTGGGTGCTCCAGCCCCCCGGGAAGCCGGGCGTCGTCATAGCGTCGTTCAAAACCCCCGACGGGAGGAGGGTGAGGAAGGTCGTGGCGAGGCTGCCGCCGTGAGGCTTAAATAGGCGGGCGCCGCCCCTCGCGTGGAGCCGTTCTCGCTGGCGGATGCGCTTATCGGCGCGGCACAGCTCTACGCCATAATAGACCCTCTCGGCGCCGTGCCTCTGCTGGCCGTGATCCCCAACTACGAGAGGCTCTACGGGCGTTTCCTCAAGCTCGTCGCGGCGACGGTGCCGGCGCTGCTCCTGCTCTTCGCGTTGGCCGGCCCCTACATATTCTACGTCTTCAATATAAACATCAACGGCTTCAGGGCGGCGGGCGGCATACTCCTGCTCGTCATAGCCGTGGACATATTGAGGGAGGGGGCGCCGCGCACCATGGGCATAAACCCCGAGGACTACGTGGTCGTGCCCATAATCACCCCCATGTTGGTGGGGCCGGGCGCCATAACCTCGGTGATAGTGATGGCCACCTACTACAACCTCTTCTCGCTGGTGCTGGCCATAGCGGTGGCCTCCGCGCTGACCTACGCCACGATGAGGTACTCCCTCCTGCTGATCAAGCTTGTGGGAAGTAATACCCTCAAGATATTCTCGAGGTTTTTCAGCCTCATAGTGGCCGCCTGGGCCGTCCAGCTGATCGCAGACGGCTTCCTCGGCCTAATAAAGGCCTAGGCCGGCACATACATGTACTACGCAAGGGAGACGGTCAAGAGGGAGATCTTCAACTTCTCGCGGGGCCGCTGGGCCGCCGTCTACGGCAAGGCGTTCACCCGCTACGACAAGTCGGGGAGACCTCTCTCGATTAAGTCGCCGGACGACGTAGCCAGATTGGCCGGGGAGCTGGGGGCCAGGTCCTTCTACGCGACTGCGGCCCTCTACGGAAAGGTGGAGGGCAGAGAGGACGTGGACGACGCGAGGATAAAGGCGTACACGCCCTTCTTCGACATAGACGCGACCATAGACAGGTGGGAATTCGCCGTGAGGGCCGCCGAGATCGTCATCTCGGAGCTGGATAGACTCGGCGTATCCAGATCCGTGTACGTCCTCTGGTCCGGCGAGGGGATACACGTCAGGATAAACGAAGGCGCTCTGCCCGGGAGGAGGCCCTTCGAGGAGGCCCGCGCGCTGGTGAGATACGTCCTCAGGAGGGCCGGGCCCGCCCTCAAGGACCTCTCCGAGCGTTCGGGCGGCGTCCTCAAGGTGGAGGACTTGATAGACCCCAAGAGGGTCTTCACCGCGCCGCTCTCGCTGCATAGGGCGCTGAACTACGCCGCGGTCTGCATACCCGTGGACAAGCTCCCGGCCTTCTCCCCTGACTGGGCGAATCCAGACAGCCCGAGGCACGAGGAGGGGTGCTACAATCGCGTGGAGCCCGGCGAGGCGGCCACGCTCGTCGAGACGGCCCTGGCCGAGTACGAGCCGGCCGGCGGACGCGCCTCCGTCGGCGGGCGGGAGGTCTCCGCGAGGATCGGGCGGTTTCAAGTCATGGCGTTGCTCCAGGCGGCGCGCTACTTCGTCCTCTACGGCGATCTCGACAAGGCCAAGTCCTTCGGCCTCAACAGGGCCATATTCTACGCCTGGGCTAAACACTACGGCCCCTCCGTCGTTAGGAAGGGCGCCGGAGGAGGGGCGGCGCCTCCCGCAGGCGGGGGCGAGGCGAGGAGGGAATTCGCCGAGGTGGCCGGAGAGCGGGTGCAGATAGATGGGGACACCGGCCTCTTCACGATAGGCGGCAAGCCCCAGAGGCCGCAGGACTACGACAGGGAGGTCGCGTGGAAGATAGACGTCGTGGTGCCGTACCAGAGAGCCTGGGAGGCGGCCGTCGAGTACGTCTCGTCGTTCCCCAGAGAGGTCCTCGAAAGCCAGCAGCGCTTCTACAAAAGGGTCTACGAGCCCGTCAGGGATGACTTCCTGGACGTGGTGTTGAGGAGGAAAAGAGGCCTTCTGTAGAGGTTTGCTACGCCCGACGCGCCCCCGTCGGCGGAGGCCGGTATCTTCATCTATCTGCACCCGCTCTCCGGCCACCTCGGCGGCCCGTCTCCTCCAGCCACCTCGCTATGGCCTCTGCGAGCTCGGCGTAGCGCATGAAGCCCTCCAGATGCTCTCTGCCGCATTCTATCATTATTGTGCCGTCCTTCATTCGGCGTATCCTCGGCTCCCTCCCCGTGAGGGCCTTGATCAGCGCCGAGAGCCTCTCGGCGTCTGCCTCCCTGCCTCCCGGCGCGTCGGCCCTCGCTACGGCGTAGCCCACGGCCGCGTTGTTTCTGCCATACCTGCCGAAGGTCATTATGTAGTCGCGCCTTACGCCGTCCACCTCGGCGGCTATCGTGATCCTCAGGAGGGTCCTGCCGCTCCTGCCCTCCTCGGATTGGGCCCCTCCGCCGAGGACGTCCACCACGTGCCTCCTGTCCCCGACGTCAACCTCAACTCCCCTTACGTCTATAAGCCTCAGGGAGCCCACTGTTTACCTCTCTCCACGACCTCCAGGGCCTTTTTGTACACGGCGCCGCCCCTCTTCCTGGCCCTCTCCAATATGAGGTCTACGAAGTCCGCCGCAAGTTCCTGTTGGTCGCCGGAGCCGTGGACTGAAAGCCAAGCGGCGCGCTCAAGGCCCTCCTTGAGTATTGAAACGTAGCCCGCCTTCCCGCCCTCCGGCTTCTTCACCGTGAAGTGTCTGTCCTCCTCAAGGCCCATTGCCTCAAGCCGCTGGACTTCGCGCTCTATGTTGCCGGGGTTGGTGGACATGTATCTGATCACCAGCGCGCCCTTGGCCAGCCTCACGAGGTACTTCGGCCAGCCCTCCCTCAGCGTGAGGCCCCTCTCCAGCTTCTCCAGCCAGCGCTCCGCCTTGCCGGCGTCCACCAGGTCGTTGCCGCGCGCCGCTCTGACGAACTCGGCGATGGCGTCCCTAAGCTCCTTACGCCCAGCCGCCAGCTTGTCTGTGGTGGCTTCGACGTACCATACGTCCCTGCCGCCCTCCCTCCTCACCTCTGCGTTGACGCCCGCAAGCTTGAGGAGGCGAGCCGCGAGCTCTGCGCGGCCGCGATCCTTCGAGCGGAACTGGAGCATGATGTGATCCCCACGCAGATAGACGTTGTACTTCACCTCGACGCCGCCCTCCGATATTATCAGATCGGCGGCGACGCCGCGCTCGGTCCGCCTTATGCTCCCCTCGTCGAGCCGCACCTCCGCCCGGGCCTCCCCCACGAAACCATCGAACTTGGGGCTTAAGTACCCACCGCCGGCGGAGGGCGCAGACACGGCAAGAAGGCGCATCAGCCTGGCGGCATCTTCGCCGTAGGCGGCTATGTCGTAGTATCTGCCCCTCTTCACGTACGCCCTCACGCCGAACTTCAAGTCCTTGGACAGGAGCTCGTTGAGCTGGCGAAGGGCCGCCAGCCGCAGGAGCGCGGCGCCGCCGCCCAGCTCGCCCCCTACGACCAGCACGACCTCCGTTGCGCCGCCCAGCCCTTCCCCGAAGGCCGGCTCGACCCTCCTCGACTCCACCGTGCCGTCCCCCGCTATCGCGGTGGCGTACATCTCGCCGAACCGCAGCAACGCCTCCCTCCTATCGAACCCGCCCCTCGCCGCCTTGTCCAGCATGATGAGCTCAAGGGCGGGGGCGACGAACTTCCTAGCGACCTCATCCCTGGCGCAGTCCCTCGCCAGGCAGTACATATCGCTTAGGGCGAAGTCCACGACGCCCCAGACCTCTCCCCTAGCCCTCTCCACATCCTCCTTGAGGACGCCGGCGAGCTCCTCGGCCAGGTTTTCGATGCGCTCCTCTGCATATTTCTTCTGCCCTTCGGCGTAGTAGATGATCAGCCTGGCCAGCCTCTCGGCGTACTCGCCCCCTATCCTCCCGCCGCTGAGCGCCTCCATGGCCCTCGACAGCCTCACCGCCCGCTCCTTACGCCACTCGCCGTCGCCCAGCCCCCTCCTCGCCTCGGCGAAGTGGGCGAACAGCGCCAGCTCGCTGAGCATCCTCCTCATGAGGCCCTCCCTCTCCGCGTCCTTCGCATCCTTGCGGCCTATCCATGGCTTCAACGCATCGGCCAGCTCCCCGACCCTCTCCAGGACTTGGCTCCAGCCTATCGAGTCCACCAGCTCCCGCCAGCTCTTGACCGGGCGGCCGAGGAGGGGCTCCAGCTCCTTGCTCTCCTCGGCGATGATTCGGTCGAGGACCTCCCTGGGCCAGTACGCAGTGACGTTGGGCTTGATGCCCTCCTCAGTGACGCTGGCCCCGCCCCTGATCGACTCCGGCTCGCCGAAGAGGGCGACGTACCAGGCCAGCTGCCAAGGATGGGCGGTGCCGGCCACTATCCGCCCTTTGGAAAACGACACGTCCGTGGCAAGCCACGGCAACGCCTGCCATATCTTGCTGAGCCCCGAGAGGTCGGGCTTACGCTCTTTTGCCTCCTCCACGAAGCGCCTCACCTCCTCCTCGCCGGCCTTGGAGCTGGCCACCGTCTTTCCCACCTTCAGAGCGTCTAAATACGACTCGACGCCGCCGTAGGCCTTGAACACCTCGAAGCCTCCCTCAACGCGCTTGAACTTGAGGTCGGCCTCATCCGCTCTGCCGAGGAGGTAGCGGAGGAGGGCGGAGGCGGCCTTGTCCTCCCAGACCGCGGCCCCCTTAGGCGAGCGGGACGGATCGACCGCCTCGCCGCGGTTGCCGGCGATGCCACTGGCCTTCTCGTAGGCGCCTCCAGGCGCCGAAATCACTATGTCGGCCAGAGCGCCCTCCACGGCGAGCAGCATGGCGACATGGCCGTATATCCCGCCCCTGGCGATCGAGAGAAGGGCGGCGTAGGCCTTGGTCCCCATGCTGGCGTCGGAGTAGTCCGAAAGCCCCCTGTGGCTGGCCTCCGCCAGCCCCTCAGCCCTCTTCAGGTCAACCTCCAGGAGGGGCCTGAGCCTCTCGTATACGTCGCGCCTCTGCGAGTAGGACGCCAGCACGACGTTCAGCTCCCTCCTCAACTCCTCAGCCGCCTCCTCAAGCCTCCCATGCGCCCCGCGGAGCCTCCCGATCTCGCCGGCCGCCACCGCGAACTCCCGCCTCCCGGCCAGGCCCCTCGCCCAGCGGTACAGCTCGGCCCACTCCTTATACGCCTCTGCGTTCTTCACGAGCGCCTTGTAGAGCACGAGGGCGGCGACAACTGCGGCGTCCTTCTCCGCCTCGCCCTCCACCGATCTCAGCGCCTCCCTCAGCTCCGCGAGGGGCCTGGGCAGGCTTTTGGATTCGGCCAGCCTCGAAAGCGCCGTGTACGGCCTTCCGTTATTCAGAGGGGCCTTGAGGACCCCGTCGACGGCCCCCTCGTCGATCCTCCACCTCATGTACCTCTCGGCCAGGGCCCTGAACCTCTCCGCCGCCCTCTCTCCCGCGTCGGCGAGCCCGGCGAAGAGCGGCAGGCCGGCCGCCGCGTAGGCGAGCCTGCCCAGCTCGATAAGGCCCCAGAGGTTCATGGCGGCTGACAGCGCGATAAGCCCGGCCGCAACCGCGGCGGCCAGGAAGAGGTGGGCCTTGTGGGCGTCGATCCAAGCCAGAACCCTCGTTATTGCTTCGACGAAGAGCTCCGCCGGCCCCTCCACGGCTCCTGGCCCCCTCGAAAAGCTCCTTCGCCGTGCGGCTGATAGCGTGGTCGATACGGGGCCGGAGCGGCGCGTCCAGCTTGCGCGCATCCGCGCGGCTCCCCTCAAGGCTCGTGAACAAGACGGAGATCGGCGTGAAGGCGGAGCACGGCCCCCGGTGGCTCTCGCCGGCTTCGACAGGGACACCCTTAACTGGAGGGAGGTGCGGCTCGCCTCCTAGGGGCGGAGGTCAGCAGGGTCAGGGAGTGCGCAGGCGCGCCGCACCGCGTAGCCGAGGCGGCGATGGCGCTGGTGAGGAGGCACATATACGAGCTGGAGGGCCTTTCTGCCGGGGCCGTCGCTGTGGCGGCCCTCTGGCTCGCGGCGAGGGATCTGGGCGGGCCGAGGCCGTTGGGCGACTTCCTCAAATGCAGTAAGGCGGACAGGTCGGCCGTCAAGAGGGCGGCCTGGAGGCTCGATGAGCTCGTTAGGGGGAGGAGGCCGCCAATTGAGGACTACGTCAAGATAGTGGCCGCGAGGGCCAGACTGCCGGCTCCCGTGGTGAGGAGGGCCCTTGAGATCCTTGAGGGTAACAGGAAAGCCGTCGTGGGCAGGAACCCCTGGGTCCTGGCCGCGGCGTCCCTATGGCTCGCTACCCACAGGAAGCACGGGATGCTGATGCGCCTGGCGGAGGCGGCGGGAGCGGCCGTCGTGGGCGTCAAGGGCGCCGCTAGGCGCATCAGGGCATGAGCTCGGGCGACGGCGTGGACGCGGGCGCGGTGAGGAGGCCTCCCGAGCCGGCCGACCCAGTCGAACGGCTCCTAAAGGAGTATCCGGAGCTGGGCGCCTTAGGCGTCGATTGGCTTAGGACGTGGGCCCCCCGCGCGGAGAAGCAGATCGTGGGGATAGCCAAGGTTCTGCGGAGGTTTCCGTGGATGGCGGAGCTGATAGGGCAGGGGCCGGTGGGCCTCGTGAACCCGTACTCCGTGGAGGCCTACGTCGCCAGGGACGGCTCTGAGGCGTGTATATCGTTATTCGGCTGGGCCTACTGCTCAGCCGACGGGGGCGTCAACGTCAGGAGGCTTGAGCTGGAGTTCAGCCGACTGGAGCCCCATGAGGGCGGGGTGAGGGAGGTCTACAGGCCTAAGAGGCGGTCGATATTCGCGAGGGCCAAGGAGTACATACGGATCCTGTGAGGCGCGGGCGTCGGGAGGGCCGGGCGTGCGAGGCCCCGCCGGGATGAAACCCCTCTTTTTCCCCTTCTTTTCCCCTGCCGGCCTCGGCTAAACTTTTACGTCAAGCCGAAAAGACGGCGGCTTAAACCGCATACCCCTCGGGGACTTTGCATAATTTATTTAACTTAAGATGCGACGTCTTAAACTGCACGGATTTCGGCATACTTGATAACTATGTATCAATATAGCTTATCATTATAGAGGTTTTGCGAAAACTAAAAGTGGGCTTTCCTAGGGGCATTGGTCGGCCTTGAGGGTTCGGCCGGGGCCATGTCACGCCCACCAGTACGATCTTCTGAGCCTCCTGGCCGCCTCGACCATGGCCTTCAGCTTCGCCCTGGCGACGTCCCTCGGGAAAGCCCTGAACTGGCCCGGCGCGAAGCCGCAGTCGGGGTTGAGCCAGATCCTGGTCGGATCCACGTACCTCACTATCCTCTCCACGTGGGCCATGATCTCCTCGGGGGTCTCCACCCTCTTGTGGTCCCTCACGTCGACGGAGCCGAGCCCTATCTCCTTGTCGCTGGGAAGCAACTTGGCGAACTCGACGGGGTCGCCCATCCTCGGCGCCTTGTACTCCACCACGTACTGCCTCACCTTCGCGTCGAAGATGGCGGGGGCCAGCTTCTCGTAGCCCACCACGGGCGAGTCCTCGGCAGGCCATCTATCTAGGTGCATCCCTATGCGCACCGAGGTCTCGTAGCCCTGAACCACCTCGTTGACCAGATCCAGGGCGAGCCTGATCTCGTCCCGAAGCCCTCTGTACTTCTGGCCGTATATCTCGGAGGCCACCTTCTTGTAGCGGTCGGGCTCGTTCTCGGAGGCCTCCAGCAGATCGCCCAGCATCGGCTCGTCGAGCTGGATGAAGGCCACGCCGGCGTCCACAAGCCTCGCGATCTCCCTCCGGAGCACCTTGGCGTACGCCTCGGCCGCATCCTCCGGCTTGGGGTAGTACGGCGCTGAGATCCTGGAGTGCCAGCTCTCCCACATGATGAGGTAGGGCGACGGCAGAGTGACCTTGATGGGCCTCGAGGCCACGGCCCGCGCGAACCGGGCCTCGTCGGCGGCTATGACGCTATCCTCTATGTACCCCGATATGACGGGACGCCATATGGTCAGAGGGGCCTTGTGTCGCTTCATGATCTCCCGGGCCTCCGGATGGAGCTCCTCGGCCTTCGCTATCTTGAAGCCCTTGAGCTTCTGGCCCACGAACGCCACGAAGCTGGTCCTCCTCTGCTCGCCGTCCGTCACCACGTCTATCCCCGCCTCCTCCTGGTCCTTTATGGCGAGCCGGGCCGCGTCGTCCATATATATCTTCAGGGTCTCGTCGTCGATGAGGCCCGCCTCCCTTCTCTCGAAGGCCTCTAGAAGCCATTTAGGCCTCGGCCACGACCCGACCACGCTCGTTACGAACGCCCTCGGCAACATTGGCCCTCGTGAGGCGCCAGTTAAAAATATTGTCCCTATTTAGTCCCCACGGCGAACTGTAGGCGCCGGCGGCCGACGCGCGCGTCCGCCAGCCTGGGAGGTCCTCCAAACCGCCAGGCGGACCTCGCTAGACCGGCCTAAACCAATAGGTTATGTAGTTCTCGCCGGGCCTCTTACCCACGAAAAGCCTCAGCCTCATGCCCGGCCTAAGCGTCGATGGGTCGGCGTCTATCCAGGCGGTCACGTTGAAGCCGTCGGGCATCTTGACGATCCCGACCACGTAGTCCTTGTTGTGGGCGAAGCTGGCCGGCTTGACGTTTATGACGGTCCAGGTGACCAGCTCGCCCTCCCTCGACGCCTCTCTCCACTCCATGTCTGAGGATTTACACCTGGGGCAGTCGGCCTGCGGCGGGAAGTACTTAGCCCCGCACCTTCTGCATACGGTGTAGTAAAGCCGTTCCTGGGAGAGCCCCTCTACGAATTTAGCTATCCTGTTGACGGATAGCTGGAACCTCAGCCTCAGCTCTCTGACGTCCACCCAGATCAACGCGCCGGTCTTGGGGTCCCTATACACCGGGAGGCCGGTGGCGGCGACCAGCTGGTCCAGCTGCCTTATCTGCTCCGCCTCCGCTCTGTCCAGATATTCCCTGAGCTTCTCCACTACCGTGCTCATAGCGATAGCACGGTCACGAACGCGTAGTGGCCGGTCCCGCCTACGTTATGGGCCAACGCCATGCCCTTCCTTATCGGCGCTTGCCTGCCCCTCTCGACCTCCTGCCTCAACTGCCTCGTCAGCTCGGCTATCATGGCTACGCCGGTCGCGCCTATGGGGTGGCCCTTCGCCTTGAGGCCGCCGCTTAAGTTCACCGGTATCACGCCGCCGATATAGGTCTGCTTCTCTCTGGCGAGCTTGTAGCCCTCGCCCCTCTTGGCGAACCCCAAGTCCTCATACGCCATTATCTCGGCTATGGTGAAGCAGTCGTGTACCTCGGCCACGTCGAGATGCTTCACCGGCTCGCTGGGGTCTATCCCGGCCCTCCTGTAGGCCCTCTGGGCCGCAAGCCTCGCCGCCTCCAGCCCAGCGAAGTCCTCCCTCTTGCTGAGATTGCTGGTGCCGTTGGCGGCGCCGATGGCCTTTATCCACACGGGGGTGTCCGTGATCTTCTTGGCGACCTCCTCGCCGGCCAGTATGACCGCGGCCGAGCCGTCCGTTATGGGCGAGGAGTCGTAGAGCTTGAGGGGCCACGCCACGTACTTGGACTTGAGGCATTCCTCGACCGTTATGGGCTTCTGGAACTGGGCCTTGGGGTTGAGCGAGCCGTAGTAGTGGTTCTTGACGGCGACCTCGCAGAGGTCGGCCTCCGTGGCGCCGTACTTGTTCATATAGGCCGTGGCGTGGAGCGCGTAGTAGCCCGGGAAGGTGAGGCCGAAGTTCTCGAACTCCCAGAAGTAGTTCCCCGCCCGACCTATGAACTCCACCACCGTCGGCGTAGGCGACTCGTTCATCTTCTCCACGCCCATGGCCATGACTATATCGGCCTCGCCGCTGGCCACCATGTGGTACGCCGTCCTGACGGCCGAGGATCCGCTTGCGCAGGCGGCCTCCACCCTTATGCCGCTGCTGGGCGCCAGGCCGCAGTACTCCCCCACGACCACCGCGGGCAGAGGCTCGCTGGACCAGCCGCCCACGTTCCCGACCACGTACGCCTCCACGTCCTTCGCGTCGAGCCTAGCGTCGTCCAGGGCCTCCTTGACGGCCTCCCAGGCAAGCTCGGGCAGAGATACGTCCGGCCTGTAGCCGAACTTGGAGACCCCTACGCCGACTATTGCGACCCTCCTCATGTGACGAGCTTCGCCACCTCCTCCGGTATCTGGCCCTTCTCGCGGAGGAGGCGGATCAGCTGGCGGTAGGCGGTCAGGCGCTGGATGTTGTTGGCGCCTTCGTATATTTGGGTTATCTTGACGTCGCGGAGGAACCTCTCTATGCCCGTCTCGACGATCACGCCGACGCCGCCGTGCAGATTTATGGCCTCAGATATTATCTCCTCGGCGGCCTCGGTGGCGTAGAACTTGGCGAGCGACGCCACGAAGGTGAACTCCTTCCTGCCCTCGTCCGCCAGCTTCGCCGCGAGGTACGTGAGGAGCCTCGCCGACATGAGCTTGGCCGCCATGTCCATCAGCGAGAACTGTATGGCCTGGAAGTAGGCGACGGGCACGCCGAAGGCCTGCCTCTGGTGGACGTACTGGAACGCCTTCTCGAAGGCGCCTTGGGCCATGCCCACGGCTTGGGCCGCCACGCCTATTCTAGTCCTGTCGAAGGTCTCCATGGCGTAGATGAAGCCCATCCCCTCCTCGCCGACTCTGTTCTCGTCCGGAACCTCCACGTTCTCGAAGACCAGCTCGCAGGCGTTGTCGCCGTGGAGGCCCATCTTGTGGTAGCACTGCTCCACCTTGAAGCCGGGCGTGCCCTTCTCCACTATGAAGTACGTCAGACCGAGGTAGCGGGTCTTCCTATCGGGCGGCGGGTAGGTGCGGGCGAGGACTATGAAGTAGTCGGCCACGTCGGAGCTGCTTATGAAGGCCTTCCTGCCGTTGATCACCCACCTGTTGCCCCTCTTCTCGGCCTTGGTCTGGATGCCGGCCACGTCCGAGCCGCAACAGGGCTCGGTGACGGCGAAGGCGCCCAGCTTCTCGCCTCTGGCTATAGGCGGCACGTACTTCTGCCTCTGCTCCTCTGTGCCGAACAGCAGGATCGGCGTGAGGAACAGCTCGTTGGTGCCGAAGTACACGCTGAGGCCGGGGAGGACCCTGCAGAACTCCTCGCTCATTATGGCGGCCATCCGGTGGTCGCCGCCCTGTCCCCCGTACTTCTCCGGGATCCCTATTCCGTAGAAGCCCTGCTCTGCTATCTTCCTGATTATATCCAGCGGGGGCTGATCCCTCTCCTCTATCTCCATGGCCTTAGGCGCTATCTCCCTCTCCACGAATTCCCTCACGGCCCTTCTGAACATCTCGTGTTCAGGCGTCAACGCTATGGAGTAGTCGGTTATGGAGTCCAGCGGGAATACCATGGAGCGACCCCGAAGGCCGCTTTTAAAAGTTCGTTCCGTCGGGCGGCTAACTCAATTTTTAAAATGTTTAACGTAGGTATTGGGGTGGATTCCCAAGAGGTATTCGAAAAATATATAAGGCCGCGGCCTTGGACAAAGAACTACGACGACGGCGTGCCGCCGGAGGTCGAGATAAGGCCGGAGCCCCTCTTCGCGTATCTGGACCGAGCCGCCGCGGCGTACGGCGACAGGCCGGCGTATATATACTTCGGGGGCAAGGTCAAATACGCGACTCTGGCGGACCACAGCGATAGGGTGGCCAAGGCGCTTAGAGAGACCGGCGTCTCCAAGGGCGACGTGGTCGCCATATACATGCCGAACCACCCGGCCTACGCCGTCGCGTTCTACGCGGCGTTGAAGATAGGAGCGGCCGCGACGCCCATGAATCCGCTCTACACGCCCGGCGAGGTCCTCAGACAGGCCAGGGACTCCTCCGCGAAAGTCCTCTTCACGGCCGACGTGCTTTACGACAAGGTGGTCAAGGCCGCCGAGGAGTACAGGTTCGAGAGGATCTACGTCGTCGAGATGACCGAGTACATGCCGACGTGGCTCAAGCCGCTGGCCAGGAGGCAGATAGGGCCGCCTAAGGTCAAATACGGCGGCGTCTTCCAGCGATATACGGACCTACTGCGCCACGAGCGGGAGGCCGGCAGGGCCTCGATAAGGCCTGAGGAGGACCTGGCCGCCTTGATGTATACAGGAGGGACCACCGGCGTCCCTAAGGGCGCCGAGATAACCCACGCCAACATATCGGCGAATTTACAGCAGCTGAAGCCCTTCTACGATATAGCTAGGAAGGCCAAGGGCATGCCGCCCGACAGGCCCATGGTGATCGTCGGGGTGCTCCCCTGGTACCACATATACGGCCAGATCACAGTTATGCACTACGCCATCTTCGACGGCCACACCGTGTTGGTCTATCCGAGGTTCGACATGCGGAGGATCCTCTCCGACGTGGCTAAATACAGAGCCTCGGTCTTCCACGGGGTGCCCACCATATACAACACCATGATACACAGCCCCGAGGCCCGCCGCCACGATCTGCGGAGCCTCGTCCTCTGCATATCCGGCTCGGCGCCCCTTCCCGTCGAGGTGGCCAAGAGGTTCGAGGAGCTGACCGGCGCCCCCCTGAGGGAGGGCTACGGGATGACGGAGACCGCCGTGGTGACGCACTTGAACCCTCTGTTCAACGGGAGGCACAAGCCCGGCTCCATCGGGCTGCCGATACCCAGCACCTACGCCGCAATAGCCCATCTCGACGAGCCGGAGCTACTTCCGCCGGGCGAGACGGGCGAGCTGGTCATATCCGGCCCCCAGGTCATGAAGGGCTATCACAACAACCCCCAGGAGAACTCCCAGGCGTTCTTCCCCTGCTGCGGCCTGCGGTGGCTGAGGACCGGCGACGTGGCCTACATGGACGAGGAGGGCTATTTCTATATAGTCGACAGGAAGAAGGACATGATAAAGTACAAGGGCTACAGCGTCTTCTCCAGAGAAATAGAGGAGGTGCTGTACCAACATCCATGCGTCAAGGAGGCCGCCGTGATCGGCGTGCCGGACCCCGACGCGGGGGAGATACCCAAGGCCTACATAGTGCTGAAGGACGAGTGCAAGGGCAAGGTCTCGGCAGGCGACATCGTCAGATGGGCCTCCGAGAGGCTTGCGCCATATAAGCGCCCCAGGCTCGTGGAGTTCAGAGACGATCTGCCCAAGACGGCCGTAGGCAAAGTGCTGAAGAAGGCCTTGAGGGAGGAGGCTACAAGGAGGGCATGATGGAGCTCGGGAGCCTCAAGGCGAGCGACGTAGGCCTGGGCGCCTGGCAGGCAGGGGGCAGGGCGTGGACGGTGGACCGGGCTGAGCTCCTCAAGGCCTACAGAAGGGCCTTCGAGCTCGGCATAAACTTCGTCGATACGGCCGAGATATATGGGTGGGGCGAGTCCGAGAGGCTGGTGGGGGAGGCGATACGCGGCTACGACGTCATAGTGGCCACCAAGGTGGCGGGCTTCCACTGGGGCTCGGTCGAGAAGTCCGCCAGGGCGAGCCTGGCGCGGCTCGGCCGTATAGACCTCCTCCAGCTGCACTGGCCGCCGCCTGTATATGCGCCTCTATGCAGAGTCGTCAGAGACCTCGAGCGTCTGAAGGAGGCGGGGCTTGTGTCCGAGATAGGCGTCAGCAACTTCGATGCGCGGCTGCTCCGCCGCGCCGCCGAGTGCCTAAAACGCCATGAGATAGTTTCGGACCAGGTGGAGTACAACCCCTTCAACAGATCGGCGGACGCCGACGAGTTCAGGAAGGCCCTAGGCGAGCTTGGGGTGAAGATAATAGCGTGGTCGCCTCTAGCCAAGGGCGCGGCTCTGGGCAAGTGGGGGCCCGACAGGGCCAGGAGGATGGATCCCTCGTTCAAAAAGGCCTCGACCGAGGCCGGGCGGAGGGTCGTGGAGGCCGTGAGGTCGGTGGCGCAGAGGAGAGGCGCGTCGCCCGCCGCGGTGGTCCTCGCGTGGCTTAAGCACAGGGGGGCCCTGCCCATACCCGGCGTGAAGAACGCGGCCCAGGCCGAGGACGCCGCAGGCGCGCTGCGGCTTCAACTGCCCGAGGAGGACCTCAGGCTTCTGGACGAGGCCACCGCGCCTTTCATCGCAGGCGGCGTAGGCATGGGCGGGATTAGGTACGTCCCGGGATTCCTCCAGGAGCTCGCGCTGAGGCTCTCCCCCCTATAACTTAAAAGGAAGGCCCGTCCTCTCTATTATGGCCTACAAATACAATCTAACGTTGAATAATTTGTTGAGATATATAAACTATGTATTTAGCGATGTACAGATAGTGCATAGGCCTCCACACGGCGCCGATAGGCGGTCGACATACGGGGAGGAGTATCGACGCATCCTGAGGCTGGCCGACGGCTTGAGGCGGCTGGGGATAGGGCCCGGAGACCGCGTCGCCACCCTCGACTGGAACACCATATGGCACTGGGACCTCTACTGGGCCGTGCCCGGCATAGGCGCCGCGCTGCATACGGTCAACGTGCGCCTGGCGCCCGAGGACATAGCCTATACGGTGAACCAAGCGGGCGACAAGGCCCTCATATATCACAGGGACTTCGCCCCGCTGGTCGACAAGCTGAGGCCCCACCTCAAGTCGGTTCGGCTGTACGTCCAGATATCCGACGGCATGGGGGCCGTGGGGAAGGATCCCGAGATAGAGGACGTGATAAAGTCCGGCGAAGAGCGGGAATTGCCCGAGCTGGACGAGAACGCGGTCGCGACGGTTCTATACACGTCGGGCACCACCGGGAGGCCCAAGGGGGCTTATTTCACCCACAGGCAACTGGTGCTCCACACCTTCAGCGTCGCGCTGGCCGCCATCGGCTACAGAGGCCTGGCCAGAAACGACTGCGCCGGCATAGACGGGAAGCCCTGCACGGCCCTCTACCTCGTCCCCATGTTCCACGTCCACGCCTGGGGCCTTCCTTGGGTCTACGCCCTCATGGGCTGGAGGCAGGTCATGCCGGGTAGGTTCGACTACGGCCACATACTGAGGCTAATCGTCGAGGAGGAGGTGAAGGCCATGGCGGGAGTGCCCACGATACTCTACATGCTCGTGACCCATCCGGATCTGCCTAAATACGTGGAGGGGATAAGGCGGCTTGCGCCAATATATATAGTCGGCGGCGCCGCGTTGCCCAAGGAGCTCGCCAGGAAGGCGGCGGACGCCGGCTTCGTGCCTAGGGTAGGCTACGGCATGACCGAGACGGCGCCCGTCGTGTCCCTCGGCTTCTTCAAGCCCACCGAGAGGCTGCCGGAGGATCCCGACAGGGCCTACGACTTGATAGTCATGACGGGTCTCCCCAACCCGCTGGCCGAGTTCGCGGTGGTGGACGAGAACGACAGGCCGGTGCCGAGGGACTGCAAGACGGCGGGCGAGCTGGCCCTGAGGGCGCCCTGGATAACTCCGGAGTACATGGGCGACCCCGAGAAGACCAAGGTGGCTTGGCGCAACGGGTGGTTCCACACCGGCGACGCCGCCGTCTGGTGCCCCGACGGCAGGATAAAGATAGTGGACAGGCTGAAGGACGTCATAAAGTCCGGCGGCGAGTGGATCTCGTCGCTACAGCTGGAGGACCTCATCATGACGCATCCGGCCGTAGGCATAGCGGCGGTTGTGGGGCTGCCCCACGAGAAATGGGGCGAGAGGCCGGTCGCCTTTGTGGTGCCGAAGCCCGGCGCGTCGGTCGGCCCCGACGAGATAGTTGCCCACCTGCAGAGGTTCGTCGACGCCGGCAAGATACCCAAGTGGTGGCTACCGGACAAGGTCGTGGTCGTCTCCGATCTGCCGATGACAGGCACCGGCAAGATAGACAAGAAAGTACTGAGAGATAAATATAGAGATCTACTAAGGCAATAACTTTTTTAGGTCGACCTCCAACTAGCCCCCAGCGTCTTGGGGCAGCCGTCTGCGGAATGCGTCGTCAGTCGGGACGGCCGTCGGAAATCCTGGCCCGAAGGTCGGCGTCGGGCGGGCCGCAACGGCGATTAAAGACGCCGGGGCTTGTGGCCACTATGGGGGAGTAACTAAATAGTGATATATATTTCTATTTAGCCAATAGACGTAGTTCTTCTTTAAAAACAGGTCCCCCGCCCTAGCCATGGCTAAAAAGGCGGCTGTCATAGGGGCCGGCACCATGGGCCACGGAATAGCCGAGCTCTTCGCCATAGCTGGCTACGAGGTGAGCCTCGTCGACGTCGCCGAGGATTTCCTGAAGAGGGCCCTCCAAAACATCGAGTGGTCCCTCAAGAAATTCGCCGAGAAGGGCCAGCTGAAGGAGGACGTCCAGACCGTGATGGGCAGAATAAAGCCGGTGGTCAACGACATCTGCAGGGCGGTTGAAGGCGCCGAGATAATGGTCGAGGCGGTCATAGAGGAGATAGAGACCAAGAGGAAGGTCTTCGCGGAGGCCGACCGATGCGCCCCGCCCAACGCCGTACTGGCCACAAACACGTCCAGCCTCCCCATAACCGAGATATCGGAGGCGGTCAAGCCCGAGAGGAGGCCTCTCGTCGTCGGCATGCATTTCTTCAACCCGCCGCCGTTGATGCCGCTGGTGGAGATAATCAAGGGCAGATACACCAGCGACGAGGCCGTCAAGAGGGTCGCCGAGTATGCGGCCCAGCTGGGCAAACAGACCGTCGTGGTGAACAAGGACGTGCCCGGCTTCATAGTCAACAGAATTCTGGCAAGGGTCAACGACGCGGCTTGCTGGATGGCGGCGAGAGGCGAGGCCGACATAGTGGCCGTCGACTCAGCTCTGAGATACCGCGCGGGGCTCCCCATGGGCGCCTTCCTCCTCATGGACTACACCGGAATAGACGTCATCTGCTTCATAGGGGACGCCATGGCTAAACGCGGCTTCAAGACCCATCCCTGTCCCTTGATCGTGGAGAAATGCCAACAGAGGAAATACGGCGTGAAGACCGGCGAGGGCTTCTACAAATACCCGGCGCCGGGCAAGTTCCAGTGGCCCGACATACCCAAGGAGCCCGGCGAGAAGCTGGACATAACGGCGCTGCTTGCGCCGGCCGTGAACGAGGCCGCCTATCTGGTCAGAGAGGGCATAGCGACTAGGGAGGACGTGGATAAGGCCGTGAAGCTCGGCCTCAATTGGCCTAAGGGCCCGCTGGAGCTCGCCGACGAGCTCGGCCTAGACGCGGTAGTTAAGGCGCTGGAGGCTTGGAGGAACAAGACGGGCTTCGAGGAGTTCGCGCCGGATCCGCTCCTGGTGCAGATGGTCCAGTCTGGGAAGCTCGGGAGGAAGTCGGGGGAGGGCTTCTATACATATGTAAAGGCTGAGGAGAAGAGGCTGGAGACCTTGATAATCCGCTACGAGCCGCCCATAGCTTGGATAATACTGAACAGGCCCGAGCGCCTCAACGCCATAAACGCCAAGATGGTCGAGGAGCTGTCGTCAGCACTCGACGAGATCTCCAAGCTGGACTTCGATAAGGTCAGGGCCGTGGTGATAACCGGCGTGGGCAGAGCCTTCTCAGCCGGCGCCGACATCACCGGCTTCGTCGGCACGACGCCGCATCTGGCCTACAAGCTGTCCAGAGGGCTCCACGAGCTGACCGAGAAGATGGAGAAGCTCGACAGGCCTGTCATATGCGCCCTTAACGGCTACACGCTCGGCGGCGGCCTGGAGCTGGCGCTGGCCTGCGACCTGAGGATAGCCTCGGAGACCGCCGTACTGGGGCAACCCGAGGTCAATATCGGCTTGTTCCCAGGCGGCGGAGGGACGCAGCGGCTCGCCAGGCTGGTCGGGCTGGCCCGGGCCAAGGAGATCATATTCACGGGCGACAACATATCGGCCAGAGACGCGGAGAGGATGGGCTTGGTCAACAAGGTCGTGCCGCCGGAGAGGCTGGAGCAGGAGGCCAGGGCCCTCGCGTTGAAGCTGGCGGAGAAGCCGCCCATAGCGCTCGCGATGGCTAAATACGCCGTCAACTACGGCTACGAGGCGCCGCTGTGGGCCGCGCTGGATCTGGAGGCCGCCCATTTCGGCGTCGTCTTCTCCACCGAGGATCTGTTCGAGGGGGTGAGCGCGTTCCTGCAGAAGAGAAAGCCGCAGTACAAGGGGAGATGAGCCTCAGAGGCGTCTATATAGTCGACTTCCGGCGCGTCCCCTTCAGCAGGCTCACCAGGAAGGAGCCGCAGAAGGATATTTACTACGACAAGAGGCCGGAGGAGGTAGCCGCCATAGTGGTCAGAGATATCGTGGAGAGGAACGGGATAAGGCCCGAGGACGTGGACGACCTCATAACCGGCATGGCCCTCCAGACCGGCGAGGGCTTCCTCTACGGCGGGAGGCACGTGGTGTTCGCCGCCAAGCTGCCGGTGACCGTGCCCGCGGCGGCGGTCGACCGCCAGTGCGCCTCCTCGATAACCTCCGTCGTCATGGGCGCCAACGAGATAGCCACCGGCATGGCCGACGTGGTGATAGCGGGAGGCGTCGAGCATATGTCGAGAGTGCCCATGTACGACAACCCCCATATAGTCCTCAACCCCAAGTTCTTCGCCGACGAGTACGCCTTCTACGAGCTGAACGTGGGGTACGTCATGGGGCTAACCGCCGAGAGGCTCGCCGAGGAGGCTAAGATCGGCAGGGAGGAGATGGACAGGTGGAGCTTGAGGAGCCACCAGCTGGCCTACAGGGCCCAGCAAGAGGGGTACTTCAGGGGCGAGATAATCCCCGTCGAAGCGGAGCAGGAGGGGAGGAAGGTCGTCGTGGATAGAGACATGTCGGTGAGGCCCGACACCAGCCTCGAGAAGCTGGCCCAGCTACCCCCTGCCTTCAGAGCCGACGGAGTGATCACCGCGGGCAACTCGTCGCCGCTCAACACAGGCGCGTCCTACGTCCTCCTCATGTCGGAAAGGGCCGTGAAGAGGTACGGCCTCCAGCCCATGGCGAGGCTGGTCAGCTACGGATTCGCCGGAGTTCCGCCGGCGGTTATGGGCAAAGGCCCTGTCCCCGCCTCCAGGAAGGCGCTCGAGAAGGCCGGGCTTACCGTGAGGGATATAGACCTCTGGGAGATAAACGAGGCCTTCGCCGTGGTGACGCTCTACGCCATAAAGGAGCTCGGGATAGAGGAGGACAGAGTCAACAGGCGGGGAGGCGCCATAGCCATCGGGCACCCTCTGGGCGCCACCGGCGCGAGGATAATAGGCACGCTTGCGAGGCAGTTGCAGCTGGAGGGCAAGGACAGAGGGGTCGCGACGCTCTGCGTTGGCGGAGGCCAGGGAGCCGCAGTGGTCATAGAGAGGGTATAAGATTTTTAAGTGAGGCTGAGGAGGCTGCGTGTCGTCGGAAAAGGAATACATGGATCTCCTTGAGCGGGCCTACAGGATCGTCACGCCTAAGGCCCAGAGGAGGGCCGAGATACCCAAGCTCGAAGTGCAGAACCTCCCGCGCAGGACCGTGGTGGCCAACCTAGGCCAGATAGCCAAGAGGCTCAACAGAGATCCGACCCACATAGCCAAGTTCTTCCAGAAGGAGCTCGCAACTCCGGGCATGATCGACGGAGACGCGTTGATCCTCACAGGCGAGAGGACCCAGAAGGTCGTGGAGGCCGTCTACGAGAGATACCTAAAGTTCTACGTGATATGTCCCGTATGCGGATCCATAGACACGGTGCTGCAGAAGGAAGAGCGCATCTACGTGCTGAGGTGTACCGCCTGCGGCGCAGTCACGCCCGTCAAGCCCCTCTAGGCTTAGCGCGACGCCGACAAAAAGTTTAAAAATTGCGAAGAGTGTAGGGGACGCCCCGGACGTCGGGGAGCCGTGGCACGCCGGCCACTCCAACCGGTCGTCTAGTCCGGTCAAGGATATGGGCCTCTCGGGACGCGCCCTCGCGCGTCGGAGAGAGCCCAAGACCCGGGTTCAAATCCCGGCCGGGGCATGTACCGAACTCTTCCTATCTGGGTTGTCTCCATCCACCTATCTGTTCCATGGTCGTCAGCCGAAGACGATGATCTCATACGGCGTTCTATACGGAGTCGGCTTCACGTTGTGTGAGGCAACTCTGCGCATGGCGATGCCTGCTTCGAGGAAACAGCGAAACGGTTATGGCCGGGATCCGGCCGTAATGCTTCGCGCCGTCCGGACGGTCGACGTTTCGGTTCCATTTACGGTCGCGGCCTCCCTCCCCCGCCGTCTCGATTCCGTCTGCGTCATTTCCTTAGCCTCGTCCGCGCCTTCGGGATTTCTCCTCGGGCCTTGAGGGGACGGCCCGTCGCTGAGGCGGCGGGGAGAAGGCGGGGGCCGATCGCCGATAAAAACGGGGTTCGCCGTATCTGGCGGTACAGACATAGGAGGTAGAGAAGAGAAAAAGATGTCGTAGGAACCTCGGAGGCCCGCCTGAGCCCCGCCTCGGCCTATTCGCGGGAGGATCTCGAATGGTCTCTACGCCGCATCCCCAATCCCCTACGTGGGCATCCCGACGGTCGCCTACAGGGAGTACGTTGAAGGAAGTCTCGACAGGGGGTATCCCCTATGGGGTTCGCCCTCAGGTTGCTCCTCTCCGCGCTCCCTGTAAGGGGTCGACGTGCCGCAGCGCAAGTCGCGGCGGAGAAGTCGGCGAACCGCCGTAAAGACGGCAAAAAGGCCGAGCCGGCGCCAGCCCGGACGGCGCTCAATTCGAAATCTGCTAGGCGCCCCGCATGCGCCGCGGTTCTGGGCGACGGCGCATCGGATCACAAAACGACCTCCTCCGGCCTAGATATGGAGAGGAACATGACATATGGAGCTACGGAGCCGACGACGGCCGACATGCGGAATCAGCCGGTGTTCGGTCGGACCGCTCCGACGACAGCCGGAAAGAGCTCGCTGGACGCCCCGGCCGGGATTCTTAGGCGGGTTTCCCCTGAACCCGGGTCACGGGCTCGACTAGCCGCGTAGGGACGCTCAGGCCCGCATACTATTCCGGGCCGGCTGGCTGACCGGACTATACGACCGGGGCACGGCTGACTCCATCGAACCGTTTTTAAATTTTTCCTGCTGCCGGCTTTGGCGTCCCGAGGGACGGAGCCCATCCTGCCTGGGGTTAAATCTTCTCGAAGACGACCCTGCGTCCGACCAGCTTGTATCTGAACCGTAGCGGCTCTATGCGCTCCGGCGTATATGCCGTGAGGAGGCCGCGCTTGAACACGAAGACGTAGTCGGGGATGGATCCCAACAGCCTTGAGGCGCTCCGCCACACGGTCAGCGAGTTGATGACGAGAACTGTCGTCGTCTCTTTGCGGAGCGATGCTTGGTATATCTGGGCCGCTTCGGCCACCCTCTCGAGCCCCGCCACGGCCAGCACCTGTTCGTAGTTGTCGGCGAAATGCACATCGACCCCCATCTCGTTGACCATCTCGGCCGACCTGTACCACCACGCCACGTCTCCGTGCTCCTCCACGGGGTGGTAGTACCAGAGCAAGTTCTTGGAGCTGAGGTCTACGCCGAGAGACTCGGCAAATTTCATGAACGTAGGTATCTGTTTGTGGTGGTGGTAGAGGACTTTTCTGCCCGATCCGGCCAGCGCCGCCGCGGTCAGCACCATCAGCTTGCTGGCCAGCCCGTCCGGAGGGCCGGCCACAACCGCGTAGCTTCCGGCGATGACGCCTCCGTTGATCTCCCTGTCTATCTCGGGCGCGCCTGTCGTCAGGCGCTGGGAGGGGATCTTCCTGGCCTCGCGCGGCGCCGATATGAGCCTGGGGCCTCCCTTCGCCAAGATCATGCGGAAGACGTTGGGCTCCACCGACCTCCCCCTGCTCTTGAGCACGGTGAGGTAGCGCACCATCCCCCTATCGGACGGCTTGTAGCTCAGGAGGAGGACGTTGTCGGCTATGTAGTCCGTTGCCGTGACCTCGTCGCCCTCCCGTATCAAGACGACCGGCACGAACGACGAGAGCAGGTGGTAGAAGAGGTTGTGCACGAGCTCCCTCTCGCCTTCAGCCGTCAGGGCGTTGAGCCCGTCCACCACGACGAAGTCCGGCTTCACCTCCTGTATCTTCTTCAGGATGACCTCGACCGCCTCCTTGCGGTTGCCGGTCGACAACATGTCGAAGATATGGCGCGGCGGTTCCAGCGCCAGCGACGAGAGGAATCTGATGAGGCGCGACTCGCTCTCGTAGAAGGTGAACCAGATGGAGTTCTTGTGCCTGCTGGCGGCCCACGCGGCCGTCGCGGTCTTGCCGGATCCCGGCGGCCCCTTGATCAGAGTCAACCCCTCCTCGAAGATCTGCTCGATCACGGCCTCCATAGGCGCTCCTATTAATTTTTCTGCAGGGGCAATGGACGGGGGGATTGCATATTACCTCGAACCTGAGGCGTGCCTAGGGCCTCGGCAAGACGGCCTCTGGCGCCGCCCGGGCCTCAACGGCTATAAATGCAGCTCGCCCATGGCGACGAAGTTCGCCCGCTTGGCTATATAATACGCGGACCGGAGGAGGCGGCGCGGGGCAACTTTTTTAGCTGGCTGTACTGCGGAGGTCTGTGAGGAAATGCGTCGTGGCGTCGGGCATACTTATAGAGGGCGGCAGGGCGCTGATGGTCTACCACGAGAGGCTGGGGGTCTGGCTCTATCCCGGCGGCCACGTGGAGCAGGGCGAGACGCCGTCCGAGGCCGTGGTGAGGGAGTTCCGGGAGGAGACGGGGCTCGTAGTTGAGCCGGTCGGCACCACCCTCGGGATCTCCGGCGACGGCGTGGTCGAGGAGCCTCTGCCCTTCGCCGTCCTGAGGGAGACCGTGCGCTATCCCCATGAGACGCATATACACTACGACCTCGTCTTCTTGGTCAGGCGGCTGGGGGGGAGTTTAAACAACGGCATGTGGATATCCGAGGCGGAGCTGGACGGCTTGAAGACGTACACCAATGTCCGGCAGGTGCTCAGACGCGCCTTCTCGGCGGTGCGGTGACATGCTGGCCGACTTGGTCGTCCAGACCTTGATGATAACGCCGTCCGGCGCCTTCTCGCCGGGCCCCCTCACGACTGCGTCGGTCGTCGCGGGCGCCGTTCGCCCCAGCTCGGCGGCCAGGTCGGGGCTCGCCGTGGCCGCGGGCCACATGGCCTTCGAGCTGCCCTACGTGTTGGCGCTCGGGCTTGTGGCGACGGCGCTGGCCTCCTTCCAGAAGCCTCTGGCGGCAGTCTCGCTGGCGTTCTCGCTCTTCTTCGCGTACCTAACCGCCAGAGGCGGGCTGAGATCCATGAGAGGCGGCGCGGGGCAGACGCCCGGCGGCCGGTTCTCCCCACCGCCCTTCCTGGCCGGCGTGGTCTTCACGGGGGCGAATCCCTACTTCTTGATGTGGTGGGCCACCGTCGGCCTTCCCCTGGTCGGCGAGGCGTTCAGGCTGGGTCCTCTCGGCGTGGCCGCGATGTACGGCGCACACGTGTGGATGGACTATCTGTGGCTATCCCTCATGGCCTCGCTGGGCGGAGGCGCGTCCCGGCTCTTGAGCAATAGGGGGTATGGATATCTTCTGGTGGCGCTGGCCGCGCTGTTGGCTCTCTTCGGCCTGAATATATTCCTCAAGGCGTTCGCCGGGATCGCGCTCCTCGGCCTCTAGGGGGGCAAGGGTTTATAAGCAACCCGATCCGTCCCCCTCATGAGGTCCTGGCTCGTCGCGTTGCTTGTGGCTGTAATCCTCGCCGCGGTCGCCCTCCTCTACTTCCACCTATCCCAGGGCCGCGTGGACGTCTACGTGTCCGACCCCCCGGCGCCAGGCCTGGCGATATATCTTACGTTCACGTCTGTGGCGCTGCATAGGGTCGGCAACAGCTCCGGCTGGGTGGCTATCTTCAACGGGAGCAAGACCGTGGCGCTGAGCCGCGCGCCGCAACTGCTCGTCTCGGCCTCGGCGCCTGCCGGCGAGTACGACGAGGTGTTCTTCACGGTGTCGAGCGCCACCGTCGAGATAGGGGGACATAACGTCACCGCCCGCGTCCCCAGCGGCGTCTTCAAGGTCCATATAACGGGCGGGATGAGGCTCAGCGGCGGCTCGACGGAGAAGCTGCTCATATCGTTTCCGCACGTGACACACGCCGGAGGCCAGATAATAATCAGCCCGTCGATCACGGCGCAGGCGATCCCTTGAGGGAGGTGAGGCTTAAGGCCATAGGGTACGTCGAGGAGGGGCTTCCGCAGGAGGGGCGCGGGGCGGGCAGGAGGGGCTTGGTGTCCACGGTCAGGATATTCGACGAGTATGCCGACGGCCTGCTGGGCCTTGAGGAGTACAGCCACGTCTTCATCATATGGTATATGGACAGAGTTGAGCGCTTCGAGCTTAGGGTGAGGCCTAG
Organism: Thermoproteus sp. CP80; assembly: GCF_002077075.2. Classification (GTDB taxonomy): domain Archaea; phylum Thermoproteota; class Thermoprotei; order Thermoproteales; family Thermoproteaceae; genus Thermoproteus. The sequence goes on along the minus strand of NZ_LCWM02000001.1, from coordinate 36,829 downwards.
ACGCCTCCAGGACGCGCCGGAGGTCGGCATATTTGCGACGAGATTCCCGCCGCGGCCCAACCCCATAGGCCTCACCGTCGCCGAGATCGTGGCCGTGGAGCCGCCTCGGCTCCGCGTGAGGAACCTGGACGCTTGGACCGGAAGCCCCGTGCTCGACATAAAGCCCTACGACGTACTCGACGTGGTCCCGAGCCCCAGGATGCCCGAGTGGCTTAGGCGACTTCTTAATATAGACCAGTGATCTTCCGTGGTCTGTATATTCGTCAGCAGGGACACCTTCCCCGAGGTTCTCTACAGGAGGTTGGCCGAGGTCGGGGAGGTAAGGGCATATCCCTACGGACGGCCGGCCTGGTTGACCTCCGGCATCCCTAAGGAGGCCCTTAAGAGGGCCGCCGCAGAGTGCGACGCCATGGTTGTCTTTGTGGGGGACGTAGTGGACAGGGAGGTTCTCTCCAACGCCGTAAATCTGAAGATAATCTCCACCGTTTCGGTGGGGTACGACCACATAGACGTCGCCGAGGCTAGGCGGAGGGGCATCGTGGTCGCCAACACGCCGGAGGTGCTGGTCGACGCCACGGCGGATCTGGCCGTGGGCCTTCTGCTGGCTCTTGCCAGAAGGATAGTTGAGGGCGATCGCCTGATCAGAGAGGGCAAGGCGTACGACGTGTGGGGCGCCCTCATGGGCTCGGACATAAGGGGCAAGAGGGCCGGCGTAGTGGGGCTGGGGAACCTCGGCGCCGCGATAGCGAGACGCCTTCTGGCCTTCGGGGCTGAGGTGGTCTATTGGTCGCGCACCAGGAAGCCTCAGGTGGAGTTCGCCCTAGGCATCAAGTATCTGCCGCTTGAGGAGCTCCTCGCCACCAGCGACTTCGTCGTGGTCTCGGTGGCGCTGACGCCGGACACGCGGCATCTGATGAACTGGGAGAGGCTCTCGCGGATGAAGCGCGGCGCCTATCTCGTCAACGTGTCCAGAGGGCCCGTCGTGGATACGGAGGCCCTTCTGAGGGCTCTGCGGGAGGGCGTCCTGGCCGGCGCGGCCCTCGACGTGTATGAAGTGGAGCCTCTCCCCCATACCCACGAGCTGGCGAGGATGCCGAACGTGGTCCTCACCCCCCATATAGGGAGCGCCGCGCTTGAGACTAGGGCCAAGATGGCTGAAATCGCCGCGGAGAACGTCGTGAGGTTCTTCAGAGAGGGAAGGCCGCTCTACGTGGTGGAGTGAGCGTCTGGTCCAACCCCTCGTTCTTCGAGGTGAGGTTCAAATGCATAAGGTGCGGGATATGTTGCCTGGGGACCGAGATGGAGCTATTGCCGGAGGACGTGGAGCGCATCGAGGCCCTGGGATATAGGATCGAGGACTTCGCCGTAGCCGACGGCGAGATGCTGAGGCTTAAGAACGTGGACGGACATTGCGTCTTCTACGACCCCGCCACGGCCAGCTGCAAGATCTACGAGAACAGGCCCGTGGGCTGTAGGCTCTATCCGCTGGTCTACGACGGGCGGGAGGTGTATGTGGACAGGACATGTCCGACTTGGGACACCGTGTCCCGTAGGGAGCTCGAGAGGCTGGCCCCCTACGTCGTCAAGTTCGTGGACGACGCGAGGAGGGCCAGGATAGTGGTTAAGCTACGCAAGGGCCTTTAGCTCCTCGCCCCTCAACAGAGGTACGCCGAGCGATTTCGCAAGCTCCTCGACCTCGCCGTACGGCATGGCGTCGACGCTCGGGCCCAGGACCTCCACGATCGCCAAGGCGGGGGGCAGGCCGGCGGCCTTGGCGAGCAGCGTCGACAGCTCCGTATGGCCCCACCTCCTCCCTATCCTCGCCCCGAGGATGGGCACGTGGCCCGGCCCGTAGAACTCGTCCATAAAGGTCTTCCTGGCGCCGTCGGGATCGCGTAGGGCGATCGCCACGACCCTCGCGAGCTCCCGTATGGTCAACGCCTTGTCCGAATCCCTGACTCCCGTCCTAGTCTTCTTGTGGTTGACGTACCCCATGAAGGCGGGCTCGTCGCCGTATCTAGGCAACGCCGCGAGGCCCAGCCTGCGGTAATACTCAGAGAGGAATTCGAGCCCGAGCGCCCTCCCGACCTCCTCGGTGGTCACGAAACACAGAAGGCCGCCGGCGTTTTGCCTCAGCCATCTGACCAGGCCTGGACCTACGGCGTCTGCCCTCACCACGAAGTCGGCCTCGGCCTCCCTGTGGTCGCCGTCGTATATGAGGACCGGCCGGCCGGCCTTCAGCGCCTCTATCGCCCTCTCCAACGTCATCGTAAACCGAAGTTCATCCATATATATGCCTTATGTAAACTATTGTTTACACTCCACCCTATACCTCAGGACGACCTCCTGCCCGCATTCGCATACCTCCGCCGACAGGAGCCTCAGCTTGAAGGGGGCCGACTCCGCGTCGTCGTAGCCCGGCCCCTCAAGCAACGAGGTGCCCGCCCCGAACGCGTAGGGCGTCACCGTCACTATCAGCTCGTCGACTAGGCACTGGCTCAACATCTGCCAGTTGACGTGCCCGCCGCCCTCCACCAAGACGCTCCGCACGCCCGAGGCGTAGAGCCTCTCCAACGCCTCGCGTAGCGGCACCGAGTCCCCCGGGAACCGTATCACCTCCACACCGCGCTCCCTCAGCGCAGCCACCCTCTCGTCTGGAGCTCTCTCGGTGGTGAGCACGACTGTCGGCGCCGAGCTGTCGAAGACCCTGGCAGACGTGGGGACGCTCAACGACCCGTCGACGACCACCCGCATGGGGTTCCGCCCCTGCACGTATCTAACGGTCAGCCGCGGGTTGTCCGCCTTGACGGTCCCCGCCCCGACCACCACGGCGTCGACCTTGGCGCGGAGCGCGTGCAGCCTCTTCAGATCTATGGGACATGAGAGGCGGGAGTAGCCGGACCTGCTGGCTATTCTGCCGTCGACGGTGATCGCGGCGGCCAGATAGACGTAGGGCCTCATCTCAGAACTCTGACTCCAACAACGCCGTCTCTCCTCATCGAGTCGAGGGCCTCTGTGGCCTTGGCGAACGCCGTGTAGGGCCTCTCGGCGATGCCTACGCCCAGCCGAACGTCGATATATATCTGGTCGTAGAGCAGATAGCCGGTCTTTACGTCGGGGAGGAAAATCATGATGTTGTCGCCCCCCAGGTAGAAGGCCAGGCAGCCCAGCCCCCTGCAGATGGTGTTCGCCTTGTTTATGAGGTCGCCGACCACCACGTATAGGTCGTACGGCCCCATCCTCTCCGTCTGCCGCGTGCTGTTGACTATATCCATGTGGCCCACGACCGCCGAGCCGCTCGTCGTATCCTCCTCGCCGCACGTCTCGTACGCCTCCAGCGGAGTGTCGCCGCGCCCTATGCAGTACTCGATCGGCACCGGCGATATCTCCTCCAGGGACTTGGCCCTGTCCGCCAGAGCCTTCGGCGGCACGTTGTTGGAGTATATCAGCAGATAGTCGTAACGCATGTGGTGCGGGAGGGCGTCCACCGATGTGTACTCGGCCCAGGCCCTCTTGTGCAGCTCCGCCTGCACCTGCTGGATTAGATGCTCCCGCCTGGAACCCAACGTCTCGGTCCATTCCCTATACCCTATCAACTTTAGTTGCATCACGCTATGCACGATAGACGGCCCGAATTGATGATAAAAAAACATTAGCCCGTTGGTAGGCCTTGTCAACTATAGTTTCCAGCAGCTCGGAGCCCCTTTCCGCGGAGATCTCGGCAGGATCTATGCATCCCACCACGCCTGATCTGGACATCCACGCCGTCCGTAGATACCTCATCATGTGGACGTCGCCCTCGCATATCCTCTCCCTGGGCGTATCGACGAGCCGGCCGCCCACCGCTAGATATATGCTTGCCTCGTCCGAACCCGCGTGGTCCCTCACGGGCGCCAGGCTCCATATGTTCAGCCAGAGTATCTTTGGCCCCAGCTCGTAGTCCAGCTGCGACGCGACCGCGTTGCCGGCGTCGGCTATTCCGCCGTGGCCCGCGACCACTATCACGCCGTCGCACCACCTGGCCGCGCTCCTCAAAACCTCTTTTACATAGGACATAAACGTCTCGCATTCGACGTAGATGGTCGGGGCGAGGTCTTGATGCTCTTTGCTACAGGTATAGTATATCGGCGCCAGGACCCGGGCCCCCAGTCTTTCGGCCAACCTCTCCGCCACGTAGATGGCCACCTCGGCGTCCACAGTAGGCGGGAGGTACGGGCCGTGCTGCTCGTACGAGCCTATGGGCAGAACGCAGTACATGCATAGCTACTTCTCCTTCGATTTTATAGCCTCAACCAGCTCCTCCAGCGCTTGGGCCAGCTCCCTAAGCCCCTCGACCTCTATCTTGACCCTGAGATATCTATCCCCGTCATCTCTCTCCGGCGCATCGTCGGCATCGCGGAGCAACTTCTCTATTTCCTCATCTTCGTCGAGCTCCTCCTTCTTCTTTTTCTTCAACATCATGTACTCTGATCAAAAATAAAACCTACTGTTCTCAGCTCCAGGGTAAGGGCTCACCGACCTGCCTCCTTAAGCCATCTCGCCATAGCCTCGTAGAGCTCTGCGTAGCTCATGAAGCCCTCCGGACGCCCTTCGTAGCACACGACCATCATCGTGCCGTCCTCCATGCGGTACGCCCACCGCTTCCTCGTCATGCCCTTTCTTTAATAGATGGACAGATCCATCCGTGAAGGTGTACTACGGCGATGTTTTCAAGGGGCACGAGACAGGGCCTGGACATCCCGAGAACCCCGGCCGTCTCGACTACGCCCTGGCGGGGGTCAGGGAGGCGGGCGTCCCCCTCTCGGCCCCTCGCGCCAGAGACGACGTCGCCCAACGTCTCGAGACGGCCCACGGCAGAGACTACATAAGATACGTAGAGGATCTATGTAGTTTGGGCAACCTCACGGAGCTGGACGGCGACACTTGGGTATCTCCCGGCACCTGCGCCGCGGCTCTCGCGGCCGTATCGGCGATGCTCGACGCGCTGGATTCAAAGGAACACGCGTACATACTGGCGAGGCCTCCAGGTCACCACGCGGGCAGGTCCGGGAGGGCTCTGACCGCCCCCACCCAGGGCTTCTGCATATTCAACACGGCGGCCGTGGGGGCTCTCTACGGAGAGGGCGTAGCCGTGGTGGATATAGACGTGCATCACGGCAACGGCACGCAGGAGATACTCTACGATAGGGACGTGCTCTATATATCGACCCATCAAGACCCGCTGACGTTGTACCCCGGCACCGGCTTCCCCGACGAGGTGGGGAGGGGGAGGGGCGAGGGGTATAACGTCAATGTGCCCATGCCTCCAGGCCTCGGCGACGACGGGTTCAAGGAGATCTTCGACGACGTAGTCATGCCCATATTGAGGCAGTACGGCCCGAGGGCCTTGGTCGTGTCGCTCGGCTGGGACGCCCACAAGGAGGATCCGCTCGCCGATATGGGCCTCACCCTAAACGGCTATAGATATGCCATCAAGTCCCTGCTGTCTCTCAACGTGCCCGCCGTCTTTCTGCTCGAAGGCGGCTACAACTACTCGGTGATCCGTGAGGGGTCCAAGATGCTGGCGATGGAGCTGGCAGGTCTCGGCCGCGCGCCCCCGGAGGAGCCCAGCGCCAGCGACCACTCCGTCTGGGGGAGGATGTCGAGGGTCCTGGCCGAGGTTCGGTCTATCCAGTCGAAGTACTGGCGGCTATAGGACCGCCGAGATGGCCCTCGCGAGGTCCTCTGATACGTCCACGTTGGAGTACTCACACGGTATGGTGTTGGTGCAATAGAGGGCGTTGACGCATCCCCTTATCTTCTCCCTGGCGTTGCCCAACAGCTGGCAGTGGGAGACCACCGCATATACCGCAGATGCCCCCAACAGTTTTGCGTTCTTGCAGGCATCGACGAGAGTGCCGCCTGTGGCCAATATGTCGTCCACCAGCGCCACAGCCTTGCCCTGTAGGTTCATGGCCCCGCTGGGCTTCATGTATATCTCCCCGGTCTCCCTATCTCTGAACTTCTCGAAGTGGTCGTAGGGCACCTCCAGCAGTCCGGCCAACGTAGACGCCCTGTGAAGAGACCCGGCGTCGGGGCTGAGGACGACGTCCACGCCCCACCTCCTCACGGCGTTGGCGTACCTCTCAGCGGGGTACACGTTGACGACGTGCATGCCGGCCACATAATCGCCTATATACGGCTTGTGGAGATCCACGGCCACGAGATGCGACACCGGATACCGCCTCAGATGGGCCAACATCGTCTTCACGCTTATGGGCTCCCCCTCGCGGAACCGCCTGTCCTGTCTGGCGTAGGGGAGATAGGGCACGACGAGAACCACCCTGTCGGCCCCGTAGTCGCTCAACGCGTCTAGCGCAAGCAGCAACTTGACCAAGTTCTTATTTACGTCGGGATAGAGCCTGGCCAACAAGACCGCCTCTCTCGCGGGCTCCACCCTCACCAACACCTCTCCGTCGGGGAAATCCCTCTCCTCTAGGGGCCTGGCGTCTAGGCCCAGCGCCCCCGTTATGGGCTTGGCGAGATCTTCGGCGTTTTTGAAATAATAGAGCCTCATGGGGGAAGGTGGCTTTGGGGCAAATATATCATTACGGCCAGGATATGGCCGTCTTCAGGTGTTCCGGAGCTCCGCCGATCTTCACGGCGACTGCGATATATCTCTCCGAGCTGTCAGAATACGGCGATCCGTCGAAATCCCCGTAGACCGCCTTAACGGCCATGCCGACGCTACGCAGCATCAGGCCTAGCTCGCTCGGCGAGTATAGCCTGAGCTCGAGCGTCCTCGTCCCTATATATTCCCCGTTTCTGTAGATGTGCCTGCTTTCCCTTATCCTGCCGGCGAGCGGGTTGTAGGTGGCCACCGACAGGACCTTGTACGGACCCGCGGAGATCCACATATTCCAGGTCTCCCCCAGCGCCGCATACGCCTTGTCGACCTTCGCCCTGTTGGCCAGATCCAGCGCCAGAGATCCGCCGGGCTTTATGGAGCCCGACAGCCACATCAAGATCTCCAGGTCCTCCTCGTCGCCGAACATCCCCAACGTGCTGTGCATTATGTAGGCTCCGTCGAACGCACGGCGTCTGAACGGCGGCATCCTCAGATCGGCCGCCACCACGTCGCCGTACCTCTTGGCCTCGGAGAGGTAGCGTATGTTTATATCGAGTCCCACCACGGAGTCGGAAGGCATATGCCGCATGTGCCTCCCGTGGCCGCACGCAGCATCGAGGAAGCGCTTGCCCGGCTCCACGCCCAACGCCCCGGCCAGGAACCGCGCCTCCCTGGCGCTGATCTCGGGCCCCCTATAGTGCTCCATGAAGTCCCTATATATATCGTCGAAGAACTCCTCAGCCCACCTCATCTCCCCAACAGCCCCCTCAGCTCGGCCTCGTTCTTGGCCAGCTTGAAGCCCGAGGCCTTTCTCAGCCGGTTCATAACCGCTAGCCCTATCCCCCTCTCGGCCACTGTGGGGACGAGCGCAATATCTACCTTGGTCTTGTCGAGACGCCTGAGCGCGTCGTAGAGATTCTTCGCTATCTCGTATGGATCGGACCCGACGTATATCGTTGCGTCCGCATCGGCGCATTTCCCGGCGAGGCACAATACGGCGACCCTCAAGCCGAGCCCGCGGACGGCCTCGGTTGCCGACGCAAGATCGAAGTCGACAAGTATCAGGGGGACCTCCGGCGCGTAGTGTCTGTACTTCATGCCCGGCGCGAGCGCCACGTCGGCTTCGCCGAGCCCTCTGGCGAAGGGCGGGATCTCCACATCGCCCAATATGTCCCTGAGCTCCTCGACGGTGAAGGGGCCGGGCCTCAGCAGAACCGGAGGCTCCCTCGTCACGTCTATGATGGTGGACTCAACCCCGAAGAACGTCCTGCCTGCGTCTAGGACCAGGTCGACCGAGTCGCCGAGGTCCTCGACCACGTGCGAGGCCTCGGTGGGGCTAGGCCTCCCCGCCTTGTTCGCGCTCGGGGCCGCTATGGGCGTGCCCGCCGCCTCTATCAGCCTCAACGCCACCGGATGGGCGGGGCACCTCAAGGCCACCGTCGGAAGCCCGGCGGTGACCACCGCCGGCAACTCGGCCCTCTTCCTCACTACGAACGTTATCGGGCCGGGCCACGCCCTTTTAGCCACTTCGACGGCTCTATCCGGCATGTCGCCTATCTCCAGGGCCATGTCTAGGGACGACACGTGGACTATGAGGGGATTGTCGGCGGGCCTCCCCTTGGCCTTGAATATCCTCGCGGAGGCCTCGGCGTTGAAGGCGTCGGCGCCTAGGCCGTACACCGTCTCCGTGGGGAACGCCACGAGGCCCCCCGACCTTATGACCGCGGCGGCCTCCGCCACGTCCTCGCCCCGCGGGTTCAGAGGATCCACCCTCAATATCCTAACCACGGCGAAACAGATATTACGACCGGTTAAAAGCCTTGTATGGAGCTGACGGTGGTCGGAACGGGGAGGATGGGGGCCGCCTTCGTCAAGAGGGCGGCCCAGCTGGGCCATAAGGTCTACGCCTGGAATCGAACGCGCGGGAGGCTCGAGGGGCTCCCCGCCACGCCGATATCCAGACCGTCCGAGGCTCGGGGGCCTGTCGCCGTGTTTGTAGCCGACGACGAGGCGTTGCTGTCGCTGGTGGACGAGGTGGGCGGAGATGCCGTCTTCCTGATGGGCACGTACTCCCTCGCAGGCGCGGCCGCCGCCCGTAGGGCTCTCGCCGCGAGGGGGATCGGGGTCCTGGCGTCGCCTATAGTCGGAGGGCCCGGCAACGTGGAGAGGGGCGACGCCATATATATAGTCGGAGGCGACGCCGAGGTCTACAGCAGATATTCCAAACTATTCGCCGAGTTGGGCAGGATCATGCACGTAGGCGAGTTCGAGAAGGCCGTCGTGTTGAAACTGGCGTATAACTCCCTGCTGATAGGCACAGTCGCCGTCTTGGGCGAGGCGGCGTCCATGGCGGCTGCCCACGGAATACCGCCGAGCCAGTTCAAGGAGCTGCTGTCGCAGACTATATTCAAGGAGATAGGGTCCGTATATATAGACAGGATGTACTCCGACGAGCCGGGCACATTCGCCTTGAGGCACGCCGGCAAGGACGTGAGGTACGCGACGGCCGCGGCCGCCGGCAGGTCGAGCACAGTGGTGCTTTCCGCCGTGAGGTCTCTATACGAGATGCTCGAGGTGCTGGGCTATGGAGATAGTTATTATATAAGAGCTGGTATTCTAGAGTCTAAAAGAAAGTAATATATAGAGAAATCATCATTATATATAAACAATGCTATTTTATCCCGTATAGAGCGTACGCCATACGGAATTCATTTTAAATATTGAGGACTCTAGGACTCTATGCCGATAGACTACGGCCTAATCGCCATGTTCATAACCGCCGTGGCTGTGCTGGGCGTGATGGTATACCTATTTATGAGGTCGAGCGAGCGCATCAGCTCGGAGGAGGCGAGGAGGGAGGGGCGCGTCGTCACTGTGGTTAAGTGCGGAGACGGCAACGAGAAGACGAGGGACTACAGGGAGGGGGACTACGTCGGCTCTAGGGCCGACGACTGCCCCGATGGAGTCGTCGTGGGCATCTACAAGGAGACCTCCCAGGAGAGGTGATATGGCCTATAGACGCGCTGTGAGCATAGCCGACGCCCTTAAATCCTCCGGCGTAGTGACGGTGAGGGGGTGGGTGTACAGGAAAAGGGAGCTGAAAGACAAGATATTCCTGGTCCTCAGGGACTCCACGGGCATCCTCCAGCTTGTGTTCGCCCGCAACACGGAGGCCTTCGACGTGGCGCAGAGGCTGAACCTGGAGTCGTCGCTGGTAGCCACCGGCCTCGTCAGAGATGAGCCGAGGGCGCCCGGCGGCAAGGAGCTCCACGTCCAGTCGGTCGATTGGTACTACGAGGGCGCGCCGTACCCCATAAACGAGGACGCCGCGCAGGCCGACAGCGAGTACCTCCTCGACGTCAGGCACCTCTGGCTGAGGAGCAGGAAGATGCAGGCGGTCTTGAAGATACGCCACACCGTCTTCGGCGCGATACACGAGTACTTCAGGTCGCGGGGCTATTACGAGGTCCAGGGCCCCATGTTCATAACCGCGGCCGTCGAGGGCGGCGCCACCCTCTTCAAGGTGCCGTATTTCGACGACCACGTGTACTTGACCCAGAGCTCGCAGTTCTACCTGGAGGCCTTTATATTTAGCCTTGAGAAGGTGTACACGATCGCGCCGAGCTTTCGGGCCGAGCCTTCGCGCACCAGAAGGCATCTGACCGAGTTCTGGCACGCCGAGGCCGAAATGGCTTGGTACAACCTCGACGACCTCATGAAGGTCAACGAGGAGCTGGTCTCGCATATAGTGTCCAAGGTGCTGGAGGAGCGGCTAGAGGAGCTAAAACTGTTGGGCAGAAAGACCGAGCCTCTGGACGCCGTCAAGCCGCCTTTCCATCGGGTGTCCTACGACGAGGCCTTGAACATCCTGAGGGCCAAGGGCGTCGACATCAAGTGGGGAGACGACTTGGGCTCGGACGAGGAGCGCGTGTTGACCCTCCAGTTCGATAGGCCGATCCAGCTCTACGGATTTCCTGAGAAGGTCAAGGCGTTCTACCACAGAAACGACCCGCAGAGGCCTGAAGTCACCTTAAGCGTGGACGTGCTGGCGCCCGAGGGATACGGCGAGATCATAGGAGGCGGCGAGAGGATATACGACGAAAAGGAGCTCGTGTCCAAGATTGAGCGCTTCGGGCTTGACCCCAAGGACTACCAGTGGTATATAGACCTTAGGCGCTACGGCTCGGTTCCCCACTCGGGCTTCGGGCTGGGCGTGGATAGAGTGGTCATGTGGATAGCGGGCCTTGACCACATAAGAGACGCGGTGCCGTTTCCGAGGGATATGAGGAGGAAATACCCATAGCTTGAAGGTCCTCATAACGGGCACGCCTGGGGTCGGGAAGACCACTGTCTGCAGAATAGCGGCGCGGAGACTCGGCGTCAGATGCGTCGAGGCGGCCGCCGTGCTCGCCGGCAAGCCCTTCACCTCCTGGGATCCATACTCCTTGACATATGATATAATCGATGTGGACGCCGCCCGTAGAGAGCTCTCAAGGGAGCTAGCTGGCGATTACATACTTGATACGCACGTCCTGGACCTAGTGGGCGATGTGGATAGAGTCTTCGTGCTCCGTAAGCGGCCTGACGTGCTTCTCAGAGATCTCTCGGGCAGGGATTGGCCTCTACATAAGATACTCGACAACGTCTGGGCCGAGCTCCTCGACTACATATACGTCGAGGCCAGGGATAGGTGGGGACGCGTCCACCAGATAGATGTGACCGACAGATCCAGCTTGGAGACCGCCGACGCGGTCGTGGACTGCCTAAAGGGCGGCGTATGCATAGACGAGAGAGTCGACTGGCTGAGCTATTCGCTGGAGAGCGGATTCCTGGAGCGGCTCGAGTCTATCTCCAATAGGACTTCTTCGCGGCGGTCCTCTTCTCCACCAAGAACTTGACGGACCATCCCTGCTCCACGAATCTGCGCAGGAGACCCCTCAAGCTGTTCTTAGGCGATATGAGGAGGACGTACTCCACGCGGGCGTCGTTGAGATACAGCCGGGCCACGTAGAACCTCCTGCCTCCGTCCTCAACGACGACGTCGGCGTGAGACATTGACGACAGCTCGGGCATAATGCGGAGCACCTCCCGCTCTATCTCGAGGATATCGCCTACGACGTCCCTGGGCTCCTCGTCGAGCTCCCTCAAGCCCACGACCTTCATCTCCAACATGACGACGCCGAAGTCCTTGCCGACTCTCAGAAGGACCACCGACCGAACTCCCATCGACCGTTAGATCCTCGGGACATATAAAGCTTGAGGCTCAATATAGACATAAGTAGCTTTTAAAATACGGCGCGAGCTATATCGACTATCAACTTGACGGGGTCCTCCAGCCTTATCGCCGGCTTTCTACCCTCGTCGAGAGCCCTTCTGAGCTCGGCGGCGCATCCGTCGACGTCTCTACATCTGTGCAACGGGGCGCCCTTCATCTCGAGGTACGTATCCACGTAGAGGCCCTCGGGGAAGTACGACAAAGCGGGCGTCCCCAGCAGGGCGGCCTCCGTGGCCATGGTCATGCCCCCCGTTATCACCGCGGCTGCGTAGTACGCCAGATCCAGGTGGTCGACCGCCTTGGTCAGATTTATGGCGCCCTCGATTATCTGGTCGTCGTATCTAGGCACGTTGACCACGGTATACCCCAGACCTCTAGCCAGATCCACGAGCCTGCGCCTCAGCTCCACGTTGTTCCACCTATAGTACGCCGCCTTGGCCTCCTCCGGCCTAAAGACCACGTAGCGCCCCGGCTCCAGGCCCAGCCTTCTGACCGTCTCTACGTCCGGGCGGTGCCGCGAGACCCACATGTACTCGAAAAGGCCGTCGAAAACCGCCACGCGTCTGGGGCAGTACGGCCTCCACGCCTCCTCGGGTATCGCCGCGGGGGCTATCAGATATTCGGACAGCGGTATCGTCAAGCTGTTGGCATGGTAGGCGTGCGGGGTGTCGTTCAACACGACGGACTTCTTGCCGAGGCCGAAGGCGACCCTAACGGCGTCCGGGCTCGGGAACGACAAGACGCCGTCGAGGTCTTTAACCAGCTCGGCGAGCTCCAGCTGGCGCCGCAGGCCCTCGACAAGCTTCTCGTAGGGAGTCTCGCCGTATCTGCCGATACATCTATACCCCACGGCGTATCGGTCGAGCATGTCCCTGACGTGGTAGTACTCCCGGCACGTGATGGTCAAGTCCAAGCCGCCCTCAAGCCTCAACAGCGCCGCTATTCTGGCCTGCTTAGGCGTGAGCGCGTCGAAAAGAGCCCTCATTCGTGCACATAGGTGAAGACCCCATCCCTGCGCGACGCGAGTTTCACGAACCCGTAGCGCAGGAACTGCACTATGGAGCCCTCCTTGAGCTCCAACGCCTTGGCCTCGACGAGGCCCCGCTCCTCGGTCTTTCTCCCGATGGCCACCGGCTTTATCACCACGGCCTCGGGCGAGCCGTCGGGCACCCACTGGACTATGGGCATCTTTCGCCTACGCGCCTCCTCGATCGTCGTGCCGACCACCTCGCCGATGTACTCATCCCCCCTCCGGCTCGCCGCCACGTTGACGAGCTCCATAAGTCTGAATTCGCCCAGCTCCGCGTCCCTCCTAGATATGTAGACGGCCGTGCGTCCAGGCCCCAGCTCGTACACGCGGTGGCCGCGCTCGGGGAAGCTCGGATGTTGCGGAAGCCTGGCGACCAGCTTCGAGGGGAGGTCCAGCGTCAGCCTCACCGGATCCGGCACGAACATGTATCTATCGGCCGTCGGGTCCAGCAACTTCCGGTTTATGGCGAAGAGGTTCGCCACGGACACCGTGGAGTCGGAGGGCTTTATGCCCACGCTCAACACCAGCTCCCATACGGCCTCCGGGAGAATTCCGCGGTTCCTCAACCCCGAGAGCGTCGGCATGCTTATGTCGTCGAATCTCGCCTTCAGCGCCTTGAGCTTGGATTTGCTCAGCGAGCCGCCCTCTATTTTCAGCCTCCCGAAGTGGATCGTGAAGGGCTGCCGCCAGCCGAGGTGCTTGAAGACATAGGACTGCTTGACGGTATTCACGCTGTGCTCCTGCGCCCTCAACACGTGCGTCACGCCCATTAGGTGGTCGTCTATGGACACGGCAAAGTTGTAGGTAGGCCACACCCTGTACTTCGACCCGACGAGAGGATGCGGCGTCTTCTCGGTATCTATTACCCTGAAGGCAACCCAGTCCCTCACGCTGGGGTCTGGATGCGCCAAGTCCGTCTTGACCCTCAGCACCGCCTCGCCCTCGCGGAAATCCCCCCTCAACATCCGGTCCCAGAGCTCCAGGTTCCTCTCGACGGGGGCATCCCTGTGGGGACACGCCTTGCCCGCGTCCCTAAGCCGGCGCCACTCCTCAGGACTGCACAGATCGACGTAGGCGCCGCCGAGCTCTATCAGCCTCCTGGCGTATTCGTAGTACACCTCCATCCTCGACGACTGCACGTACTCCTCGTCCCACCTGACGCCGAGCCACCTCAGATCCTCCCTTATGGCGTCGTAGGCGTTCACCTCCTCCGTCACCAGCGGTCTTTTGATCCTGGGATCCGTATCCTCGAACCTAAGTATGAACCTCCCGCCGTATTTCAGCTTGTACGCGTAGTTAAGCACGGCGGGCCGCGCGCTACCTAGATGCAGGACGAAGTCCGGATTGGGCGCGAAGCGCACCACGACCTCCTTCCCCCCGCCCGCCTCGGGCAACGGCGGCAGCGCCTCTACGCTGGGCCGCCTCTCCTCCCTCTCCCGCCTCTCCTCCAGCGCCTCGGGCCATCTGGACGCGAGCAACGCCCTCTGCTCCTCCAGCGCCATGGAGTTGACCCTCTCCACGATCGAGTCCACCAACGCCTTCACCTCCCTGGCGCGTCCCCTCAGATCGGGCCTCTCGGCCATCATCTTCGACATAACGGCCTTGGGGTCGGCCTTTCCTCCGTACCTAACCGCGTTTATCAAGGCGTATTTCAGCACCAAGTCCTCAATTTCCATTTCCAAGAATCCTCTCCACCTCCTCCAGATCCTTCACGGTGTCTATAGACCGCCAGAACACGTCGCTATATACCACCGCCTTCAGGCGCTTGCGTTCGGCCAGCTGGGGGAAGGTCGTCTCCTCTATGTTGCCCCTAGAGGGCAGGACCTTGAGCAGCTCCCTCCTCATCGCGTAGACCCCGGCGTTTATGAAGTAGCCCCCTAGGACCGGCTTCTCGCGGAAGCTCACCACGCGGCCCAACTCGTCGAACTCCACAATTCCGTAGGGACTCCTCAGGGGCACCAGGGCCACTGCCGCATCGGCGTCGGCCAAGGCCTCCAGCAGAGGCTTGACGGGGAGATCCGTCACCACGTCGCCGTTGGTGGCCACGAACACGTCGTCCTCTAGAAACGGCTCGGCGTTCTTTATGGCCCCCGCCGTCCCGAGGGGCTCCTCCTCCACGCTGTAGAAGATCCTGACGCCCAGCCTCCTGCCGTCGCCGAGAGTCTCGAAGACCTTATGCCGCAGGTAGCCCACCGCCAGCACAAAATCCGAGAAGCCCTGCCCCCTGAGCCACTCTATCTGCCTCACGAGTATGGGCTTCCCCGCCACCGGCAGAAGCGGCTTAGGCACCTCGTTGGTCAGCGGCGCAAGTCTCTTCCCAAAGCCCCCAGCCAGTATCAGGGCGCGCATGTAGATGCTCTCAACCCTATTTAAATAGGAAAACGTGGTTGACGTGCGGCTGTATTGGTGCGACGACCTCAACGTGCCCGTGCTGGATCCCCACGACGTGGCCGATAGATGCAGCAGACTGGTGCCTGTCTATGTCACTAAACCGGGCGACGTGAGGCCCGCCTTTAAGGTCGATATAGAGATAACCAGGCGGGCCGTCGAGTACGAGCTGGGCGACAGCTCCCTCGCAGATATGATACCGGCAGACGAGGTGGTTTTGCTGAACAAAATACCGGGGTACGCCGATCAAGCCGACGAGGTGGTGGTCCGTGGAAGGATATTGGGGCATAGGTTCTACGACGTGGTCGAGGGCAGGTGGAGGTTCAGGCCGTTGTTCGAAGGCGTGAGCGAGATATTGGCCAGGAGGGCTGGGTGGTGGGCCGTCGTCGACATGGACGAACTGCCGGCGGGCTACGACGTGCATGGGGATCGAGTCCTGGAGGGATCTCTCCCCGAGAGGAGGTACGCCCACGTGGCCGTCTCCACCAGAGGGGGGTCGATACACGGCGTGGCTAAGCTGTTCAGAGGGAGGAGGCTCCACATAATCAAGTCCTGGAGGGCGAGGCCGCGGCTACCGCCGAGCAGGCCCAGCGACTTGAAGCTATTCGCCGAGATCAACCGGACCTACATAGAGAGGAAGGCAAGGAGGGCTGTGGATTTCCTGAACGGCGTCATATCTCGATACAAGCTGCCCGTCGTGGTCTCGTACTCGGGAGGCAAGGACAGCTTGGTGGCGCTGGACCTCACCGCGAGGACAGGCCATCAGTTCGCTATATTGTTCAACGACACTGGCCTCGAGGCGCCCGAGACGTATCAGAACGTGGGCCAGGTGGCCGAGAGGTATGGGGCGGAGCTCTTGGTCGCGTCCGCCGGCGACAGATTCTGGAGGGCCCTGGACGAGTTCGGACCCCCCGCCCGCGACTACCGCTGGTGTTGTAAGGTGATAAAGATGGCGCCCATAACGAAGACCTTGCTCGAGCGCTTCCCCCAGGGGGCTATATCTGTTGTGGGCCAGAGGGCCGCCGAATCGTTCCAGAGGGCGAGACTGAAGCCGATCTCAGCCAGCAGATGGGTGGCCAAGACCATCGTGGCGGCGCCCCTCCAGGACTGGACCGCCCTAGAGGTCTGGGGCTATATCTTCCTCCACGGCCTTCCCTACAACAAGGCGTACGAGAGAGGGTTCGACAGGCTCGGATGCGTGGTGTGTCCGGCCAACGAGATGGCCGAGCTGGAGCTGGTGCGTATCAGCTACCCGAACATCTACGAGCGGCTTGAGGAGAAGATCTCCGAGCGTTACGGGGACGAGAACTACCTGAGGTATGGGCTATGGCGGTGGAGGAATATCCCGGGCGACCTCAAGAGGTTCGTCAAGCTGTCCATCAAGGCGGAGTACCCGGTGAAGATCAGACGGACCGAGGAGGGGCTGGAGCTGATCGGCGTAAGGCCCGACGCGGCGACCGCCCTACAGCTGCTGAAGATGCTCGGCGAAGTGAGACTGGAGGGCGACGGCGTAAGGGTGGCGCGGAGAGACGGCCACCTGCGGCTCTCCGGCGATCTCTCTAGGATAGAGGGCCGCGGCGCTCTGGATGCGGCGGCGCTCGTGGTACGCGCCTCCATCTGCGGCCACTGCGACCTCTGCATAAGCTGGTGCCCCACGGGGGCCCTCAGGAGGGATTCCGATGGGCGTTTCGCCGTCGATGAGGGCAGATGCATAGGGTGTCTCCTCTGCTCCAAGGCATGCCCCTCGGCCCAATATCTGGTCTACAGGGTCTTCGACGAGGGGGGCCGGGGCGACGGAGGGACAAACTATTAATATATTGCCTATAGTCGTGGCTGTGATAATTTATACGGACCAGTTGGATCTGATACGAAAAGTAGTGCAGGTGCTAAACTCGCGGAAGGCCGAGCAAATGGTCATAAGGGGGGAGGGCATCGACTTCGTGTGGCCTCCTAGAGCGCCCAATCTGCCGATGAGCCTTCTCGAAATTATGCCCGCCAGCACGTACGTCATACTACGGGGCAACACGATAACGATTGTGCCATGAGGAACCTAAGAAGGGCGAGGGTCTCCTCGCTCAATATAGACCCCTCGATAAAGCAGAAGCTGATAGAAGTGCTCGGCGAAAATGAAATAGTATATATAGAACAATATTATGAAAAAATTAGAATAATACTATGATTATTATAAATTCCAAAAATATAGATCAAATACTATGGACTTTGAGGGAGGTGCAATATTCTATCGAGGCGACGCCTGTAGTGTTCGGACGTAGACAGGTGGGGCAGTATGTAGTCCAGCTGGGCTCCCTCGGGCATCTATATGGGGCTGTCGGCGAATTGATGGAACGCATAGTGGCCGCCAGCAACATGGCAGATAAGCTAGGGCTGACGAGCTACTCCATAATCGTCGATTCGTCCGGCACGCACATAACGCCGGAAGATCTCCCCGAGGTGATTCCGCCCTTCCCCAGGGCGAAGCCCGCTGAGCCCCTGAAGGCGCCCGAGGTGGAGCTAGATATGTGGGGTTGCCGCGACATTACGCCGGGCTATATAAAGTTCTGTGTAGGCAACGTCGAGATAGCGTACTACTACGGAGGACAGGAATAATGTCCCTCTTCCTCACCCTCAGCGAACTCGAAAACATCCTTACATCGCTGAAGGACCACGCAGAACATTATAGAAACAGAAGGGAGGCCCTTGCGGCCATGGAGGAGAGATATCTCAAGTTCGTCGAGCTCGCCAAGGCGTTTGGCGTCGAGCTGAAGCTCGCCGAGGGCGTCGAGCTTTATACAGGCGGCGAGCTTCCCGACAACACGGAGCTTCTGGAGCGCATAAACAAGGCGTTAGCCACGGTAAGGCGCATAAAACAAAGTTATGGTGATTTAAAAGTGATAGTAGATATTCAGTTTAATCTTAATAAAATAATTGTTAAAATATAAATGAATAATATAAGATATCTTCTGATTGCGGAGAATCCGGGCTATACGCCTTCTCAGAGGGCTCAGCTGCTACGCGACCTGCGGGGCCTCCTCCCCGTGTTGAACGTGCGGGTGGCCTCGCGCCATCTAGAGATTTTGGTGAGAGGCGTAGACGTCGAGGACGCCAGACGTAGAGTGGAGGAGGCGGTCGGGCGCGTCTACGCGGCCATAGACGTGACCAACGAGGACGCGCTGGGCAGCGGAGATATAGGCAGATTCGTGGCCTTATTCAACTCGGAGAGGTTCTGGGAGGCGCATGCCGAGATAGAGCCGGCCTGGCGTAGAAGCGGCGACAGATCTCTGCAGGGCCTAATCCTTATGTCGGCCGCATTCGTCAAACTGCAGGAGGGGGCCCCGGACAAGTTCGTCCTCCTGGCCGGGGAGGCGCTTAGACTTCTCGAGGATGCCCCGGAGAGGATCGGCTGTATAGACATCCCGAAGCTGAGGGAACAGCTCGCGAGGTCCCTAGTCTCGAAAAGCCCCTTCTCTATAGCCTGCCCTTAGGGCCTCGACGATTCTGGGCAACACCTCCTCGGCTCTCCCCTCTATCACCACGTCGGCTATCTCGTCCATCTCGGTCGGCCCCGAGTTTATTATCACTATCTTGGCCCCATGCCTCTTGGCTATTAGCGGCAACCGGTTTGCCGGCGCCACGGCGAGCGAGGAGCCTATGACCATAAAGACCTCGGAGAGCTCCGATAGCAACACCGCCTCGTTGAGCGCCTCCTGGGGCAGAGGCTCTCCGAAGAAGACCACGTCGGGCTTCAGGACGCCGCCGCAGACCCTGCATCTAGGCGCCGACCCGTTGTACGTGGACAACACCTCGCCGAGGGTGTACTTCATGCCGCATTTGGTGCATACGGCGTACCTCAGAGAGCCGTGGAGCTCCACGACTCTAGCCGAGCCGGCCGCCTGGTGTAGCCCATCGACGTTCTGTGTAATCACTGCGCAGAGCTTCCCCATTGACTCCAATTGGGCCAAGGCCTTATGTGCGGGGTTGGGGGCTATGGTCTCCTTCGGCGCAAAGATGGAGACGAAGAGTCTCCAGACCTCGTCGGGATTTCGGTAGAGATGGGAGATCTCGAACTTAGACGGATCTACCTTCCTCCAGATGCCTTGAGGGCCTCTGAAGTCCGGTATGCCGCTGGCTGTCGATATGCCCGCGCCCGTGAGAGCCACGGCGCAGTTCGCTCTGTTCAATAGATCTGCGACTTGAAAAACCTTGTCCATCTGCAATCTATACAAAAACGTTTTATAAATTAACCCTCCTAGGACGGAGGCAACGGGTCCACCGGTATGCCGAATTTCGCCTTCCAGTCGTTCAATATCTTCTGCTCGTCGGGGCTCAGCTGCTTGCCAAGCCTATACCAGTTGGGCTTCTTCTTGGCGTCGTCCGGCGCCTCGCTAGTCTTGTATATACACTTAACTGGACAGGCGGCCACACAGCTGAAGTCGTCGTAGCACTTCTCCCAGATTAGGCGGGCCTTCGCGTTCTCGTCCAGCTCGAGGGCCTGCCAGGGACATACGGCTACGCACGCGCCGCACGATATGCAGAGGTCTTGGTCTATCACCACTCTCTGGTATTGCGACAGGTCTTTCTGCTCGGCCATGGCCAACCTCATAGGTGCTCTTTTTAATTCTTACTTGCTCTTTAAACTATTAATATAGCGTTTATATTATTTTAATATTAAAGCTAAACTTTTTATTAATAGATAAAATTCATAATTAATTTATATAACATTTTTATATGCAATAAATGTAGCGATAAGACGTCAGGTTCGCAATCTTTATGTAGATATGACCTGAGAGGGGCGGATGGGGAGGTCTGGCCTGGACGACCGATGAAGAAGCTAGACGAACCGACGCTAGGGCCGCGCCAGTACTAGATATCGCACAGAGAGAGTTAAATTCCCGCGGCTCGATGTTATGTTGATACAAATAAGCGGCGAGCTGATGGAATAATTGGTGGAATAATAGGTATATATATACGTTTGATTACACCTGGCGTATACGGAAAGAAGAAAAAGATATCTATCTATAGATAAAGACATAGCAACATTCATAAACAATATAAATATAAATAACGATAATATAAAAATAATAATTATATATATCGCTTCAATCTGTGATATCATTTAAATAAGATGTTGAGCATCGCCGCTATTTTTTCCGCCTCCACGGCCATCCACAGCAACATTAGTAGCAATATTATTATAACTATATTATACAATATTCGCATATTTTATAATATTTATCATATATTTTATATCTTTAAATCCTTGTTCATATATTGAAGATATATCCTTTATCAAGTTGCTTCCGATGGCGACCGCCACAGCTATGAGGACCGCCGCTATGGCGGACTCCAGAAGCAGATAGAGATATTCCTCAACCGTCTCCACGATCCCACTGCGCCTTAAAAGCTCCTGAAATCGGTGAGCTTCGTCGCGCGCAGAAACTCTCTGAGGGTCTGCTCCGAGAACTTTCTGCATATGGACTCCTCAATTACGTCATCCATATGTCGGGCTTCCGACAGAGCCTCCTCTATGGTGCCTCTTGCGATTAGCTCGTACACGCGAGCCACAGTCTTGCCGGGAGCCCTCCTCACCACCCTCCCCACTCGCTGCAACATCTGCCGCTTGGAGCCGCTGCCGCTGACCACCACGGCGACGTCGGCGTCGGGCACATCCACGCCTTCGTCCAATACGGTGGTGGTCACCACCACCTTGGAGGCTCCCGACAGGAACCGCGAAAAAGCAGAGGCCCTGTCGCGTTCTTCGGACGTTATCAGCTCGGAACGTATGGACTCCTCGCGCAATCTATTGTATACGGCCTTGGCTTGTTCCAGGAACTGGGTGAAGACGAGCACTTTATGGCCTAGGGCGACTTCCCTCTTGACGACCTCGACGGCTATCGGGATCTTCGACGAGATCTGCGACGCGATGTTTCTAAGGACTATTGCGTTGTCTGTGGCGGCCTGCGCCGATCTATAGCTCTGCTCCTCCTCGGGGCTAGGCTTGATATATATCCTGTAATGCTCCACGGGCACCACCAGGCCCGCCTCGATCATCTCGCTATATGTAGCTCTATATACTAGGGGACCCACCGCTTCATATATCAACATCTCGTTGCCGTCTTCGCGCCTAGGCGTTGCGGATATGGCCAGCCTGAAGGGCGAGTCGAGGGCTAGGGCCACCTCCTTGAAGGTCTCGGCGGGGACGTGGTGGGCCTCGTCGAAGACCACCACGCCGAACCTCCCCACCAGCTCGTCTATGTACTTCACCGCCGAGTTGTAGATAGCCACGGTGACGTCCCTCACGTCGTGTCTACCTGCCCCCAACATGCCGGGGCTCACTCCCAGATGCCTCCTAAGCCTCTCCGCCCACTGGGTTGCCAGCTCCTGCGTGACGGCCAGCACGAGCGCCGTGGTTGACGCCCTCGCCAATGCGGCCAATGCTATGAACGTCTTACCTCCGCCGGTGGGCACGGCTATAGTGCCTCTTCTCCCCGCCTTCTCCCAGCTGTCGACCGCCCTCCTCTGGAAATCGTGGAGAGATATATTCTGTCTATACTCAACCCGTCCATACTCCAGATCTCTCTTCAGGACGATATAGCCATATTTCCTTAACACATCCGAAATTTTCTCTCTAATAAATACTGGATATTTTATAATTATTTTATCATTTTCTCTTGACATTTTAACAAGTTTTATAAATATCTGTTTAACTTCGCCGTCTTTCTCGACCACGTTATAGGCCAGCTTGAAGTTGCCCAGCTCCGCGGCCAGCTCCCTCCCGGCGAAGTTGAGCACGGCCTTCGTCGGCCAGAGCTCCACGCGCCTCCACGCGACGCGGCGCTCGTAGAGGGACTTGAGGCGCTCCGAGCTGAGGGCTATCTCAACGGCGCTCCTCACGGCCGCCTCTAGATCGCCTCTGATCTCCAGGCCTCTAACCAGCGACCTGAACTCCTCGGCCGCACGCCGCACGTATTCCTCATAGGAGGAGACCTCCGCTATGGCCTTTCGATCCGACGCTATGAAGTCTCTGATGAACCTAGTCACGGAGACGAGGTGGGACGAGCCGTAGGAAGCCGCCACGTACGGCCTCAGGCGGTCGGCTATGTTCCCCACCACCAGCACCGCGTCGCCGGAGCCGACGCCGCTGGCCTTCGCGACCTCGTCCAGCTCCTCGTCGCTGAGGTCGAGCAACGCCTTCAGCGCATATAGAGACGCGGGATCCCTCAATCTGCCTACCCATCCGCCGCCCGTCCACCTAAACCCCATCCTCTTCAGCTCCTCCTTCACTCTAGATACCCTGTCCCAGCTCCACTCCCTCACTATCTCCACGCCGTTAACAACTACGCGAAACTCCACAGAGGGATGTGGCATATATTAATTAGGCCTAATTGACACGTGTTGGACGACTACCTAAACTGGGAGAGGTACCTGATTACGTCTGAGGTGGATCTGCCCGAGGAGTATCAGTACCAAGGACGCCTCTACAGGCTGGCGCCGGCGGATAGGCTGTATATAGCCGGGATGGGGGGCTCCGGCGTCGTAGGGGACCTAATAAGGGACCTCTCCTTCGTCTGGGGGTGGCCCTTCGAGGCGGTCGTCGTCAAGGACTACTTCTTCAGGGGGGGCGACGGGCTCATGCTCGCCGTGTCCTATTCGGGCAACACGGTCGAGACCATCACAGCCGCGGCGGCCGCGCTGAGGCGGGGCATGCCCGTCATCGCCATAACCACGGGCGGCAAGCTGGCCGAGATGGGCATCCCGACGATCAAGGTGCCGAAGGCCTCGGCGCCCCGCGCCGCCCTGCCGCAGATGTTGACGGCGGCTTTATGGACCTTGAGGAAGATCTATGGAGTGAACTTCGACACGCCTTCCTCACTGCCCTACGACGAGAGGCTGGCCGATAGGCTGGTTAAAACCCTCGGCGCGAGGCCCACCATAGTGGCGCCCGTATCCATGCAGGGCCTGGCCTATAGAGTCAAGAACGAGGCCAACGAAAACGCCAAGCTGGATCCATCGGTCGAGGTCCTGCCGGAGGCCCACCACAACTGGATAGAGGGCGCCTCAGGCCCCATAATGGCCATGACGAGCCCCGACATACCTGCCGAGCACAGAACCAGGGTGAGGCTCACCGTGGATCTGCTGTCCGGCGAGGTCTTCGAGGTGCCTATGACCGTCGGCGGGATCTTGACGTTCTTAAAACACGTGGGCATAGCCACCGTGAAGATCGCGTTGGCCAGAGGGATAGACCCGCTGAAGACCCCGAGGATAGACGAGCTGAAGAGAAGGCTTCCGTGATGCTTGAGGCGCTCGGACTGGCCGAGCTGGCCGTCCTGGGGTTTGCGTCCTACCAGGACGTAAAGACGAGAGAGATAGACGCTTGGGTTATAGCGCTTCTATTTCCGCCGGCCCTCGCCGCGGCGTACCTCTCGTGGAGCGCGCCTCTGTACATAATGTCGCCCATGTTGGGCCTCGTGCTGGCCCTGGCCATGCGGCTCACCGGGAGCGGATACGCGGATTCGTTGGCCATAGCGGCGCTGTCCCTATTCCCGCCGTTCTCGCCCGCGTTGCCCACTCCGGCGGTCGTGGTGCTGGGCGCCGGCATATCGGTGCTGGGGACGTCCATATGGCTGCTTTTGATCAACAACAGGAGGCCGTGCAGGATGACTCTGACTCAGAAGTTCACGCATATATGCATAACCCGCGAGGAGGCCCTCAGGAGGAGCCATAGATATCTTATAGGCGAGGTCAGGGACGTCGAGAAGTACAAGCCGCCGGAAAGGATAGAGGGCGACTACGTGGTGGCTAGATACGGCGTGCCGTACGTGGCCCACATGGCGCTTGGATTTGCCCTGTACTTGGCGCTATACGGGCTTGTCGGACCTCCGTAGCGGAGGCGCTACAGAACCCCGAAGTCCTTATATTCCCCTCTATACTCCTCCCTGGATATCTCGACCTCCCTGACCTTAGTGCCCTGCGGACCGGCGTAGGCCCATCTCAGCACCGCGTCTACGTCCCTCTCCTCGCCCTCCAGCACCGCCTCGGCCACGTCGTCGGAGAGGAAACGCACCCACCCGACGACGTTGTTCCTCCTCGCCACCTCCCTCATTATCTGCCTAAAGGGCACGCCAGGCAGATTCAGCTCTCCTCTTATGAATATATGGAGACGGACCTTCACCTTTCCTCCTCCGCCTCCACCGCGCGGACTCCTATGGACAGAAGCCTCCTGAAGACCCTGTCCATAAGCCTCACGTAGGCGCCTCTATGGCCCACGAACGAGCCGAACTCGCTACGCCTGACGGACACCAACAGCTCGGGGCCTGCGAAATCCACATCCAGTATGTGCTTCGCGATCCAGCCGGCGGGGTGCAGGGCCCTTATCCAGTTCTTGAAGTCGAGGGTCATCTCGACGAGCCTCAGCCTAAGCCCAACGTCGTTCTCTATGCTCTTTATTCGTTCGCCCCCTCTGCCCACCGCCCTCCCCAGATGCCCCTCCTTCACGAAGACCAAGGCGTCGGGGACATCGCCCTTTATGCCCAGAGACTCCTTGTCCGACTTGAACTCTATCGCCGTTATCACGTCGGCGTCCGGGGCGTAGACCTTGAAGGCGTCCTCCACGTACCTCTCCGAATCGGTGAGCCGGCGTTTCCGCATGCGTAGCTCCAAGGCGAGCTTTATACCCCTCCTGGCCCCCGGCCTCACGATGTCCTTAACGCCCAGATCCACCACGACGGCCTTCTCCTCGCCCAACAGAGCCTCCCTCAACAACGTCGCGCCGTCTGCGCCGTCCTCGCCGCGTTGAAACACTGGATCGCCCGCCACGATCAACTTGCTGTTTCTGCCCAGCCTTATGAGGACCTCCGCGGCGCTGTCCGGCTGTACGTTCTGAGCATCGTCGAGGAACATGACGGTATCGTCGAAGGTCCTCCCCCTCAGATAGTTCACGTCGGTCACCACGACGGCCTCCTCCCTCAACAGCTTCTCTATCTCGCCGCCCGTCGCATATTCGCCCAAGATGTCTTGGATGTACGCGGCGGCCAGCTTGTAGTACATCTCTCCCAGATCCTCAGGCGTGAGCGCGCGGCCCGTCGACACGTCGACGATGGGCCTCGCTATCACGAACCGCTTGTATCTGCCGCTCTGCACCGAGGATATGCCGTAGGCTATGCTCAACAACGACTTGCCGGTGCCCGTGGGGCCGAAGAGCCCAACTATCTCGTTCTCCGAGTCTGACAGCGCGTTGAGAGCCCGCTCCTGCCCCACCGTCTGCGGCTTTATCTTGTCGATCACGCATTGGCGAGAGGCGCAGTTTAAAAGCTATACGGCCGCGCGCCTGGGCCGGGGCGGCATCCGCAGTCCACGCAGGCCGTCGCCCCGCCGGCGGGAGGACCGAGAAACGGAATGCTTTAAACCCAGACCCCTCAGTGTGCCATGGCCCGATATCTGGTGGGGAGGGACTTCGCCTTCCCGGAATATGTCCCCCGCTTCCCGCGGCAGTACGACTTCGACGTGGTTAAGCTCGACTTGGACGTAGAGCTAGACATCTGGAGCCGCGAGGTTAGGGGCGTCGCGAGATACAGGGTGAGGGCCAAGAGGGACCTCCGCAGGCTGGCGCTCGACGCCGCCGAGCTCGAGGTGCTGGGCGCATCGACCGGCTACTCCTACGACGGGGAGAGCATATCCCTAGATCTGAACCTCCCGGCGGGCCGCGAGGCCGAGTTCGAGGTAAGGTATAGGGCGAAGCCCCGCAAGGGCATCTACTTCGTCCTGCCCGACAGACACCACCCCTACAGAGTGCCCATGGCCTGGACGCAGGGCGAGAGCGAGGACAATAGATACTGGATCCCTCTGCCCGATACGCCAAACATCAAATTCCCCTGGAGGCTCTCCATAACGGTCCCCAAGCCCTACGTCGCGGGGAGCAACGGCGTATTGGTGGAGGTGAGGGACGGCGGCGACAAGCAGACGTTCGTCTGGGAGATGAGGCACCCCATGTCGCCCTATCTGATAGCGCTCGCCGCAGGCGACTTCGAGATAGCTCGGGACAAATGCGGCAACGTAGAGCTGGAGTACTGGTTGCCCAGGGGGCGCGCCGGGGTGGCTCAGTACAGCTTCAGGAACACCTGCAACATAATGAAGTTCTTCGAGGAGTATCTAGGGGTTCCTTACCCCTACGAGCGCTACGCGCAGGTGGTGGTCCAGGAGTTCGTCTACGGAGGGATGGAGAACACCACGTTCACGATCCTCACAGACTGGACCCTTCACGACAAGCACGCGCACTGCCCCTACGAGGACTTCCCCTGCCTCCAGGAGGACTTCTCCTCGGATCCCCTCGTGGCCCATGAGATGGCCCATCAGTGGTTCGGCGATTTGGTCACGGCGAAGGACTGGGGCCACATCTCCATAAACGAGTCGTTCGCCACGTTCATAGAGGCCCTCTGGACGGAGCGCTCTAAGGGCAGAGACGAGTACCTCTACGAGATGTACCTAAACCTCAAGGCGTACCTCAACGAGTACAGCACGCGCTACGCCAGGCCCATAGTGACCAACCTCTACGCTATACCTGAGGAGGTCTTCGACAGGCATTCCTACGAGAAGGGGTCCGTCGTCCTACATACGATAAGGAGCTTGCTGGGCGACGAGGCGTTCAGAAGGGGGCTCAAGCTCTTTCTGGAGCGCCATAGGTACAGGAACGCCGATATAGAGGATCTGAGGAAAGCCCTGGAGGAGGCCAGCGGCATGGATCTCGAGTGGCTGTGGCGGCAGTTCTTCTACTCGGCCGGCCACCCCGTCGTGAAGGCCTCCTGGAGCAAGAACAACGGAGTGAGGCTGGTGCTGGAACAAGCCCAGCCGGACGACAGCTTTCCCGTGTACACGTTGCCGCTGGAGATCGAGGTGGCCTACGAGGACGGGCGGCGGGACAAAATATCGGTGAGCTTCTCTGAGAAGCGCCTGGAGGTGCCCCTCGGGGAGAAGGCCAGATATGCCTGTATAGACCCGGACTTCAAGCTGCTCAAGGTGGTGGAGCTCAACTTCCCAGTAGAGGCGCTCGGCGCCATGTTGGACGACGCGAATCTCTACTGCAGGTTGCAGGCCGTGGAGGCCCTGCGGAGAAACGGGAGCAACAGAGCCGTCGAGTTCCTGGCCAAGGCGCTTCGCGACAAGTTCTGGGGCGTCGCCGCCGAGGCGGCGCGCGCGCTTGGCGCCATAGGCACGGCCGACTCGGTCAAGGCGTTGATGGAGGCCTACCGCGATGTACGCCACCCGAGGGCCCGGCGCGCGGTGATGGAGGCGCTGGGCAACGCGAGGCGGCGCGAGGCCGCGGAGTTTCTGGACAGGGTGCTGCACGACGGTTCGGAGAGCTACTACGTCAGGTACGAGGCGGCGAAGGCCCTGGGTAAGACCAAGTGGGAATTCGCCGAATATAGCCTCAGAAAGGCTCTAGGGTACGGCGGACATATGGACGTGGTGACCAGAGGCGCCATAGAGGGGCTCGCCGAGCTTGGGGGCGACGGAGCTCTTGAGGTGGTCCTGGCACACGCCGGCGAGGACAAGCCGACCTGGATCAGAATGACCGCAGTCCAGTCGCTCTCCAAGTTCGGCCCCAGGCCGCAGGTGCTGGAGGCGTTGCGCAGGGCGTTGCGCGACGATAACTACCGCATAAGGGCTGCCGCCGTTACGGCGGCCCTGGACCTAATGGACGCGCGGCTGATGCCCGATCTACAGGAGCGGGCTGAGAGGGACGTGGACGGAAGGATCAGGAGGATGGCCCGCGAGGCCGCTGAGAAGATCAGAAAAGCGATGGACCGCGGCGCGGAGTACCAGAGGCTGCGGGAGGAGGTGGAGAAGCTGCGCGACGAATATAGGAAGCTGCTCGACAGATTGTCGCGCCTCGAGAGGTGAGGCCTCCTCGCGGGCGCGTTAGATGATGAACGAGAGGTATATCGCGGCGAGGAACATGACAGCCCAAATCGGTATGTTCCACCTGAATATCTTGGCGCCGTCGAGAGGCCCGAGCGGTAGCAGGTTGAAGAAGGCCACGAAGGAGTTGAGCCTCATCAGATATATCAGGAACTGGGCTGTCAGAAGGCCGAGTTCCACCGGCAGGGAGAGCAGGGCCAGCGATAGCAGAGCCACCGCCATGTTCGTCGCGGGCCCCGCCAGAGAGATGAGCCCGTCGTCTTCGCGCGTATAGCTGTAGCAAGATATGAGGGTGTAGCCGGATATGAACAACACCGGGCCCCTCGCGAAGATTCCGACGAGGCCGTTGACTATCAAGGTGACCAGGAAGCCGGGCCGGTAGAGGGCAAATCTAGACCAACAGCCCCTGCGTCTGGCGATCTGCCTGTGCGCAAGCTCGTGGGGAACTATGGCTATAGCCACCGCGGTGGTCGGCAACAGGATGCCCGCTATGGGGTTGTTGAAGTTGAGGAGGTAGGCGACCGCCACCGACGCTATGGCGAGGAGGAAGTCCACAGCCTCGCTGGATCTGTAGGGCCTATAGGGCCACCCCATGGGGGGTCCGCGCAGCCGCGTTATAAAGGTTTAGCGGAAAGCCTCGCCCTTTAGGGCGGGGTGCCGGTTCGTCAAGCTTTTTTGTGGGAGGCTAGCGTATGGAGAACGTGAGGAGTATGAGGAGGGCGGTAGCGGTTGAGCTGGAGGATCCGCCGCCTGAGCTATACGCCGTGGCGGAGGCGTACCGCCGCATCGTGGAGGAGACGGCGGTGTATGTGGCTGAGAGGGGGAGGCTGGAGAGGGAGAAGTACGGCGAGCTGTATAGGCGTTTTAGGGAGCTGTATCCGTGGTTGCATTCGCAGCTGATCCAGCAGGCCATGAACCAAGGCATAGAGGTGGGGAGGTCGTTTCTGGAGGCGAGGAGGGACGGCCGGGTCCGCAAGCCCCGCCCCGAGGTGAGGCGGGTCTCGATAAGATTCGCCAAGGACAGCTGGAGCTACAAGAAGGCCGTCGGCTCCGCGGCCCCCGTTAGGCTGGCGCTGTCGCTCCCCGGCGGGAGGAGGGAGGTCTGGATAAAGCCCCACAGGAGGTTCTGGCTCTACTGGTGGAAGGCGCTGAGGGGAGAGGCCGAGCTGGCGTCCACGTTGATGTTGAAGCGGCGGAGGGGCAGGTGGTATGCGATATTCGTATTCGACGTACAGCCGAGGGGGGAGCCTCCGGCAGAAGTAGTTACCTTCGACGTAAACGAAAACACAGTCGCAGTCGCCAGGGTGAGCCTCTTGGCCACAGTAGACGCCGTGGCGCGGTGGAATAGGCAATACGTAGACCCCGCCGTATACTCCATAAGGACGGACTTCGGCCGCCTCGCGAAGAGGTACGAGGCGGTTAGAGGCAGAAAGCTGGAGGAGCTGAAGCGGAAATACCCATACGCCGGGAGAGACGGCGAAGAGAAGGTACAGAACGTGACGGACACTAGGGAGTTTAGAAAATTCGCGAAGAGACTCCGCGAGAGGGGGCGGAAGGAGGGCCGGGTAAGGCATATCGCCCGTGAGATGACGAAGAGACCAGCCGTGATTATTACCGAGGAGCTGGGCAAAAACCCGCAAGAGGAGATGATCGGCCTTGAGGAGAAGAAGGTGAAGAAAAGAGAGCTGAGACACCGCGTCAAGCAGACGCCGTTTAGGAAGTTGCTCAAGACAATAGAGGACAAGGCGAGGGAGACTGACTCTGTAGTAGTTTACGTCTCGCCGTATCGCAATAGCCGGGTGTGCCCCATCCACTTCGCGCTACTGAGGGACAACGGCGGTTGGCATACTTTATACTGTCCCCGCGGCCACGCCGTGGATAGAGACGCGGCGGC
>NZ_LCWM02000001.1:0-6152 GCF_002077075.2 Thermoproteus sp. CP80 | reverse complement strand
CCAGCCTCGAGTTCCGCAAGGGGCTTGTGAGGCTCGGCCGCATAATGGGCTACGAGGTGGCCAGGAGATTTCCCAAGAGGGAGGTGGCGGTCAGGACGCCGCTCGGGGAGGCTAGGGGCATCGTCCTCGAGGATCTGGATAGGGTGGTCATAATCGAGGTGTTGAGGGCGGCCATGCCGCTCGTCGAGGGCCTCCTCAAGGCCTTTCCGGAGGCCAGGATAGGCGTTATTGCGGCCAGGAGGAGGGAGGAGGGAGGGACCGTGAGCGTCGACGTGTACTACGTCAGGATTCCCGACGTTGAGGGCTCCGTGGTCCTCATAGCCGACCCCATGCTGGCCACCGGGGTCACCATGGCCTCCGCTATACGGGAGGTGCTGAAGAGGGGCACGCCGAAGAGGTTGCTGGTGGCCTCGGTGATAGCCACGCCGATGGGCGTAGAGCGCGTGCTGGCCGCATACCCCCACGCGGAGATATACGCAGTAGCCATAGACGAATTTCTCGACAAAAACGGGTTCATAGTGCCGGGGCTCGGCGACGCGGGCGACAGGGCGTTCGGCTGACTTCAGGCGGGGCTACAACCCAGCGCGCCGAGCGCGTCGAGATCGCTGTACGTCCCGGCGCGCGTCGGCAAGGACCACCAGTTGGCCAGGGTAGCCCACTGGGGTACGGGATATGTTATATCCGAATTTGTGGACGCCGAGAAGTCGATCGCCGGTATCACCTTGGCCGGGTCCCAGGGATAGACAGAAAGCCTCTCGGCAACGCCCCACGGTATATACAGCGACTTGCCCGGACAGAAATACTGGCGTACCCATGTCCCATTTCTATTTAGATATATATAGAATCCGTCTATGTATTTAGTGAAATTATTATCTACATATATATAGATACCTGAACTGTTAATAAGGATATATGGCTTTATATATACATATGATATAGATCCATGCATCAGCTCGACGGACCCTAGGCCTACGTCGAAGCCGGCGTACGGCTCCAGATCCCCCTGCACGGCCGCTCGACCCGCCGAGCAGTCGGCCCTCCAGTAGACGTAACGGCCCTGCGAGACGTCCAGCGGGAGCCAGCCCAGCGGGGCGCAACCTGAGGGGAACCAGCCGGCCAGAGAGGGGGGATACGGCGTGGTGCCGTTTACCGCCAGGCAGAAGAACGCGGCCATGATCTCGCTAGGGCGCAGTATGCGCGCCATGTCGTCAGACACCGTGTAGTTCATCGCCAGCGCGGTCGTGTAGTAGTAGCCGTAGCTCGCCGTGTTGCCTACGGCGAATTCTATCCAGAAGAACCCGCTGGAGGTAGGCGACAGGAGCCAGCCCGGCGGCGTCGGGGCCAGCCCGCAGCCGGACGCGTTGGGGAGCGGCATCGCCGAGCCGGGCACTATTAGGTATGGCCTGTAGGGCTCCAGCACGAACGTTCCCAGCGAGATGTTGTACGTCCCTTCGGCCGGCCAGGTCGATCCGGCCCAAGACCCGTTGGCGTACCGCGCGCCGCTTGCGTTCACGTAGATGGACATGCTGACCGGAGATCTGCCCAGCCACATGACGGCCAGGCCGTAGGCCGCTCCCCTCAGCACGGCGTTGCCCGCGAATTCGCCGTTCCACCAGGCCTCTCGTGGATCTGCGCAGAGGAGCGAGCGGCACGGGACCAGGGGGACCAGCGACCACAGGACGACTCCGGCGGGCTGGCCGTTGCCGCCCCTGACGACGCTCGCCACGTAGGGCGCGGCGCTCTGCGCCTCGATCTGCCACGGCCGCGGCACGACGACGTAGACGTCGGCCGGGTAGGCCGGCCCGCCGGGAGGGGGCGAGACGAAAACGGCGTCTTGGGACGCTCCCGCGAGGCCTGTCACGGGGTCCACCGCCGGGCCTTTGGACTGGTAGTAGCCGCCGAGCAGGGTGGCCCAGACGTAGCTGGGCGATGTCGAGTAGGACCAGCGCGATAGAAGCATGGCCAGGCCGTAGGTGGTCTGATCAGGTGGAGCTGGGTAGGACCACGGGATTAGCCGCGACGTGGCTCCGTAGCCGCCTATCTCGGTGAGTATGACGCCTCCGAGGCGCCCGTCCCAGGCCACGTTGCCGCCTAGAGGGCTCGCTACAATGTAGCCGGAGGCTCCGCCATAGCCTCTGGGGAAATAGCCTATATAGCGGCCTCCGAAGATGAGGTATCCCAGCAACGAGGCGTAGAGGTCTGAGACGCCTCCGGCGGGCATGTAGACGTCCGCCGACCCTCCCTCTATCCAGATCTCGGCGGAGCCGAGGCGTAGGTACGGTTCCCAGAGGGCGTCGCCAGGCCACTCGATATATGTATAGAGGTTGTAGTAGTTCCAGCCGCCCGAGCCGTAGGCCAGAGGCGACAGCGCGAATGGACCCAGCGAGGGAAGCTCGCCCGGGTATACAGACGCCAGCAGATGGCTGACCGCTGCGGCGAAGTTGGGCCACTGCGCCGTGTAGGTGCTCGCCAGGACTCTATATGTTGGGTCGAGGAGGGCCACCAGCCCCTCAGCCGTCTGGTTCAACAGGATGTAGCTGGTGGGGAGCGCCACCACCCCCGGCGCCTTCGGGGATTCCACCTCCAACGGCGCTGTCCAGAGCTCCGGCACGAACCAAGCCTCTAGGCTTATGGAGCTGGGGAGCTGCCCGTTGAGCGGAAGGAGGCCCGAGAGGCGGCCGTAGGACCCCTGCGGGCTCCAGTTGAAGCTGCCCGGCGAATACCTCGCCTTGAACGGATTGACTTGCGGCAACCCCTGGGCCGTGTCGCCCAGGACCAATGAGGTGGAGTTGACCACGGCGGTTATCCCGAGCGTGCCTCTGTTCGTCTGACCGGCGGAAAGCCCGCTCAAAACGTCGGGCTCCTCAACCGCCACCGCGATCTCCACATAGTCGCTCAGATCGGGCCCGACGTACCAGTTGGTCGGCAGCGATGTATACGGCGCAGGGAGGTAGAGAGTCTGCGCGTAGCTCCAGACGAGCCCGGGTATAGCCCCTCCCGCCTTATCGCTATACGTCGATAGAGAGGTTTCGGTCACATTGGCTATAGTGCCTCTTTCTATATTACCCGAACAATTATATACAACATAATATATATTATATTTATATGTATAATATTGTATAAATATTGATACATTGAATTTCCCATCTGTCGGAGTTGGGGCGCCCGCCAGGAATATGGATCCCCTAGTGAGGCCGTAGACGGTGAAGCCTCCGGAGGTCGCCGTATATGTCGTATTGCCCGTCACGTAGACCACAGGCGTCGACAGGGCCCTAGGTATGCCCAGGAAATTCAGCTTTAGGTCTACTGACAGGGGGATCTCGGGGGGCGACATGCCGCTGGAGATCAGGGTGGAGTTTATCGCTTGGCACGTCGGGGCCTGGACGGCCGCCTCGGCCAGCACGGCCGCCGCCAGTATTAGGACCAGCCACCTCATGGATTACTACAAGTGATCACCAGCGACACCGGGAAATCCACGACCTCCAGGTGCGGACCTTTAGACACGGCGAGGAGATATTCCCGTTGCGGCGCCAGATAGCCGTTGTTGCTTCCCAGGACGGCTGTCTCGGCCGCGCTGGCGTTTACATATAGCTCCGGCATGTAGTCAAGCGTAGACGACAGAGCTATGTAGTACGCCCTCGCCACGCCGCCGTTGGGCGCCACGACGGCGGTGCAGTTGATCAAGGCCAGATATAGGGTGTAGTTTATAGGCCCCCACGATCTGGACAGCCGCGCCGCCACGAGGCCCCCCCGGTAGTATATCAACACCGATCTATTTACGCCCGAGGTGGAGAGGACGGAGCCGTTGCAATATATGGAGGGACCGGCCGTTGCGTAGGTGACGCAGTGGATCTGGGAGGCGGCGAGGGACTCGAGCTTCAGCCTGTAGAGCGTCTGGGGGAGGTCTATCTGGTCGTAGCGCGGGTGGGAGGCGTATAGAACGGCCATAGCCCAGGCCACGACGGCTAGGGCGACCAGGGCGTATGCGAGGGACCACTGGCCCCTCATCGCCCCACGCATTCGGCGTACGCGACTCCGTCCACGACCTCGACGCGCATCAGGTAAGGACATGGGAGCTCCTCTCCGGGGCTCAGGGGACGCCCGCCGGGCCCGTAGGCCCATGCGTACTGGGCCAACACCGACGAGTTCGCGAGCGCCGGCCCTCGGACCAAATACGCCGAGCCGTCCGTCTGGACCAAGGCCACAGGTCCCCTTATGTAGAAGACGCAGTCGGAGCAACTGGGGGCGCTGCTCTGAACGCCTAGATGCATCAAAAAGGCGCCGACCATCATCGCGGCCACCGCCAACGAGACTGCGGCTGACACAATGTATAGATCCATCACCCTCCCGAGGCCGCCGCGTAGCTGTATACGCGCCAGTTGGCCGCGCATCCGCCGTTCGCGACGCCCACGACGGTTACGTAATTGCCCGCAGGAGGCCTGGCTAGGCCGTAATCGGTCAAATTGTAGACGTAGACTTCGCTGAATGCGCCAGGCGCTATCCACTCGGCCAGCAGCGTGTTGCTGGAGGAGTTGTACAAGAGGTACGCGGTCCAGATGTCGGCGGGCCACGACTTGGATACGTCGAAGCCGGTCGGCCGCACGAGGCCTCTGCCGCCGGACGAGTTAATTACCGCGAATTCGAAGGATCCGTCCTCGAGCCCGTAGTCGTAGGGGTTTAACTGCAGGAAGATCTGGGGAGAACTTCCGGCGGGCACGTAGTCGGCGCCGCCGAACGGAAGAACGCCCAGCCCCTCGTCGGACGGCGCCACCAACGCGCGGGCGTTGGAAGGCGCGAAGAGGGAGATGTAGAGCCCGTCGGCCAGACACGTGGAGTTTGTGTAGCCCCACTTGACCTCGACGGCCAGATATCCGCGGCCCGGCCAGTACGTCGAGATAGATGTGAAGTTGTATGTATTGCCGGCCAGCCCTATGGACGGCGTCCGGCTCGGGCTGTATATATTCCCCGCGGGCAGTTGCCCCGAGTAGCCGTTAGCCCGCGCGGTCGGGACGACGCCCCTAGCCACGCTCACGACGCCCCCCGCGCCGATGCCCACCAGATCGAAGCCGTAACTGCCGGCGGCCGGATACCACATCTGGAAGGCGCATGTGGCCCCCTGGCCTGAATACAGAGGCCTCTCGAACAGCGCCGAGGCCGCCATAATCTGCGTCTGCGGGCCCAGACAGTATATGGGCTTGGCATACCACGACGACCCATCAGGCGCGGTGTAGATCAACGCAACTCCTCTAAGAGAGCCGCGCAGTACTGTTATCGACGCGATGAGCACGCCGTTCTGCTCGGTTACCGACGCCGAGGCGCTCGGAAAATCTGCGGAGAGGGCGCCCATGTATATCAGAGCTACGGCCAGGACAGCTGCGGCGGCTATCGCCGCGGCCACTATTATGGGGGTTGCCACTTGCCCCTTCATGGAATACATCTAGCCAGTAGAACTCTCCCCATGGACAGCGAGGCGCCCCACGCGGCGCAGTGGCCCGTGCCGTTCCACGGCGGCGGACACCAGAGGCCTGTGTAGGGATCCGCGCCGATCCTCAGCGGGTTCGAGCTGGACAGAGGTCTGCCGTTGAGCAGAAAGGAGGAGTTGTAGGCGCAGGCGTATCCGCCCGGCCATAGATAGAACGTGGCCACCCACGTGCCGTTGACACCTACGGCGACCTCCGCCAGCTCGTACGACGGCGTCTCAGCGTCGACCGCCAAGAAGCCGCCGTTGAGGTAGAACACGTGTATCCACCTCGCGGGTCCGCCCTGCGGCGGCGATAGAGGCGCCGTATAGCCGCCGCGCGGCAACGACGATAGCTTAAGCGTTGCGAACAGCATCAGGACGGCTACCGAGAGAAAGAACACCGAGGCGGCTACGGGCGAGGCGACCTGGCCCCTCATCTCTTCGGCAAGACGTAGAGCCTTCCATCGGGCGTGGTGCCGACCACCACGACCCCCGGCACGCCGCCTAGAGCCGGCCTCCCCCCGACGTAGTAGATCCTCTGCGACGGCACGAACAGGCCGCAGCCCAGGTAGCAGCCCGACCCGTTGCACGAGATCTCGCCGAACGCCGACACGACGATGGCGGATCCGTTGCGGCTCAACGCAAGTCTCGCGGCTTCGCATAGATCCCACGATGTCGAATGGAGAAGGGC
>NZ_LCWM02000066.1 GCF_002077075.2 Thermoproteus sp. CP80 | reverse complement strand
CCCTCTCCACCACAGTGTATGTCTCCACGACGCCCACGGGCTCCACCTCCCGTAGCTCCTTTACCTCCTCGAAGTCGTAGGGGCAGTACATCTTCGGCGGCATGAAGAGCCTGCCGCACTTGGGGCAATAGGCCGCCGTGAGCCTACCTGCCCTCAGCGCCTCCAGCCACCTAGTGCCTATGGGGCCTGCGGTGTAGACATAGGCCTCTATCTCCATCACCTCGGGGAAATACTTGATGCGCCTCATGGCCTCACCACCTCGAAGCACTCTATGTCTGTTATTGAGCCGGTTCTCTGCTCCGGCGGCCTCCACCTCGCCCTGACCCTCGCGCCGAATAGCTTCATGTTTTTCACGTCTTCATCAGCGGCGCCGCAGATGTAGTGGAGCACGCCGGGGAAGAAGTGATCGTCGAAGTTGTACCCAGGCACGTCCAGCTTTATGACCCCCACGATCTTAGGTTCCTTGGCCCTAGCCCTTGTGGCCTCGATGTAGCTCGCCACGATGGTGTGAACGGTTCCCTCCCCGCTTGCCTCAACCCAGTCGTCCACTTCTCTGAAGCAGTAGGAGCAGTACATACGTGGCGGTATAAACACTCTTCCGCATTTCCTGCATACTGTGCCCAGTATCTTGCCCTCCTTGAGTCCCGCCAGGAACCTCCCCAGCGCCCAGCCGGTAGTGTAGTTGTACTGTGCCTTGCCCACATGCGGCATCTCAAATACCGGGAACGCCACCTCCTCGAACGGCGTACCCCTAGGGTTCTTAGGCTTCGTCATATCCCCATTACTATGACTGTTCCTGCCTGCATTAGGTCTCCCCACGCCTGCGCCAGGCCTGTATAGACCGGCTTCTTAACCTGCCTAGCGCCGGCCTCGCCCCTCGCCTGCCAGAATATCTCGGCGACTTTCATAAGGCCTGCGGCAGCGATGGGGTTTCCGACGCCCAGCAAGCCGCCCGACGGGTTTATCGGCAAATCTCCGTCCCTCTGAGTCACCCCCTCGCGCGTGAGGACGGGCGCTTCGCACTTTTTCGCGAGGCCCAGTCCCTCCATGTGGTGTAGCTCCTTGTAGTCGAAGGGGTCGTAGGGCTCAGCCACGTCTATCTGCTTCCTGGGGTTGTCTATGCCGGCCATGCGGTATGCCATCTCGGCGGCGCGGCGGACGTACTCCGGATATGCCAAGTCGCGGTTGGTCCAGTGGGTGGTGTCCAGAGTCCAGCCGATGCCCTTGACCCACACGGGCGTATCCGTAATCCTCCTCGCCTCTTCCTCCGACGCCAGCACCACAGCGGCGGCTCCGTCGGAGACGGGGGAGACGTCGAGCCTATTTACAGGCCAGACAAGGACCTCGCTGTTGAGCACGTCCTCCACCTTTATGTTGGGGTCGCAGAGCTGGGCCGACGGGTGGCCGCAGGCGTTTCTCTTGTTCTTCACCGACACAAGGGCTATGTCCTCCTTCTTGGCCTTACACCTGTACATATAGCGGTGCATCTCCATGGCGAATATCCAGAGCAGGTTTGGATTCAGCGGCTTCTCCACTATGGGGTCCCAGATGTAGCGGAAGACGTATTGGGGATGCGGCCTCGCGGAGTGGCTCATCTTCTCCTCGGCCACGGCCAGCACCCGCTTACACAAGCCGGATGCCACGTGCCACCAAGCCGCTATGGGCACGAAGACCCCCGTGGCGCCGCCCACATACACCCTGACCGTAGGCTTGTGGATCCCGCCGGCGCCCTCGGCGAGGTACTCCCCCTTCATGTGGACGCCGT
>NZ_LCWM02000065.1 GCF_002077075.2 Thermoproteus sp. CP80 | reverse complement strand
ACGGCGTCCACATGAAGGGGGAGTACCTCGCCGAGGGCGCCGGCGGGATCCACAAGCCTACGGTCAGGGTGTATGTGGGCGGCGCCACGGGGGTCTTCGTGCCCATAGCGGCTTGGTGGCACGTGGCCTCCGGCTTGTGTAAGCGGGTGCTGGCCGTGGCCGAGGAGAAGATGAGCCACTCCGCGAGGCCGCATCCCCAGTACGTCTTCCGCTACATCTGGGACCCCATAGTGGAGAAGCCCCTCAACCCCAACCTCATATGGATATTCGCCATGGAGATGCACCGATACATGCACAAATGCGGCGTCAAGAAGGAGGACATCGCGCTGGTGTCAGTCAAGAATAAACGCAACGCCTGCGGCCATCCCTCCGCCCAGCTCTGCATGCCCAACATAACCGTGGACGACGTGCTCAAGAGCGAGGTCCTCGTGTGGCCGGTCCAGCTGCTCGACATCTCGCCCACCAGCGATGGGGCCGCCGCCGTTGTGCTGGCCTCCGAGGAGGAGGCGAGGCGCATCACCGACACCCCCGTATGGATTAAAGGTATCGGCTGGACCTTGGACACCACCCACTGGACTAACCGCGACCTGGCCTATCCGGAGTACGTCCGCCGCGCGGCGGAGATGGCCTACCGCATGGCCGGCATAGACAACCCCAGGAAGCAGATAGACGTGGCTGAGCCCTACGACCCCTTCGACTACAAGGAGCTCCACCACATGGAGGGGCTGGGCCTCGCGAAAAAGTGCGAGGCGCCTGTACTTACGCGCGAGGGGGTGACGCAGAGGGATGGGGATCTGCCGATAAACCCATCGGGCGGCTTGCTCGGAGTCGGGAACCCCATAGCCGCTGCGGGCCTCATGAAGGTGGCCGAGATATTCTGGCAGGTGAGGGGGGAGGCAGGCGAGAGGCAGGTTAAGAAGCCGGTGTACACCGGCCTGGCGCAGGCGTGGGGAGACCTAATGCAGGCAGGTACGGTGGTGGTGATGGGGATATGACCGGCGGCAAGCCCAGAAGCCCGAGGGGCACCAAGTACGAGAAGGCGGAGTTCCCGGTGTTCGAGTTCCCCGTGGTCGGCAAGGCGCGGTATGAATACACAACCGGCGAGGCGCTGGGCCGCTTCCTGGCCGGGCTCAAGGAGGGGAAGATATTGGGGACCTACTGCGCCAAGTGCGGCAGAGTCTTCGTGCCGCCGCGCATGTACTGCTCCTACTGCTTCAGGGAGGTCGACGGGTGGGTGGAGGCCAGGGACGAGGGCGTCGTGGTGACGGGCGTCATGAGCTATATATCGGCCACGAGGGCCCGCCTCGAGAGGCCTGTGGCGGTGGGCGTGGTGAAGCTCGACGTGCCTGGCCGCCAGTTCGACGACCACTTCTTCCCCGGGCTGATGCACTACATCTGCGGAGCGTCCGAGGACGACGTGAAGTCCATGAGGATATTCGGGGCCAGGGTCAAGGCAAGGTGGAGGCCGCCGGAGCAGAGAACCGGCTCAATAACAGACATAGAGTGCTTCGAGGTGGTGAGGCCATGAGGCGCATCAAGCATTTCCCCGAGGTGATGGAGATAGAGGCCTATGTCTACACCGCAGGCCCCATAGGCACTAGGTGGCTGGAGGCGCTGAGGGCAGGCAGGCTCACGGCGGCCCACTGCCCCAAGTGCGGCAGGCTCTTCATGCCGCCGAAGATGTACTGCCCCTACGACTTCGAGGAGGTAAAGGAGCTACGGGAGGTGGAGCCCGTGGGCGTCGTGGAGACATACACTGTGGTGGAGAGGG
>NZ_LCWM02000064.1 GCF_002077075.2 Thermoproteus sp. CP80 | reverse complement strand
CGCCTCGACGAAGAGCTCCGCCGGCCCCTCCACGGCTCCTGGCCCCCTCGAAAAGCTCCTTCGCCGTGCGGCTGATAGCGTGGTCGATACGGGGCCGGAGCGGCGCGCCTGCGGCGCGTCCAGCTGGCGCGGATACGCGCGGCACCCCTAAGGCTTGTGAGCAGGACCGAGATCGGCGTGAAGGCGGAGCACGGCCCCCGGTGGCTTGCGCTAGCGGGCTTCCACAGGGACACCCTGCATGGGAGGGAGGCGAGGCTTGCCTCCATAGGCGCCGAGATAAGCCGGATCAGGGAGCGCGCAGGCGCGCCGCACAGCGTCGCCGAGGCGGCGATGGCCCTCGTGAGGAGGCATATATACGACCTGGAGGGCTCGGCCGGGGCCGTGGCGGTGGCGGCCCTGTGGCTTGCGGCGAGGGATCTGGGCGGGCCGAGGCCGTTGGGCGACTTCCTCAAATGCAGTAGGGCCGACAAATCCGCGGTCAAGAGGGCGGCCTGGAGGCTTAACGAGGCGGCCAGGGGCAGGAGGCCGCCAATTGAGGAGTACGTCAAGGCCGTGGCGGCTAGGGCCGGACTCCCGGCCTCCTACGTGAGGAGGGCCCTTGAGATCCTTGAGGGTAACAGGAGGGCTGCCGCGGGGAGGAGCCCCTGGGTCCTGGCCGCGGCGCTGTGGCTCGCTACATACAAGGAGTACGGAATGCTGATACGCCTCGCCCGCCGCCGGCGTTGCCGGAGGCACGCCGCTACCTCCTGGCAGGCCGCATGTAGGCGTAGTCGGGGCATTTCCTCACGATCCTCTTGCTGTAGGCCAGCCCCACCTCCAGCAACACGGCGAACGGCAGAAACGTCAAGAAGACGGAGACGAGCGTGGCGTCGGGCGTGAATATCGCTATTATTATGAGGGAGACGGCGTATATCACCGGCCTGTAGCCGGCGAGGGCCCAGGGGTTCAGCATGCAGAGCTCCGACAGTATGGCGATGACTATGGGGGCCTCGAAGAAGACGCCGGACCAGAGCGCTATCTGGATTATGGTGTCCACCACGGACCCTATGCTGAAGACGGGGGTGACGCCGGGGAGGACCGACGATATGTCTATGAGAAACCGCAGGAAGTAGCGGGAGATCAGGCCCAGCCCGTAGAGGTTGCCGAGATAGAAGAGCAGAACCCCGTACACGAGATACTTCCTGACCGCCCTGATCTCGTGGGGGTAGAGGGCCGGCTTCACGTACGCCCACACCTCGTAGACCAGATAGGGCACTATCAGCAACACGGTGAAATATAGGGATACGTAGAGCAGGGCGTTGAAGGGCGTGAAGACGTCTCCCGAGATCAGCATCACGTTGGTGTAGGCCATATGTATCGACGGCTCTATGATGTACCTATAGAAGACGTCGTAGGACAGCGTGGTGAAGTTCCCGGTCACGAAGAAGCCCGTCAGGAACTCCAGGGGGTTGGAGAGGTGGCTGGGCGTCGGCATGAGGGTGAAGAGGAAGACGAGGACAGAGACCACGAGCACCCTCCGAAGCCTCGCGGCGAGCTCCATGAGGTGCTCCCATATCGACATCTCCTTGTCTGCAGACACCAGAAGATGCCGCGCCCGCCCCTATAAAGTTTTGTCCGGCTGGCATCGTCCTCGGCCCACCTAGGCCGATCTATGCCGTTATGCGCATGATTCGGGGACCGGCTGAACGTCGGCGAAAAATACATAAAGTCCTCCATAATGTGCCTCGTCGCCGCCGTAGCTAAGCCCGGTATAGCGGCGGTCCCCACGGGGGCTGATGCTGTTAAGGCGAGCGCCGCAGACACCCGTAGGTCCCGGGAGGGG
>NZ_LCWM02000021.1 GCF_002077075.2 Thermoproteus sp. CP80 | reverse complement strand
CGGGCCTTCCCAGTCGAGATGAGTGCTGTGCCGGACGCCGGGTCGTAGTCGAGCAAGATCATGGGGGCGTGAGTCCCAGCATATAAAAGGATCCGTCGGGTTCACGGCGCGGTTTGCCCAGTGAACTTGTCCGTTCACGCCGTGAACTACGCCGTCGCCAAACCTTTATATTTGGTGCGCCGGGAAGTTGCCTAGAGGGACTGCGGAGGGGCCTCCGCCGATCTGTCCGTACATACGCCCGGCGCATTGATATATACCGGGATGCGGCGCTCGTTACGGCCTGAAGCAGATTCCATAATTAATATTAATGAAAAACGGAATCAGCTACATGGACGTCACGATCAGAATAAGCGGCGCCCAGGGCGAGGGGGTGGAGTCCGCCGGCAGGCTCGTGGCTCTTTCCCTCGCGAGGCTTGGCTACCACGTCTTTGCGTTCCGCCAGTACGCCTCGATAATAAAGGGGAACCCCGCCATGTTCTACCAGATCAGGGCTTCCGACAGGAAGATATACAGCCACGGCAACTGGAACTCCTACGACGTCCTCGTGGCGCTCAACAAAAACGCCCTGGCGGCCTACGAGGGGAGGGCCAAATACGTCATCTACGACGCGGCGGATAGGCAGAGCCCGCAGCGCGCCGGCGAGGTCCCCGTCCCGCTGACGGAATACGCCTTGAAGGCAGGCAACAAGATAATGAGGAACACAGTCGCCGTGGGAGCCCTCATGGGGCTTCTCGGCGTCGATCTGTCGATCCTCGCGGAGCTCCTCAGGAGGGAGTTCGGCGAGAAGGGCGAGAGGATAGCGGAGCAGAACATACAGGCGGCCGAGATGGGGATGCGCCACGCCGCCAAGGCCGCAGGGAGCGTCTGGGGGCTCTCCAGGGCCGGCGAGAGGCGGCTGCTCATGTCGGGGGCGGAGGCGTTGGCCGTGGGCTCCATACTGGCCGGCATGAGGTTCTACGCGGCCTACCCCATGACTCCGGCCAGCCCCATAATGCACTTCCTGGCCGAGGCCGGCCCCAAGTTCGGCGTCGCCGTGGTCCAGGCCGAGGACGAGATAGCGGCCATGAACATGGTCGTGGGGGCCTCCTTCGCGGGGGTCAGGGCGGCCACGGGCACGTCGGGAGGCGGCTTCGACCTCATGCATGAGGGCTTCGGCCTCGCGGCCATGATCGAGACGCCGGCCGTGGTCTTCTTGAGCCAGAGGGGCGGCCCGAGCACCGGCCTCCCCACGGAGACGGAGCAGGCGGATCTGCTCATGTCTCTGGCTCCGTCGCACGGCGAGTACCCCCACGCCGTCATTGCGCCGTACAGCATAGAGGACGGCCTATACGCCGCCGCCAAGGCCTTCAACGTAGCGGAGAAGTACCAGATGCCGGTCGTCGTGCTCACAGACCTCTACTTCAACGAGTCCCTCGCGACCGTGGACGATATAGACTGGGGCAGGTTCAAGATAGAGAGGGGGCAGCTGGTCACCTCCCCCGTGGTCTGGGAGGAGTACAAGCGCTACAAGCTGACGGACGACGGAGTGTCGCCGAGGACGGTGCCGGGGATCCCCGGCGGCATGCACGTCGCGACGAGCGACGAACACGACGAGCGGGGCGACGTAATAACAGACAGACATCTGCCCGAGGTCAGGAGGGCCATGCACGACAAGAGGATGAGGAAGCTCGCAAAGGTGGCCGAGGAGATGGAGGGGCCGGCCTCCTTCGGCTCGGGGGAGATCGCCCTGGTGGCGTGGGGCTCCACCGCCATGCCTGTGCTGGACCTCCTGTCCCATCGGCGCGACCTCGGCGCGGTGGTCTTCAGAGATCTCTATCCGCTGAACAGAGAGGCGGCGGCCAAGGCGCTGGACGGCGGAAGGGCCTTGATAGACGTGGAGCTGAACCGCGAGGGGCAACTGGCGCTCTACCTCAAGAGGGAGCTGGGCGTCGAGTTCAAGAGGAGAGTGCTTAAGTGGTGGGGCGAGCCCTTCAGCGTGGACGAGCTGTCCGAGCTGGTGTAGCCATGGCGTCGGTCAAAGTCCAAGTCGACAGGA
The DNA here is from genome assembly GCF_002077075.2 of Thermoproteus sp. CP80. Taxonomy (GTDB): domain Archaea; phylum Thermoproteota; class Thermoprotei; order Thermoproteales; family Thermoproteaceae; genus Thermoproteus. Next base: position 27,436 of record NZ_LCWM02000021.1, on the reverse strand, counting down.
AGCCCATGGATTTCGCCGCGGCGAGGGCCCCCATCTGGTGCCCGGGCTGCGGGGACTACGGCATACTGGAGGCTCTGAGGAGAGCCCTCGCCGAGGTGGGGGCGAGGAACGAGGACGTGGTCTTGGTGTCCGGAATAGGCTGTTCCTCGCAGCTGCCCCACTTCATGAAGACCTACGGCGTGCACGGCATACACGGCCGCATACTCCCCGTGGCCACAGCCATAAAGATATCGAACCCCAGGCTGACCGTGATAGGGGTGGGCGGAGACGGCGACGGCTACGGCATAGGCCTCAACCACTTCCTGCACGCCGCTAGGCGCAACGTGGGGGTTGTCTACATCGTCTCCAACAACCAGGTCTACGGCCTCACGACGGGCCAGATGTCGCCGACCACCCTCAAGGGCGTCAAGACCAAGACCACGCCCTACGGCTCCATAGACTCGCCCGTAAACCCCCTGGCGCTGGCCCTCTCGGCCGGGGCCACCTTCGTCGCGAGGGGCTTCAGCGGCGACGTGGCGCATCTGGCGCAGATAGTCTCGGAGGCCTTGAGGCATAGAGGATTTGCGCTTGTCGACGTCTTGAGCCCCTGCGTCACGTTCAACCGCATAAACACCTACGACTGGTTCAGAGCGCGTGTGTACAAGCTGGAGTCGGCCGGCCACGACCCCGCCGACTTCGAGCAGGCGTACAGGAGAGCCCTCGAGTGGCCCACGCTCGACCCCTACGGCAAGATACCCATAGGGGTGTTCTACAGAAGGGAGGACCTGCCGGCGTACGAGGAGGAGGTGGCCAGACTGCTCGGCGGCAGATCGCCCTCAGAGGCTCCGCTGGAGCTGACGAGGGAGCAGCTGGCGGAGCTGATGTCCCACTTCGGCTGAGGCGCGCTCCGGCCGTTGCCGGCCGTCGCGGCGTTTTCGCGGGCCGGTCCCCGCGGACCTGGCTCCAGGCCCGGCGTTGCCGCGTCGTCCGCTCGACGCGGAAAGGTTTTAACCCCGTTGGGAGGGGCGGCAGTGCTGAAAGTGGAGCTGGCGGAGGAGCTCGTAAAGGCCAGGAGGGCCCGCCACCGGAGGCTCGCCGCGATCGTCGGGACGGACGACCGGAAGGTGGCCGAGGCGGTGGCGGACGCCTTGAGGGCGTTCGAATCCGTCGCGGGGGGCGGGCGGGGGCTCTATATGTTCCAGCCCGAATACGCCGACGCCAACAGGAGGCAGAACTACGTCAGGGACCTCCTCGAGGGCTCGTCGCTCGAGGTGGAGTTCAGGCCGTATAAGGACACGCCGAGGCTTCTGGGGACCACCTACGACTTCGCGGTCCTGGATCTCGTCAACGATCTGAAGCCCAACGACGTGGGGAGGCTCGGGGGAGTCGTGGCGGGGGGCGGCCTATACGTCTTGGCGGTCCCGCCGCTGGAGGTCTGGCGGTCCTACATAACCAAGTTCCAGGCGACGCTACTGGTGCCGCAGTACAGGCCGAACGACGTGAGGCATAGGATGAAGGAGAGGTTCTGGAGGAAGCTCTGGGAGCACGACGGCATAGTGATATACGACGCGGAGAGGGGGGAGGTGTTGAGGAGGCCCTCGTCCGAGCCTCCCGAGTGGGTCAAGCCGGAGGTCAAGACGCCCGAGAAGGCGGTTATACCCGTCAAGATCTACCAGCTCGCCGCTACGCAAGACCAGGTGGAGGTCCTCCGCATGATGGAGGGCCTCTACGAGAAGCCGAGGCGGAAGCAGGCCTTGGTGGTGATCGCGGACAGGGGCAGGGGCAAAAGCGCCGCGCTCGGCCTGGGCCTGGCGGGGCTCGGGCATCGGCTCAGGAAGGCGAAGTCGCAGGTGCAGCTGGTGGTGAGCGCCATGGAGTATCCCAACCTGCAGACCCTCGCCGAGTTCCTCCTCAAGGGCCTCAAGGCGCTGGGCTACAAGCCCGGCGTCGAGAAGGAAGGGGGGGAGATCAGGTCGGTCAAGGCCAAGGGCATATTCGTCGACTTCATAACTCCCTATCAGCTGTTGAAGCGGGAGAGGGCCGACATAGTGGCCATCGACGAGGCGGCGGCGGTGCCCCTCCCCATACTGTACGCCGCACACGGGAAGTTCGACAGGACCATCTTCGCCACGACCATCCACGGCTACGAGGGCGCGGGGCGGGGGTTCTCCATGAGGTTCCTCGAGAGCCTCAAGAAGGACCCCGACACGGACGTGAGGATCTACGAGATGGAGGAGCCCATCCGCTACGGCAAGGGCGACCCGGTGGAGAGGTGGCTCTTCGACACGTTCCTCCTCGATGCGGAGCCCGACGAGCTCGGCGACGAGGACTACGCGTTGATAAGGGAGAGGAGGCTGCGCTACCTCGACGAGGGCGAGATAGCGGCTGACGAGGCTAGGCTACGCCGGTTTTTCGGCATATACGTCCAGGCCCACTACAGGAACGAGCCCGACGACCTGGGGATGCTCCTCGACGCGCCGCACCACACTGCCCGCGCCGTCGCTCTGGAGAACGGCAAGGTGGTGGTCTCGCTGGAGCTGGCCGAGGAGGGGGGCCTCGGCGACGACTTCATAGAGGACGCCCTGAGGGGCCTCAAGCTGCCGGGCAACATACTGCCCGACCGCTTCCTGAAGTACTGGCGTCTGCCCGAATTCGCCAGGCTCAGGGGGTGGAGGATCGTGAGGATCGCTACGCACCCGGCGGCGCAGGACATGGGGCTGGGGACCGAGGCCTTGAGGATGGTGGAGGAGGAGGCCAGGAGGAGGGGGTACGACTGGGTGGGGGTCGGCTTCGGCGTCTACGGCAAGCTCCTCAGGTTCTGGATAAGGAACGGCTACGTGCCCATCCACATATCGCCGGAGCGCAACCCGGTGTCGGGCGAATACAGCGTCCTGCTGATAAAGCCTCTGAACGGGAAGGCGGCGGAGCACGTGAGGTACGCCAACGTGGAGTTCAGGAGGAGGTTGCTCCACTCCCTCATGGGCCCCTACAGCGATCTGGACCCCGCCGAGGCCAGAATGCTCCTGGAGGACTGGGGCTGGGACATAGAGCCCAAGCCGGAGCTCTCCCGCAACCAGATAGATAGGCTTGTGGCCTACGCCGTAGGCCCCATGACGTTCGAGAACGTCTCCGACGCGCTTTACTTCCTCGCGGCGCAATATTTCTACTCCTCGCGGGCGAGGAGGCCCTCCCTAGGCGAGGCCCTGGAGCTGGCCCTGGTATCCAAGGTGCTGCAGGCACGGCCGTGGAGGGAGGCGGCTGAGGGCGTCGGGATCCGGAGGGGCACCCTCATGCTCATGTTGAGAGAGATAACCAAGATACTTCTGTTCTACTACTACGGCGGCGAGTTCGAGGTGCCGCTGTTCGTCGTCGGCGTGGTGAGGGGCGAGGACTGACTGCGACTCGCGGCGTCGGGCCTCCGACGCGCGACGGGCCGGCTGCGCGCAGCCGGGCGGCCCGGCGTCTGTGCCGTCGACGGCTAAAAGCTTAAATACATATGTAAAAGGGATGTCGATGGGGCCCAGCCATGGGTCTCGCCGCCATCTGCATCGAGAGATCGGCCTTCTGGACCTCGTCTTCCTCAGCTTCGGGGGGCAGTCGCCGTTCCTCAGCATTTTGTCCTACGGCGTATTGGTCTTCACGTCGGTGGGCGCCATCGCGCCTCTGGCGATAATGCTGGGGACGCTGATGGTGTTGATCAACGGGCTTGTGGTCTACAGGCTGTCCACGAGGTTCACGCAGACCGGCGGCTACTACACATATGCGTACTATTCCCTCACCAAGAGGCTCGGCTTCGAGACCGGCTGGCTCTACACGATATACGCGGTGCTCTACGGCGCCGCCTACGTGATAGCCGCGTCCTCGATACTCGTCGAGGTGGTGGGCCTCCCCCCTCTGGCCGTCCTCACGGCGATCTTCGCGGCGTCCTCGATCTTCTTGATCTTGGGCATAAAGCCGACGGCGCGCTACGCCATGGTGGCCAGCGTGGTCGAGGCGGCGGCCATGGCCGCCGTGGCTCTCCTGTTCCTCTCCTCGACGGGCTGGCGGCTCTACAACCCCCTGTCGGCGCCGGTCGCGCCGGGCTCCCTAGCCGCCGCGGCGATACTGGGCGCCGGCATACCCACAGGCTACGGATCCATAACGCCGGTGTCCGGCGAGGTCAGAAACCCCAGGCGCAACGTGCCTCTGGCCGTGATCGCGGTCATATTGATGGGAGGCGGTCTAGCCGCCCTGGACGTCTACGCCATAGCGGATCACTTCATATATTTGGGCGGGGCCGGCGGCTCGATACTGGACCTCATGGCGCTTAGATTCGGGCTGTTGACCCTCTCCTTCGTGCTGTTCGCGGCGATCAACGACGGCGTGTTGGCCACTCTGGCCTTCATGATAGCGGCCTCGAGGACGCTGTACGCCATGTCCTTCCACGGGCTAATACCGAGGAAGCTGAGCGAGGTCAAGGGTAGGTCCGGCCCGCTCTACGCATCGCTGGCCACGATAGCCCTATACGCGCTGACGCTCTACTCCTCCTACCTTGCCCTGGGCCTGGCCGCCGCGTTCGCAACGCTGGCGTTGATCTCCATGTTGGCCAACTCGGTGGTCCACGTCTCCGCCAACTTCTCCCTGTTGAGGATATCGTGGAAGAGGGCATCCAAGAGGAGGCTGGAGCTCCTCCTCTCCGCGGCCGCCACCGCGTTGACGATATACCTCCTCCTGCAGAGCCTCGGCGACATACCGCTCCCGGTGGTGACGGGCTTCATGGCCTTGCTGGTGCTCGGGTTCCTGGCGGCCGAGGTGAGGGAGATGGTGGCGGGCGAGGAGGAAGAGGAATAGATATTAAGCCGGCCGAGGGCTACGACGTGGGGGTCCACATACCCCGAGGATCCGTACGCCTTCAGGGAGGCGCCGCTGAGGCCGGCCGCGTCGAGAGGCACGCGGCGGAGCTGTTGAGGCGGTTGGTGCCCGACGAAGGCCTAATGCCGGAGGAACCGCGGCGTTGGGGATGCGCATGAGGGCATTAGTGGTCGGAGGCGGCGTGGTGGGGCTCTTCGCCGCGTACTATCTGAGAAGGGAGGGGGCTGAGGTCGTCCTCGTCGACGGGCTAGAGCCTGGGGAGGCCTCCAGGGCCGCCGCCGGCATACTGGAGTTCACCCGCTTCAAGATAAACAGGATAAACGCGGTCGGGTACCCCACGGCCTATCTCTCAATGCTCTCCAGAGGCGCCGCGCGTATTCGCCATATGGACCCCAAGTGGATATTGGCCTACGCGAGGTCCTACGGGAGGGATCCCGGCGAGGATGCGTGGGAGGCCGTGAGGGAGATGGGGAGGTTCTCCTGGGCTGAGTACAGGAGGCTCGCCGAGGAGCGGAACGACTTCGACTACGCCGAGGAGCCCCTCTACGAGCTGGTCGACGACGTGGATAAGGAGGTCGAGGAGCTGAGGCGCGACCCTCTGAGGCCTAAGTTCGAGGAGGCCGAGTTCGAGGGGAGGCGGGCCGTGGCCTATCTGGAGGCCGCCAGGCTCTCCACCGACCTAGCGGCCAGGAGGATCCGCGAGGAGGCGGCGCCGGGCAGGATCGCGGCCTATGCGGAGGCCGTCGGCGACGGCTTCGTCGTGGCCGGCGGGAGGCGGATGGAGGCCGACGTCGTGGTGGTTGCGGCCGGCTGGAGGACGTCGAGGCTTCTCGGGCTCCCCGTTGCTCCCTTCAAGGGCTACGGGTTCCGCGTCAAGACGCCCAGAAGGCCCAGGGCCATGTTCATAGACCTCGCCGATACGGGCGTCGCCGTGGTTCCCCTGGGCGGGTGGATAAAGGCGACGGGCCGCTTCGACATGGACTCCACGGAGGACCACTCGCCCGCCGAGAGGGTGCTGGCCGGCGCGAGGAAGCTGCTGGGCGACGTCGAGGTTCTCGACATGGCCGTCGGCTACAGGCCCTGCACGCCCGACGGGCTGCCCATCGTGGAGAGGCTCGGCGAGCGGCTCGTCGTCGCCGCCGGCGCCTGCAGGCTGGGCTGGACCTTCGGACCTGCGCTGGGCAGAATGGCGGCGGATCTGGCGCTGGGCCGCGTCAAGGAGGCTAGGTTCCCGTCGTCCAGATTCGGCCGACGTACTCCCTAGGGGCCCTTCGACCGCGCGAAATAGTTTTTTATCGCACTGCTGGGGTTCCGGCCGGTGGAGCGCTTCTTCCCCTACGACAGCTTCAGGCCGCTCCAGAGGGAGCTAGCGGCGGCGATACTCGACGGCTTCAGGTCGGGCAGGGTTGTCTTGGCCAACGCGCCGACCGGGCTCGGCAAGACCGCCGCGGCGCTGGCCGCCGCGCTGGCCTACGCCGAGGAGGTCGAGGCCAAGGTCCTCTATCTGGTGAGGACCAAAAACGAGGTGTTGCAGCCTCTGAGCGAGCTGGCGAGGCTGAGGGCCCGCGGGGTCGAGGTGAGGTACGCCTTCCTGAGGAACAAGCAGGATATGTGCTGCTACGGGGAGCTGAGGGGGCTCCCCTACGCCGAGTTCCTCGCCGAATGCCGCTATCTGAGGGGCCTGGGGAAATGCAGGTACTATCCGCCGAAGCCCTTCGAGCCGGAGGCGCCGATGGCGCCGCGGTCCTTCGTCAAGGCCGCGTGCGGAGCCGGGACTTGCGCCTACGAGTCGGCGAAGGCGCTGGCGCTCTGGGCCGACGTGGTGGTCGCCACCTACTTCTACGCCTTCAGCCCCAGAGCCGAGCAGTGGATGGACCTGGGCCGCTCCATCTTGATAGTCGACGAGGCGCACTCGCTCCCCGACGCCGTGGCCTCCATAAACTCGGTCTCGGTGACGGAGGCTGAGGTGAGGAGGGCTAGGGCCGACGCCGAGAGATACGGCATGAGGGAGGCCGCCGCGTATCTCCACAAGGCCCAGAGGGCCCTGAGGGAGCTGAGGGCAGGCCCTCTGTCCGTGGGGGACGCCCTTTCGCTGTTCGACGAGCCGGGCCAGATAGAGAGGGCGGCCGTGGAGGTCGTCAGACTGAAGGCGGACGAGGGGTCGACGCCCTACTCGCCGCTGGTCGCCATAGCTGAGTTCCTGAAGACGTTGCGCGAGGGGGGGCGGTACATGGTGCTCGCCGAGCAGTCCGAGGAGGGGCTTAGGCTCAAGGCGGTTCCCTACGACGTGTCGAGGATAGTGTCGGGCGTGTTGAGCTCGGCGAAGGCGGCCGCCCTCATGAGCGGCTCGCTCCCCGTCGATCTGTTCCTAAAGGCGGTTCCCCTCCAGCGGCCTCCGAGGGTTTTCGACGTGCCTCTCGACAAATATATAGGCCGCGGCAACTTCCTGGCCGTCGTCGATAGGTCGGTCACGTCGAAGTACAGCGCCAGAGGCGAGGAGATGTACAAGGCGATGGCCAGGAGGATCGCGGCGGCCGTATCGGCGTCGCCCAGAGGCACGCTCGCGGTCTTCCCCAGCTACGACGTGCTTAAAGCCGTCAGGAAGTACCTCACGTTCAACATACCGCTCTACGTGGAGGCCAGGGACACCGAGCTGGAGGACATGGAGCTGGGCTCCAAATTCGCCGTATTCGCCGTGGCGGGGGGCAAGCTCGCCGAGGGGGTGGAGTACGCCAGGGAGGGGTCCAACCTCCTGTCGACGGTGGTGATCGCCGGCGTGCCGTACCCCGAGAGGGACTACTATCTCGACAAGAAGGTGGAGGAGCTCTCGCCCGGCCTGGGCCCCGAGGCGGCGTGGGGCGCCGTCTATCTCTACAGCGCTGTGGTCAAGGTCAGGCAGGCGGTCGGGAGGCTCTTCAGGTCCCCAGGCGATAGGGGCGCCTTGGTGTTCCTAGACCACAGGTTCCTGGAGCCCGACGTATACGTCCAGCTGAAAGATCTGCTGAGAGGGGCCAAGATCGTCGAGGGGGAGGACGGGGTGAGGCGGGAGCTCGAGGAGTTTTTCGCTACTTCCTCCTGAAGAAGGCCCTCCATACGGCGAAGAGCGCTATGGCCAAGACCACGTCTGTCGCCGCCAGCGATATGGACAGCATCTCCACGGCCCGCCCCACGTCGCCCAGCGAGAACAGGAACGACGCTATGCCTAGAACCGCGCCGACGATGCCCACAACCGCGCCGATAAGCGGGAGGGTCTGCGACGGCGATGGGCCGCCGGCCGGCTGGGCGGGCCTTCTGGACGGCGGGGCCGCCTGCTGTGGTTGCGACGTGGGCATCTGGAGGGGCAGAGGCGGAGGAGGAGGCGGGGGCGGATACGCCCTCTGGGTCGCCCGAGGCGGAGGATATGGATAGGGATAGGGGCCGGTGGCCGCCGGCGGCGGAGGGGGCGGCAGGGGCGGAGGGGGAGGCGGCTGTTGCGGCGGCTGCGCTGCAGGCTGTTGGGGCAACGGGAGGGGCTGTCCCTGGACCGGCGGCTGTTGCGCCTGGGGTCTCTGTAGCGGCGGCCTCCTCAGGGGCCTCTCCTCGCCTCCGGTCTCTTCGCTGGACATGGCCCCTACGTACTTCCTTATATAAAAAAGTTGCGAATTCGGTCCGCCGGAAATCTAGCTCCACTGCTTTTATAGATGGGGCGGGGGCCGGATGTGCTCATAGTTGCCGAGAAGAGGTCCGTGGCCCAGGCCATCGCCAGATATCTCGGGGGGACGTACTCCAGCTTTAAGGTGTCGGGGGTCCCGGCCTACAGGTTCAAATACGGCGGCGCCGGCGCCGTGAGCCTCGGCTTGAGCGGCCACATACTCGACTTCGACTTCCCCCAGGAGATGAATAGATGGGGGGCGGTCGACCCCGCGCGGCTCTTCGACGAGGTCCTGGTGCTTACGCCGAGGCCGGAGGCCCTGAAATACATCTACGCCCTCAGGTCGCTGGCGAGGGGCCAGGACCTGGTCTACCTGGCGCTGGACGCCGACCCCGAGGGCGAGGCCATAGCCTACGAGGCCGCGCTGCAGGTGAGGGCGGTCAACCCGACGGCGCGGTTCAAGCGCGTGCGGTTCAACGCGGTGACCAAGGCCGAGATAACGCGGGCGTTCAAGGCGCCCGCCGACCTGGACCTGAGGGTCGTGGAGAAGGTCTTCGCCAGGATGGCCAGCGACTTGACCATAGGCGCGGCGTTCACGAGGCTGCTCACGCTTTCCGTCCGCCGCGAGGACTCCGCCGCGCTTCCGTTCGGGAGGTTCCTCAGCTACGGGCCCTGCCAGACCCCCGTCCTGGGCCTCGTCGTCTCCAGGGAGCTGGAGAGGCTTAGCTTCAAGCCGGAGGAGTATTTCGTCGTGAGGGCCCTGGTCGGCGTGGGGGGAGAGGGGGTGGAGATGCGCTCCAAGCCCTTCAAGCTGAGGGAGGACGCGGAGGCCGCGCTCGCCGCCGCCAGAAAGGCCGAGGGGAGGGTCGCCGAGGCTAGATACGAGAAGGCCGAGGTGAGGCCGCCCGTGCCGCTGGAGACCGTGGAGCTCGAGAGGAGGGCCAGCAGGTGGCTGAACATAAGGGCCAAGGCGACGCTCGATATAGCGGAGGAGCTATACAGGCTGGGCTATATATCCTATCCCCGCACCGAGACCACGATCTACCCCCCGACGCTCGACCTGAGGGAGGTGCTGGAGGAGCTGCGGAGGACCCAGTTCGGCGAGTACGCCGAGGCGCTGCTCGGAAGGCCTCTGACCCCCACAAGAGGACGTAGCTACGACGGCGCCCACCCGCCGATACATCCCACAAAGGGCGCCGAGAGGGGCGAGATAGAGGCGAGGCTGGGCGCGAGGGGGTGGAGGATCTACGAGCTGGTCGTGAGGCATTTCCTGGCCACCTTGAGCCCGCCCGCCGTGGTCGAGAGGCAGAGGATCGCCGCGGCCTTCGGGCCCCTCGTCCTCGAGGCCGAGGGGAGGAAGGTGATCTCCAGGGGGTATTGGGCCATCTACCCCTACGAGGAGGAGGAAGAGGAGCCCCTCCCCCGCGTCGAGAGCGGCGACCCGGCCCAGCTCCTCTCGGCCAAGATCGAGAGGAGGCAGACCGAGCCCCCGCCCCGCATGAGCGAGTCGGAGCTGTTGAGGCTGATGAGGCGGTACGGCATAGGGACCGACGCCACCATGCAGGACCACATACATACCAACGTCTTGAGGGGCTACATGAGGATAGCTGGAGGGAAGTGCGTGCCGACGCCTCTGGGCATGTCGCTCGCCACGGCCTTGATGAGGCACGCCAGGCCCATAATAGACCCGGAGGTCAGGTCGAAGATGGAGGCCGCCCTTCAGGAGGTCGCCGCGGGGCGGGCCGACCCCTCCAAGGTCGTGTCGGCGATAAGGGAGGAGTTTAAGAAATACTATAAATACCTCGAGGTCAAGAGGCCCGAGATAGCCGGGGAGCTCGTCAAGGCCCTGAGGGAGGGGGGCGCCGGCAAAAACAATAATGCAGATCCGCGGAGGAGCCGTGGAGCTGGGTAACCTCATAGTGCCCGACTCCGTGCTGGCCCTCCTGGGGCCCGACGCCTTGATAGAATCCCCCCCGGGCTTCAAGTGGGCCGCCGTGGAGCTGGCCAGGAGGACGGGCGCCAAGGTTTCGGGGAGGCCGGTGTGGGGAAGCTGCGACGTGGGTCTGGCCGACGCCGAGTACATGAAGGCCAGGAGGATAGTCCATCTAGGCCACGGCGTGCCTCCCAACATCGCGCACCTCCTCAGGAAAAACACCGGCGGCTCGCTGGAGAGGATAGACGTAGATACGTATCTGCTCAAGACCGAGAGGGTGGAGGCCTATTTCGTCCCCGTCTACTACGTCCCTCCCCCCAGCCTCCCCCGGCCCCCCCTCGGCAAGATCTACTTCCCGGTGCCCTACAGGCTGATAGCGGAGGAGCTGGCCCTACAGCACTCCATGGAGGTCGCCAGAGAGCCCATAACGGGCTGTTGGGTCGGCGAGCCGCCCGGCGCCTCGGCCGTCGTGGTGTCGTCGGGGTATTTCTACCCCCTCGCCGTTAAGCTGTTCTACCCCGACGCCGAGGTCTGGGGGTACGACCCCTTCAAGGGCAGGTCCTACCCCGTGGAGGGCGAATTCAGGAGGCTGATGGGGCTCAAGGGCAGGGCCTATCTCTCCAACAGGGAGAGGGTCGTGGTGCTGGTGTCCAGGAAGCCGGGCCAGATGCAGATCGAGGAGGCCGAGAGGGCGGCCGCCGAGACGGGCGGCGTGTTGATAGAGGTCGACGAGGCCTCGCCCGAGCTTCTGGACGATCTAGGCGCAGACCTGATAATCAACACCGCCTGCCCGAGGATAGGGTTCGACGACCAGGACAGGATGAGGACCCCCGTCATAAACCTACGCGAGCTCGAGGGCTTCAAGCCGCAGAACATCGTCCGCCTTCTGTAGGCGCATTCCGCGCGCGGCGTTAGGTATAACCGCCTGGTTGTCCGAAGCACTAATAAGGGGCGGGCGCCGGGCACGCGTGGACCCGGTGGGAGTCGTGGTCAAGGTCCCCTCGACCAACTACTTTATATTCCGCACCTTCATCGGGGTGGAGGCGGAGGGCGGCTCCCTTCTGCTGGCCGGCTCCGACGAGCAAGTGCTCGCCAAGGTGGTGGCGGTGAGGCGGAGAAACGCGGTGGTGGACCCGAGGCTGGTGGCCCAGCTGGACGACGTGGATTCCGTCAAGTACATAAAGGAAAACCTCGGCGCCGATTCGCTCCTCTACTACACCGAGGCGAAGGCGGTGGTCGTGGGCGCCCTCAGGGGCGATAGGCTGAGGAGGCCCTCCAGGCCCCTGAGGCCTCTGGACTACGTCTACAGAGCCCCGCCGGAGCTTGTCGCCAAGTTCCTGGCGCCGCGCGGCGAGGGGCCCCATCTGGAGCTGGGCACCGTCTGGGGCTACGACATACCCGCCTCTGTGGACGGGACGAGGCTCGTGACCCAGCACTGCGCCATACTCGCCAGCACGGGCGCCGGGAAGTCCTGGCTGGCCGGAGTCATAATAGAGCGCCTGGCGGCCGCCGCCGAGGTCTCCATAGTCGTGTTCGACCCCCACGGCGAGTATTCCGCCATGCAGGTGGCGAGGTCCGAGGCCGGGAGGGCCGTGGCCGACGCGGTCGACGTCTACGTGGTGGGGAAGGTCGACGCGTCGGCGCAAGACAAGGCGTTCGAGGCCAGGTTCGGGACGCCCAGGCGGTACGAACGCGTGGGCTTGAACCCGCGGTCCCTCCCCCTCCGCGTCCTGGAGAGGATACTGGAGGGGACCTACGGCCTCACGGAAGCCCAGCGGAGGATCCTGGAGGAGGGGTGGCAGGCCGCCACCGCCTACGGCGACAGACAGCCGCTGACCGACCTGGAGCAGTTGATAGAGGAGGTGATGGAGGGCGGAAAGGCGGCGGCCCCGGGAGGCTACGCGGGCGAGATGGCGCTGGGCGGGCTGGCCGGGAGGCTGCGGGCCCTCTTCAAGGGGAGCCCCATCTTCCTGGAGCGCTACGGCGAGACCTTCGGAGGGGAGCCCGTGAGGCTCTTCGAGCCCGCCAAGCTTCTGACGTCTAGGGGCATCAAGGTGCTGGACCTCTCGGGCCTCGACCTCTTCGACCAGCGGATATTCATGGCGGTGGCGCTCGACGGCATGTACAAGGCAGCCTTGAGGAGGGCTAACATCCCCACCTTCGTCGTGGTGGAGGAGGCCCACAACTTCGTGCCCGCCAGGGAGTCGCCGGTGAGCAAGCCCTACGTGGTCAAGATAGCGAGAGAGGGCAGGAAGTTCGGGCTGGGGCTCTGCCTGATATCCCAAAGGCCCACGAAGCTGGATCCAGACGCCCTCTCGCAGTGCATGACCCAGATATTCAAGAGGATAATCAACCCCATAGACCTGAGGTACGTGGCCACGGCCGCGGAGCACCTCGACGACCCCTACCAGCTGAGGGGCCTCGACGAGGAGGCCGCCCTCGTCACCGGCGTCTCCGTGTCGCTGCCTCTCCTGGTCAAGGTCGGCGACCGCTGGACTCAACACGGCGGGGTGGGGGCAAGGCTGGCCCCAAGGGCCTAGGCCGCCGCGGCTATGGACGGCCTCCGGCCGGCTTGGAGCATTCTATGGAGAGAGCCCCTTTGACGTGCGGATTGAGCATTAAGGACCCGAGGTCGAGGAGGGCTGGAGGGAGCGTCCTCGCGCCCGGCAGGCGCGGCGTGGCGATGCCGTACGGGCTACGCCGCTGCGGGCGCCGCCGGCTCGGGACCATGCTTAAATTCCGGATCTATGGGGATTTCGTGAAGGTCTACGTGTCGGCCGATCTGCCTCGAGATCTGGCCGAGAGGCTGTCTAGGGCTGTGGAGGTGGTGGGGAGGGACCGCATGGGGGAGGCCGAGGCGGCCCTATGTTTCAGAATAACGCCAGAGGAGTTGAAATCAATGCCGAGGCTGAGGTTCCTGCAGGTCATAACGGCGGGGTTGGACCACCTCCCCTGGGAGGCCATACCTCCCCACGTCGTCGTGGCCGGCAACGCCGGCTCTAACGCGGACGCGGTGGCCGAGTTCGCCGTGGCCATGGCCCTCGGGGCCTATAAGCGGGTCATCCACTACGACAGGAGGATGAAGAGGGGCGAGTACGGGAGGGACGTCGGGATACCCATGGCGGTCGGCTCCAAGGCCGCCGTGTTGGGCCTCGGCGAGATAGGGACGAGGGTCGCCAAGATGCTGGCGGCGCTGGGCCTCCGCGTCTACGGCTTCTCGAGGACGAGGAAGGAAGGCCCGTGGGTATTCACCTCGGACCTCCTGGAGGCCATGGCGGGCGCGCGCATAGCCGTATCCGCCCTTCCCCTCAACAAACACACCAGAGGGCTCGTGAAGTATCAACATCTCGCGGCCATGGATGGAGAGGGGGTTTTCGTGAACGTTGGGAGGGCCGAGGTCGTGGAGAGGGGGGCCGTGGAGAGGATATTGAGGGAGAGGCCCGGCTTTATATTCGCGTCCGACGTCTGGTGGAGCAGAAGCGACTTCGCCAAGGACGCCGACATAATATCCCTGCCCAACGTCGTGGCTACGCCTTGGGTGGCCGGAGGCTACGGCAACGAGCTCGTGTGGCGCCGCATGTTGGAGGAAGCCGTAGACAATCTACTCCGCTGGGTCAACGGAGAAACCCCCAGGAACATCGCGAGGAGGGAGGATTACGTATAGGCCCACAGCCGGCCTCCGCGACGCCGCAAATCCTCCGACGGCCGCCGCGAGGGCCAGCGGCAGACCTCGCCCCGCCTCCGCGATGCGGGCCTAGGACGGGCCTTCGCGCCCATCGCGCCGCCCGTCCAGTAAGTTTCGGCCCAAGGCGGCGCAGGTCGGCGGGCTGCAATATCTACGGAATACTCTCTCCCCCTCAATGCCCATACATGGAGCCCTTAAATTTGCCCGGCGGCCTCTCTCCGTGGCCGTAGAGCTGGCGCAGGAGGCTATACGGAACAAGGTGAAGGACTTCATCCTCTCCAACGAGAAGGTGCTGGACGAGGTGGTCAACATGATCGTCCAGCACGAGAGGAGCCTCGAGGTGGATTTCAACGAGGTCCTCATATACGACAAGGAGCTGGCGGACCTCCTGGTGGAGAGGCCGAGGCAGGTCCTGCAGATCGCCGACGCGGCCGTCAGGGAGGTCGTCGAGGAGAAGGACCCCGAGACCGCCAGACGCCTCCGCCGTTTCTACTTCCGCGTCAAGGGGTCGCCCTACTCCATACCCCTGAGGAAGCTGAGGTCGGAGTACGTAGGCCGTCTGATCAAGGTCGAGGGCATAGTCACGAGGCAGACCCCGCCTAAGCACTTCCTCCATAGGGCCCTCTATAGATGCACCCAGTGCGGATACGAGCTGGAGCTGGTCCAGGAGCTTGAGCGGCACGTGGAGCCGCCGTCCAGATGCCCCAGGTGCGGCGCCTCCAGATCCTTCACGCTGGTGGCCGAGCTGTCGCAATATATAGACTGGCAGAAGCTTGTGGTCCAGGAGCGCCCCGAGGAGCTGCCGCCTGGGCAACTGCCGCGCTCGGTCGAGGTCGTCGTACTGGACGACCTCGTCGATTCGGTGAAGCCCGGCGACATAGTGTCCATGACGGGCATCCTGGACCTGGCTCTGAGCGAGCTGAAGAAGGGCAGGCCGCCGGTCCTCAGCTCCTTCCTCTCGGCGGTGCATCTCGAATCCACAAACAAGGAGCTCGTGGAGGACATAACCAGAGAGGACGAGAAGAAGATCATAGAGATCTCCAGGAGGCCCGACGTGAGGGACCTCGTGGTGAGGTCCATAGCCCCCTCGATATACGGCCACGAGGAGGTGAAGGAGGCCGTGGCGTGCCTCCTCTTCGGCGGCAACGAGATAGTTTACCCCGACGGCGTGAGGGTCAGGGGCGATATACACGTCCTCATAGTGGGCGATCCCGGCACGGCTAAGTCGCAGCTGCTCAAATTCACGGCGAAGGTGGCCCCGCGCGCGGTCTATACGACTGGCAAGGGATCCTCGGCGGCCGGCCTCACGGCTGCCGTGGTGAGGGACAGGCTCACCGGCGACTTCTATCTGGAGGCGGGGGCGCTGGTGCTCGCGGACAAGGGAGTCGCCATAATCGACGAGATCGACAAGATGGACATCAAGGACCGCGTCGCCATACACGAGGCCATGGAGCAGCAGACGGTCTCCATAAGCAAGGCGGGCATAGTAGCGACCCTCAACGCAAGGGCGGCCGTCCTGGCGGCGGCCAACCCGGCCTTCGGACGCTATCTCCCCAACCGCACCGTGGCCGAGAACATAGACCTCCCCGTGTCGCTTCTGAGCCGTTTCGACCTCATATTCGTGGTCAAGGACGAGCCGCAGGAGGATTACGACAAGGCCGTCGCCACGCACATAGTGGATCTACACACCGGCGCGCTCCCCGAGTCGTTTAAGGACATAATGAGGCCGGACCTCCTCCGCAAGTACATAATATACGCCAGGAGGCACGTCAAGCCCCAGCTCAGCGAGGAGGCCAAGGACAGGATAAGGCAGTTCTACCTCGAGATGAGGAGGCACTACCAGGGGCCGGGCAGCGCCATAGCCATAACGGCCCGCCAGCTGGAGGCCCTCATACGCCTCACCATAGCCGAGGCCAAGATGAGGCTGTCGCCTATAGCGACCGGCGAGGACGCGGAGAGGGCCGTAAGGCTCTATCTGGCCTTCCTCAAGTCGGTGGGGATAGACCTGGAGTCCGGCGTGGTCGACATCGACTCCATAATGACCGGCGTGCCCGCCTCCCGCCGCGAGGCCTACATAAAGCTGACGGAGACGCTCAAGAAGATGGAGGAGGTCTACAAGGGCCCCGTGAGGCTGGACGCCCTGCTGGAAGAGGCGGAGAAGGCCGGCGTGCCGAGGGCCGAGGCCCAGCGGCTCGTGGACCTCATGATAAGGAACGGCGAGCTCTACACGCCCCGGCCTGGATACGTCAAGAGGATAGGGGCCTAGGCGCTAGGGGCTCAGCATCTCGCCCAGAAGGGCCTTCACCTCGCCGTGTAGAGCCGCGGCGAGGGCCCTCTCCTCGGGCGCCAGCCTCCCCTGGAAGTCCTCGTCGTCTATCAGCTCCGGCGATGCGGCGAGGAGCCTGGCCATCTTCTCGACCCTCCTTATGAGGAGGTCTCTGGCCGCGCTGATCAGAGCGCTGAGGGCCTTGGAGTCTCCGTCCTTCCTCAGCTGCGCCACGGTGGCTCTCAGCCTGGCGTAGAAATCCTCTGGGAGCTTCGCCGGCAGCTGCTCCCGCTCCTCCACGAACTTCAGGCCGGCCACCTCCTGCGGCCGCAGGAGCGACGACTCGTCGATCTTCGCCGCCCCTATCTCCACGAGCCTCAGGGCTGTGTAGACGGGGAGTTGGACCGCGGTCCCGGCCTTGTAGGGCCCGAGGCCCATGAACTGGGGCAGATCCTTGACTATCTGGATCCTGATCCTCTGCGACTCGGCGAGGCCGACGACGACAGGCATGGAGGCCCCGGCGCGCCCGGTTATAAACGTTCCCTTCCCCGCGCCCGAAGAGGCTAGATCTATAATTTAGAAAATGTTTTTATTCTTGTCGTTGCGCGCCCTCCATGAACGCAGAGACGCTGGCCAGAAAGCCGCCGATAACTGTGTCCACAAAAACCACGTTGAAGGACGTCGCCAAGATCCTCACCGAGAGGAAGATAGGCATCGTCGTCGTCGTGGACGAGAAGGCCCCCCAGAACCCGCTGGGGGTGATATCCGAGAGGGATATAGTGAGGGCCATAGCCACAGGCGTCGACCTCAACACGACGGCGGAGAAGTACATGACCTCCCCCGTCATAACCGTGGAGGCGTCCGAGCCGCTCTGGAAGGTCGCCGAGGTCATGAGGACCCACAACATAAGGCACGTCGTGGTGACCAAGGGCGGGAAGCTGTACGGCGTTATATCCATAAGGGACCTCATAGGCGAGGAGAGCACGCTACGTAGCCTGATAGAATACGGCGAGGTCGAGGAGAGGGGGCCGGCCGCCGACTGATCTTAACCGATCCCCTTTTTTAGTCCTGAGACCCAGCCCTCTGTGGTTCGAGACGACGTATAGATGCCCCAGCTGCGGGGCCCCGCTGGTATATATCGAGAAGGGCGGCGCCGCCGTCCTTAAATGCCAAGCGTGCGGCGGATCCGTCTGGACCGAGCTACGCGAGGCGGGCAGATTCGTCGTGGGGGGCCGGCTCGAGTGGCGTAGGTTCATGGAGTTCCTCTACGCCGCGTATGCCTACCGCCTGGCCATGAAGGCCTAAATACCGGGCATCAGCCCCCTCCGTGGACATCTCGTCGTTGCCCATACCGCCCGAGCTGAGGGACGCCCTGAGGAGACGGGGCGTGGAGAGGCTGTATCCCCCCCAGGAGGCCGCCGTGCGCGCCGGGATCCTGGAGGGAGCCAACGTGGTGATGGTCACGGCCACGGCCTCCGGGAAGACTCTGCTGGCCGAGGTGGCCGCGGTGAAGACCGCGCTGGAGGGCGGCATGGCCATATTCACGGTGCCCCTCAAGGCCCTGGCGTACGAGAAACAGCTGCACTTCTCCCACTACGGCGATCTGGCCGACGTGGCCGTCTCCACCGGTGAGTACGACTCGGACGACGCATGGCTCCACAGATACGACGTGGTGATCACCACCTACGAGAAGCTCGACAGCCTCCTGCGGCATAGGCCGAGCTGGCTCAACAAGGTGGGCCTCATAGTTCTCGACGAGATACACTACGTGGGGGACCCCAAGAGGGGGCCCGTCCTGGAGTCCATAGCGGCTAAGGTCAGGTACCTGGGCCTCAAGGCGCAGGTGGTGGCCCTCAGCGCCACAGTGGGGAACCCCGACGCCCTGGCGAGGTGGCTCGGGGCCAAGCTGGTCAAGTCCGACTGGAGGCCGGTGCCGCTGATGGAGGGGGTCTACGCCGACGGGGCCATCCGCTACGCCGATGGCAGCGAGAGGCGTATATCCAGGGGCGCCGACCCCGAGGTGGCGCTCGCCCTAGACGCCGTGGAGGGAGGCGGGCAGGCCTTGGTCTTCGTCAACAGCAGATCCGCCACCGTGGCCACCGCAAGGAAGATAGCGGAGGCCGTGGCGGCGAGCGGCAGGGAGCTGATCGACCCGGAGGCCGCGGCCGATCTTGCGAGGAAGGTCGAGGAGTCCGCGGCGAGCAGGATAATCGGGAGGGAGCTGGCCGAGGTGGTCGCGAGGGGCGTGGCCTTCCACAACGCCGGCCTGGAGCTGGAGCTGAGGAGGATAGTCGAGGAGGGATTCAGAAGGGGCGTCATAAAGGCCGTGGTGTCGACCACCACGCTGGCGGCCGGCGTGAATCTGCCCGCGCGGAGGGTCGTGATAGCGGAGGTGAGGAGGTACGACCCGCTCACCGGCGTCGAGGAGATACCGGCCATGGAGTACAGACAGATGGCGGGGAGGGCCGGCAGGCCCGGCCTGGATCCCTACGGCGAGGCCATCGCCGTGGCGTCGAGCGAGCGGGAGGCCGAGTACATAATGGAGAGGTACATAAGGGGCGCCGTGGAGCCCGTGAGGTCGCAGCTGTTCTCGGACGTGAACCTCAGGTCCCACCTCCTGGGCGTCGTCGGGAGCGGCTACGCCAACACCGAGGACGAGGTCGTGGACTACCTCTCGACCACCCTCGCCTACATACAGCTGGGCCCGGCCGCGATGTCCATAGCTAGGAGCAAGGCGGAGAGGGCGCTCGACCAGCTGGTCGCCTGGGGCTTTCTGGAGAAGTCCGGAGACGCCTACTACGCAACGCCGCTGGGCAGGCTGGTGTCGCGGCTCTACGTGGACCCGGAGACGGCGGCCATGTACATAGATCTGCTTAAGGCCATGAGGGGGGACTCGCCGGTGGCGTATATATACCTCGTGGCCTCGTCCCCCGAGGTCCCCAAGATATGGCGCGGCCGTTTCGACAGGAAGACGGCGGCCGAGATAGCGAGGGCGTTTCCCCACATGCAGCTCGACGAGGAGGACGAGGAGTTCAGGCAGACCGTGAAGACCGTGCAGATGCTGTGGGAGTGGGCCAACGAGGCCCCCGAGGACAAGATATACGACAAATACGGCGTGGGGCCCGGCGACATCAGGGTATACGCCGACCTCTTCGAGTGGCTTGGGACCGCCGCCTCGAGGCTCGCCGCGGCGGTGGAGCTCCCCGAGAGGGCCCGGGGCGTGTTGAGGGCGACCTACAGGGTCGTCTACGGGGTCAAGGAGGAGCTGTTGGAGCTCGTGCTGAACCTGAGGGGCGTGGGGCGCGTGAGGGCCCGGGCTCTATTCCAGGCTGGATACAGGACCCTCGCCGACGTGGCGAGGGCCAGGCCGTCCGACATAGCCCGACTGCCGGGTTTCGGCGAGAGGCTCGCCGCGAGCGTCGTGGAGCAGGCCAGAGCCGCGTCGGGCTTAAAACAGGCCGAAGGTCTCTAGGAAGCTCCTCCACCTCCTGTACTCCCCGAGGAATCTCAGGCCCTCCTTAGTTATACACACGTCGGGCCCCCTCGTCACGAGCCCCCTGCTCTCCAGCTCGTCGAGCAGCTTCGCCAGCCTGTCGTAGGCGAGGTTGGCCTCGGCCGCCAGCCTCGTCTGGTTCACGCAACCGGTCTCGAGGGCCGACAGCACGTCGGCTATTATCTCTATCCTACTTCTTTTCGGCCTCGGCATAGGTGGCGCCGGCCGCGAGGAGTATGGCGGCGAGGGTTCTCAAGATCAGCGCGAGCCAATAGACGTGGATCGCGGCGAGGCTGGCCGCCACGAGGAGGTACGCCACGCCGACGAGGAGGCTCGCCCTGCCCTCGAAATATCTATACAGCAACACCGCACCGACGTACGCCGCAAGCGCGGCGTCCACGGCCACGAGCACGTCGGCGCCGCGCAGATAGGCCGGAGGGGCCAGGAGGACGGCGTATGCCGCGGACGGCGTCACCGAGATGGCTATCAGCAGAAGCCCGGCCCCCATGATCTGATATGAGGATAGGAGGAGCGGCCCGAGGAGTCTGGGGACCCCGGGCGCGGTCGCCAGGCCCTCGAGCAGTAGGGAGAAGGCGAAGAGGATCTGCCCAGCCGCGAAGAGCCCGAGCCTCGCCTCCCTGAACGCCCTATAGGCCTGCGCCCCGCGGACTATCAGGTAGATGGAGACGGCGACGAGTATTAAGTCGGGGATGAGGAGCACGGAGAAGAAAAAATCTTACGATATTTGAGCAGTGGCGTTGCCGTAATATATCGTGGCCTGCGGCACCCCGAGCGGCTGCACCACAGCCCTGTAGAGCCCGCCGCGGTACACCACGAATATCAGGGCGTTGCCCGTGTACAGCCTCAAGGCGGCGAAGCTCGGGCCGACCATGCCGCTGGCGCTCACGACGCTGTAGGACTGCCCGCTGGCCTGCACAGAGCCGCTACCAGCCACGATGCTGGCAAAGGCGCTCTGGCCCCTCACTATGCCCACCAGATCCAGCTGCAGGGAGAGTTGGCTGGAGCTCATGGACAGAGTCAAGTTCTCGGCCACAGGCGGACTGCTCCAGTTCGCCGCGGCCGGCAGATGCCAGCCCGGCCGTCCCCACGCGGGCCCCGCCCCATGCCTCCATACAGGCGGAGAGGCCGCTTTCGCGCCCTGCGCGCCGTATGCGCCCCGCCATGCGGCGTTGCCTATCGCCGTAGTCGCCGTCTGGGTCTGCGCGTACGCGATGTACGCCACAGCCGCCGCCAGAACTGCGGCGGCTATCGCGGCTATTTGGATCCGCCTCATGCCTTGGGAAAACCGGCGTCAATAAAAAAGGTGACTCACTTCTCGTGAGTGGGCTACTTGGCCCTCAGCTGCTTGACCAGCTCCTCCAGCTCCCCTGCAAGCTCCTCCCTGGTCTGGGGGTCCAGCCTGCCTGCGTTCTCTCTGACGAACTGGGCCAGGCCCCTCATGTTCCAGACGGCTCCCCTCAGATGGTGGTCGAGCCACTCGTCGTAGCTAGGCGGCCAGCCTCCCATCCGCCTCCATCCCTTCCAGCCCACCACCCATCTCCATCCCTTCCACCACATGTATCGAAACAGATATCGGATATATTTAAATTTTTCGATATCGATTAGAGCCTAACCACGTCGTACCGCCCCACGACCTTCAGGAGGGTCGTCCTGCCCCGCAGCGCGGCCACCAAGCCGTCGAGCCCGTCGCCGACCTCGAGCTCCACAAGGAAGAAGTAATCCCACGGGGAGAGGCGCGTAGGCCTCGAATATATGAGGGACATGTTGACCCCCGCCGCGGCTATGGGCTCCAGAGCTCTGTAGAGGGAGCCCGGCGTGTTCGGCACGGCGAAGATCAAGGCCGCGTGGCGGCCTCCGCCGCCTCCCTCCCCCGTCGATATGACGGCGAATCTGGTGTAGCTCTCGGCGTCCTCCACGCCGCACTGCGCCTCGAACCCCTCGAGGGCCCGCGGCGAGGCCAGGGCCCCGCAGTCGTCGCACGTCTCCAGGGCTTTGACGGCCTCGGCGGTGCTGTTGGTGTAGACCACCTGCGCCCCCAGCGAGGAGAGCAGGCGGCGCGCCTGCGCTATCGCATGGGGATGCGAGTAGACCACACGCGGCGTTCCCTTCCTCGCGAGGCACAGCACTATCCGCATCTCCAGGACGGCCGATATGCGGACGGCCCGCGTGGCGAGCGAGTCGACGGTCTCGCCGACGGGCCCCTCCAGCGAGTTCATGAACGGCACCACGCCGAGGTCGGCGGATCCGTTTTCCACCATGGCGAAGACCTCCCCGATGGTTCTAGCCGCAACTAGGGAGGCCTCCGGCATGTAGGAGGAGGCCGCCTCCCACGTGAACGACTTCTCGGGGCCTAGATACGCCACGAGGGGCCTCCGGCGCCTCGATATAAACGAGGCCAGAAACGCGCCGAGCTCGCCGCCGATAGAGGGAGGCTCGGGGCAGGAAGCCCTCCTCTCGATCAGCTCGGCGATGCGCCGCTCCAGATCCCGAACCCCTCGCAGTCCATGTGATGCGGAAGGGCGGTGTTTATATAGATTCGGCTCCCCGCCGGTCGGGGCCTGCTGGCCGTCGAGCCGCGTCTCCCGCGCGGCTGCGGGAGCGAAGATATTATTTTAGGAGGTCGTTGCCCATATGGCGGGCTGGAGGATCGAGGCCTCCGGGGGATGCATCAGGCTTGCCGAGGGCGAGGCGGCCGCGGAGATCTGCAGGCTCCCGGGCGGCTATAGGGTCCGCTACGCCTCCGTCTCGGCCGAGGCTTACCAACCCGGCGATCTGTACAGGGAGGTGGAGGACGCGGGCGGGAGGATCCTGGCCCGCGCGATCAAGCTGAGCGACTTGGTGGAGTTCGCCGTGAGCGGGGAGGGCGGAAGGGCCACTATAGCGGCCCCTGAGGCTGCGTTGAGGCAGGTATTCGACGACGCGAAGGCGGCCGTGAACGAGCTGGCGTCGAGGATAAAGGAGGAGCTGATCGACGCGCTGAAAGACGCCAGGTTGAAGTACGTCAACACCTACGGCGGGGTGTCCATGGTCGCGCTCGAGAGCAAGCAGGCCGCCGTCGAGGTCTTGGTCAGCGGACAGGAACAAGGCGTGTTGTTGAAGATCTCCAAGGCCAAGTCGGCCTATCTAAACGCCGTCTGGGCCGACGCCGAGGCCAAAGACACGGCGGCCAAGCTGGCCGGAGGCGAGGCGGAGCCCGGCCTTTTCCAGAAGTACGTAGAGACCAAGTTCCCCGAGAAGGCTCTGTAGGATCTACGCCGTAAAGGCCCCGCCTTTTTATGCGCCCCCGCCCGAGCACAGATTTATTAGTCTGTTCGAGCCATCCCATGGGAAGGACTTGGGCCGTGCTCGCCGCCGCCCTGGTCGCCGCGGCTGCCGCGACGCTCCTCATAATGAGCACAAGTAGGCCCCAGCAGAGCGCCGCCACGTCCACGACCGCCGCGGCCGTCGCGACCCAGACCGCCGCCCGGCAGACCTCGACCACGACAGTCGCCAGGCTGACGACCACAACGGCAAGCCCCCCGCCGACCCGGCCCGTCGGATTTAACGCCAGCTACTACGAGGCTAACTACACGTTGACCTTGACGGCCAGCGCCGGCTCGATTTCCGTGGAGATGCGGGGGTGGTGGCTCCTGGGCGTAGGGCCCCTGGGCAACTACACCGTGTTATTCCTGACGGCCGAGATGCCCGGCGCCGTCGAGGCTGTATATAAGGCTGCGTCCAAGGGAAACCTCACATACGTGGAGGCCTGCTCGGAGGGCAGATGCGTCGGAAAGATAGAGCCGATAAACTCGACAGAGCTGAGGCTCTTCGCGGACCTCATCAACGCCACCAGAGCAACAGGCAACTGCTCCTATCTCAACTACACAGGGGTGGAGCTTGAGGGGGGCGGGAACATATCGACGGGCGCCCTCCCGGGCCTCGGCGGGCTCCTCAACGGCACCGGCAACTACACGGCTAAGGCCTGCGTGGCCTACGGCATCCCGCTGACTGCGTCGGCCACGATGCGGATCGACATGAGTCTGTACAACCGGACGGTCGCCCTACAGGTTTCGATCAGGCTGTCGGCCACGAGGATAGGGCCCTACGTCCCCGAGCGCTACAGGCAGTTGCTCTCAGAGGCTGAAGCCGCCGTGGAGAAGTCGAGGGGAGGGGCGGGCTACTAGCCGCCGGCCGCCTCAACGAGCCGTTCGGCTTATATATTCAGTGCGGCCTATATGCCGTGAGGATAGACCCGTCTCTCTGCATAAGGTGCCGGGGGACCAAGATGTTGTGCGGGCTCCCCTACTGCCCCGTCCTCGTCAAGGCCAGGGCGAGGACCTACGTTGAGGCCGTCGCCGGGAGGTCGTCGGTGGCCGGCTCCTCCCCGCCGAGCGTCTTCGTGGGGAGGGTCGGATGGCCCCGCGTCAGGGTCTACCCCTCGGTGCCCCCCGTGGAGGGAGACACGGCGCGGCTCGAGGACCCCCGGGCCTGGCTCTCCATGGAGCTCGAGGAGTTCCTCGCGTCGCGGCTGATCTTGGCCAGGGGATCCGCCGAATTCGACGTGGACTCGGCGCGGAGCCCCGGCCGTCTGCTCCACGACGTGCAGGTGCTGGCCCTCTCGCCGCGCCCCGCGGACGTGGAGCTGGACCTCAAGAAGCCCCTGAGGGCGGAGCCGGTCCTCGACGAGCACTCCCCTCCCTTCGGGCCGGCGTCCCCCCTGCGGTCGCTCCGCCTCGGCTCTCTGCCGCCCCCCGAGCGCGTCGTGGAGCGGGCGTTCTCCGATGCGGACTACCCCGCCGGCGAGGCCGTGTGGAGCCTCTACAGGTCCGGAATCGACGTGCACCGCATATCCAGGCTGCTCAGCGTGGGGGCCCTGGGGGTCGCCCGGCGCCGGAGGCTCGTGCCGACTCGGTGGAGCATAACGGCTGTGGACAAGCAGATATCGGACAGACTGCTGGAGGACGTACGGCGCATGCCTGAGGTGGATAGGTACCTCGTCTTCGTCCGGAAGACGCGCGGGAACACGTTCGTGGGGCTCCTCGCGCCGAGGGGCTTCATGTACGAATGGGGCGAGGCTTGGTGGCCCGGCACCGCCTGGAACTACTTCGGCGGGGCGCCGGAGGTGGAGGTGGACTGGGAGGGGCCTCGGGGCAGGTCCACATATCCCTCTATAGGCGGCTGCTACTACGCGGCGAGGCTTGCGGCGGCGGAGGCCCTTAGGTCCATGGGGAGACAGGCGGCTGTAGTCCTCTGGCGCGAGATATATCCCGGCTTCGACCTGCCGATCGGGGTGTGGTTCGTGAGGGAGAACGTGAGGGCGCTCTTCAGGGAACGGCCCGAGAGGTTCGACGACCTGGGGGAGGCTCTGGCCTACATGGCGTCGCACCTCCGCCTGCCGCTAGACGTCTGGCACTCCAAGTCGCATCTGGTGAAGATATTGAGGTCCCCCAAACTTTAAAATCCCCGCTCCGGAGCCCGTGTGGATCTTAAGGGCGTCACCCTCGTGTACGGCAGGCCCGGCACGGGGAAGACGACGCTGGCGGCCCACATAGCCGCAGAGAGGCTGAGGAGAGGGGAGAAGGTCCTCTGGGTCTCCTTCTACGAGGACCGGGATCTGTTGCTTAAAAACGCGGCTGCCCTCGGCTACGACCTCAACAAGGCCCATATATGGGACGCCGTTCTGGCCAAGGCCGAGGACGTGTTCAACTACATAATTGCGCTGACGACCGAGGAGGGGCCTTCCCTCCTCGTGCTGGACTCCATAAGCCAACTGCAGGGCCTCGACGTGAGGGGCCATCTGACAAACGTCATGTATAGGGCCCTCAGGCCCACGGGCGTCGACGTGTTGCTCACGGCCGAGGAGGAGGGGGCAAACCCGCTTAGCTACATAGCGGACAACATAGTCCACCTCGTCAGGAAGGTCTCGGAGAGGGGCGTCGCGACTCGCTACATGGACTTCGAGAA
Source organism: Thermoproteus sp. CP80 (assembly GCF_002077075.2). GTDB lineage: Archaea > Thermoproteota > Thermoprotei > Thermoproteales > Thermoproteaceae > Thermoproteus. The sequence continues at coordinate 1,634 of NZ_LCWM02000021.1, read as the reverse complement.
GATGCGGGGGAGGCCGGCGGGCTTCGTCAAGGCCTTCGAGATAATCGAGGGGATCGGCCTAGTCCTGCTGGATGAGCTCAAGCCGGCGAGAAGGGGGGCCGGCCGGCCGTTGGCCACCGACACGTGTATGGACAGGCTACTGGGGCCGCTGGAGCCCGGCTCGGTCACCGTCTTCATAGCGCCGGCCTCGGCGACGTACCTCAAGTTCTTAGCCATGCTGGCGGCCAACGTGTCGAAAAGAGGCGCGAGGGTGCTCTTCGCCGCCAGGAGCGTCGATCCCCTGCGCTTCAGCGCCTACGTCGAGAGGCTGGGCGGCAAGGTCGTCGCGAAGGGGATGGAGGTCCGGCCGGAGAGATATTGGTGGCTTACCTACGGCCTCCACAAGGCGCTTGAGGAGGTCCAGCCGGACGTCGTCATCACGGACTGGCTTGACGTGGAGTTCGCCTTGCTCGGACGCGACCTGGCCCTGGAGACCTTCAGGAGGAATTCCTCCCTGTTGAGGGAGGCCGGCATCCCGCTGATAGTCTCGGCCGTAGAGGACAGAGGCCTCTCGGTCTACGCCGACAACGCTGTGATGTTCGCCGAGGAGGGCGGCGCCCTCTACGCCAGGCCCCTGAAGGTGTCCAGCTTCGAGGCGACCGCCGATAGGTGCAAGGCCGAGCCTCCGTGAGGATAGTCGAGATAAGGACGGCGCGGGGGCTGGCCAGGTCCGGCCTCCCCGAGTACGACTACGCCCTGAACCCCTACCTGGGCTGCCTGCACGGCTGTAGGTACTGCTACGCGAGGGATTTCACCAAGGGGGAGCCCGGCGACCTCTGGGGGGAGGTCGTCTACGTCAAGGTGAATCTGCCCGACGTGCTGGCCCGAGAGGTCAGGACCGCCAGGCCGGGGATCGTCGGCATGTCGACCATCACAGACCCCTACCAGCCCGTCGAGGCCAGGTACAGGCTGACGAGGAGATCCCTCGAGATCTTGCTGCCGGCGGGCTTCAGGGCCTCCATACAGACCAAGTCCACCTACGTCCTGAAGGACGTGGACCTCCTCTTCGTCCATAGGGATAGGGTCGACGTTGGCCTCACGATCACCACGTTCCGCGGGGGCGTCGCGCGCCTGCTGGAGCCCGGGGCGCCTCCGCCTAGGGCCAGGGCGTACGCGCTCCACGTCCTCTCGGAGCTCGGCGTGAAGACCTGGATATTCCTGGGCCCGTTGATTCCCGGCGTGAACGACGGGGAGGGCGACTACGCGCCGATCCTGGAGATCGCCAAGAAGACCGGCAGCGAGGTGATCCTCGACAGATATAGGCCGCGGCCCGGCGCCGACTCCATGCTGGCCGCCGTCGGGATAACGGCGAGGCCGGACCGCAGCTGGTGGGAGGCCAAGTCCCGCGAGATAGAGGCCAGATGCGCCGACCTGGGCGTTGTCTGCAGGACGGCCGAGGAGGAGTGGCGGGCCGCGAGGGAGGCCAGGCGGGGGCGGGGCCTCGACGAGTTCCTATAGCCTCGCCTCCGGCCACTTGATGGCGAACTGTAGCTGGGCCAGCGTCCCCACCATCAGGTCGGGCCTCTGATCCGGCGACCTCGGCTCGCTCCGCTTATCCCTATAGACTATGACCGTGTACATCCCCGCCTCCCTCG
>NZ_LCWM02000063.1 GCF_002077075.2 Thermoproteus sp. CP80 | reverse complement strand
TCTGGGTCGACCAGCCGCCCCCCGAGAGGGATCCGGAGCTGGGCATAGGCAAACACGTGGCGTGGCAGACGCCCATACACAGGGAGGCCGTCAGGAGGGCGCTGGAGGACTAACGCGCCAAGGCCCTCTTCACCTCCTCCAGCGCTTCTTCCAGCTCCTCGCCCCACTTGACGCGTCCTCTAAGCGCCTCGACGCGCCTGGCCAGCTCCTGCAGCAGCTCAACCACGTCTGCGGCGGCCGACCCCCTCGTCGTGTATTTAGACAAAACGGCGTCTGGATCCGGCCCGTGGTACTGGTAGTCGTGCAGATCGAGCGCCTTATCTGTCACAAAAGTAATGCCCTCATGCCCAGCCTCCTTCAGCAGGCGGGACAGCTCCTTCATCCTCGTCGTCGGGACCCGCGGCACGGCCTTCGCCTCAAGCCACCTCCTCTCCTCCTCGGTCTTGGCTAGGGCCTTCAGCCTGTCCAGCTCCAGCCGTAGCAGAGCCGCCAGGAGGGCCCTCCAAGCTTGAAACGCCTTACACGCGGCGTTTCTCGTAAGGCCCCTCTCCAGAAACTCAAGCGCAAGCCGGGCCTCGCCCAAGGCCTCGAGAAGGCGAGCCTCAACATAGGCTGCATCGCTGGGCTTGGGCAGGGGACGCTCAACCGCCTCGACGGCCATAGGAACTATTGAGCGTCACTTTAAAAACACCACCGACGGAGGACGCGGCCTCGGATTGCGCTGTCTGCGGCCTTGAGCCAGGCTGTAGCCTATGCTCGCCAGATCTCCGAGCCGACCGGGAAAACCCGGCGTGGTCCGCGTGGAACACGGTGAGGCTACTGCCTTTGCTGGGTAGAGCGCCGTGCGTCTCTGGGCTTGGGCCGCCGCTCCGCCTCCGGGGACCCAGAGGGATGAGCCCGGTCGGAAAGCTCCGTCCGAGCCGCCGGCGTGCGTCCTCGCGTCGGGTCGGCCAGCTTGATCCCGCCGAGTCATCGGCCCTAGGGGACCTGCCGACGTAGGCCTGCGGAGTCTGCGAGGACCTCGGCCGCGTTGGCGGTGTAGAGCGCCGCGAACCCCGCCGTAGGACGGGGAGGTAGAGGCGTAGACGTCCACCGGCCGGCGGATGGCCGTATCGCCGGAGGTCTCGACCGCCGTCGTTGCGGAGGCCGGCGGCCTCCCAGCTGAAGCCTGCCGAGGGGACGTCGCGGGGAAGGCCCATAGGAAGTTCTGCAAAAGCCTTAAAAATAAACCCTCAAAGACCTACTGTGAGGAGGGCCCTCGGGGTCCTGCTGGGCGTCTTGATCGCCGCGGGCGTGTTCGCCGCCTTGGACCTATTCGGCGGCTATTTGTCGGTGCCCGGCGGCGTGGTGCCCAACGCGGCGGTGGGCTCGGCTGTTGGAATCCTGTGGGCGATATACTTCATCCGCTCGGCCAGGAAGGCCAAGCGTTGAGCCGCGTGTAGCCTTTCGGCGCATAGCACCGACGCGGCCCGCCGCCCCATCGCGGAGCCGCGCCGGCTGGAGCTATGAAACGGCCCGCACGGAGGGTCAGGACCACGTCCGAGATATGGTCGAGGCCTCCTGGGGGAGGCACGAGGCAAGACCTCCGAACCCTGCGGCCTTCCGATCTACGTGTAGATTTCTGCTGGGACTACATCTAGATGGGCGCCGCGGCTTAGGCTGACGGCGCTCGGGCCGAGTCGAAAAAAGATATAAACCCAGAGGTTTGGGAGTTTAGGCGGCCCGTAGCTCAGCGGTGAGAGCGCCCGGCTGTAGACAGCCCCTGGGGGGACAGACGGACGCCGAACCCCCAGGCCTATAACGGGCGGTCCCGGGTTCAGGGGAAACCCGCCCACAAATCCCGGCGGGCCGATCCATGAGTTTTCT
>NZ_LCWM02000062.1 GCF_002077075.2 Thermoproteus sp. CP80 | reverse complement strand
GGTCGCCCCTGCCCGTGAAGACCCTACGAGCCGCAACCTCCTCTATCGTTGTGTCCGCCATGCAACAACAAGTCCCCATACTTAAATTATGGGGCCGGCATACTTTAACTGACCTCCTCCCCGAGGGCGGGGGTTCCCGCCCCGCGGGGAGGCGCCCTCGCCCCGCCTTCATCGGCCCCTCCGGCGGGGGTCGTGGGGCCGGCCCGGGCCAGCACCGCGGGCCATTTGTCGCCGGCCTGGAGGGCCTTGAGCGAAGTCCACACGGCGTACGCGGCTGGCCACGGAATGATGGGATTCGCCCTCCTCACGGCCTCCTTTTCCTCCAGCCTCTTTACATTTTAAGTTCCACTAAACCGCCTTCATCCACCCCGCGGGGGCGGTCTTCCACAGCATGTTCAACACAGCGGCGTGGTCGCGGTCAACATCGTGGCCGTGGGGACACCGCAGCGTATGCCAATCGCCGCCGTCCTCAAGCTTGGCGAAGTGGATTGGGCAGACCTTGCTGTTGCGGTAAGGCGACACGTAGACCACCACAGAACCCCTCTCCGCCGCCTTGCCCTCAACGGCCCCTACGAGCTTCTTGAACGGAATCTGCTTGATGCGGTGCCTCAGCTCTCTTCTCTCCACCTTCTTCTCCTCAAGGCCGATCATCCCCTCCTGCGGGTTCTTGCCGAGCTCTTCGGTCACTATCACGGCGGGGCTCCTCGCCACCTCGCGGGCGACCTGCTTGGCGCGGGCATCTTTACGCCTCCTCTCCCTAAGCCTCCCCGCGAACCTCCTGAACTCCCTAGTGTCTGTAGCGTTCTGCCTCCTCCCATCCCCGTCTCTCCTGGCGTATGGATATCTGCGCTTCAGCTCCTCCAGCTTTCTGCCTCTAACCGCCTCGTACCTCTTAGCGAGCCTGCCGAAGTCCGTCCTTATGGAGTAGACGGCGGGGTTTATGTATTGCCTATTCCACCGCGCCACGGCGTCTACTGTGGCCAAGAGGCTCACCCTGGCAACTGCGACCGAGTTCTCGTTTACGTCGAAGGCGACGGCCTCCGCCGGAGGCTCCCCCCTCGGCTGTACGTCGAAGACGAATATCGCATACCACCTGCCCCTCCGCCGCTTCACCATGAGGGTGGAGGCGAGCTCGGCCTCTCCCCTCAGCGCCTTCCACCAATACAGCCAGAGGCGTCTATGGGGCTTTATCCAGACCTCCCTCCTCCCGCCGGGGAGCGACAGCGCCAGCCTAACGGGGGCTGCTGAAGCCGCCGTCTTCCGGTAGCTCCAGCTATCCTTGGCGAATCTCATCGAGACCCACCTCACCTCGGGGCGGGGCTTGCGGACCCGGCCGTCCCTCCTCGCCTCCAGAAACGACCTCCCCGCCTCTACGCCTTGGTTCATGGCTTGCTGGATCAGCTGTGAGTACAACCACGGATACAGCTCCCTAAACCTTCTGTAGAGCTCATTGTACTTCTCCCTCTCCAGCGTCCCCCTCTCGGCGACGTATACCGCGACCTCCTCCACGATGCGGCGGTACGCCTCCTCCACGGCGTAGAGCCCGGGCGGCGGGCTCTCCACCTCCACGGCAACAGCCCTCCTCACGCTCCTCACGTTCTCCATGTGTCCACCTCCCACAAAAACTTTGACGAACCGCATCCCCGCCCTAAAGGGCGGGGCTTTCCGCTAAACCTTTATAACGCGGCTGCGCGGACCCCCCATGGGGTGTCCGGAGGCGCGTCCCTGCCGTTGAGGATATACAACACGGCCAGCAGGAGGGTGGAGCAGTTCGCGGTCGGGACGCCGGGCGTCGCGTCGGGCTACGTCTGCGGCATAACTCCCTACGACTCCGTCCACGTGGGGCACGGCAGAGTCTACGTCTTCTTCGACA
>NZ_LCWM02000061.1 GCF_002077075.2 Thermoproteus sp. CP80 | reverse complement strand
TGTCGAAGAAGACGTAGACTCTGCCGTGCCCCACGTGGACGGAGTCGTAGGGAGTTATGCCGCAGACGTAGCCCGACGCGACGCCCGGCGTCCCGACCGCGAACTGCTCCACCCTCCTGCTGGCCGTATTGTATATCCTCAACGGCAGGGACGCGCCTCCGGACACCCCATGGGGGGTCCGCGCAGCCGCGTTATAAAGGTTTAGCGGAAAGCCTCGCCCTTTAGGGCGGGGATGCGGTTCGTCAAGCTTTTTTGTGGGAGGCTAGCGTATGGAGAGCGTGAGGAGCGTGAGGAGGGCTGTTGCCGTGGAGGTGGAGAGCCCGCCGCCCGAGCTTTCCGCCGTGGAGGAGGCGTACCGCCGCATCGTGGAGGAGGCGGCGGTATACGTCGCAGAGAGGGGGAGGCTGGAGAGGGAGAAGCGCGAAGAGCTGTACCGCCGCTTTAGGGAGCTGTACCCCTTGCCCGCCCAGCTCGTCCAGCAAGCCATGAACCAGGGCGTAGAGGTGGGGAAATCCTTTCTGGAGGCGAGGAGGGACGGCCGGGTCCACAAGCCCCGCCCCGAGGTGAGGCGGGTCTCGATCCGCTTCGCCAAGGATAGCTGAAGCTACCGGAAGACGGCGGCTTCAGCAGCCCCGTTAGGCTGGCGCTGTCGCTCCCCGGCGGGAGGAGGGAGGTCTGGATAAAGCCCCATAGACGCCTCTGGCTCTACTGGTGGAGAGTCTTGCGCAAAGAGGCCGAGCTGGCGTCCACGTTGATTCTGAAGCGGCGGAGGGGCAGGTGGTACGCCGTCTTCGTCTTCAACGTGACGCCCAAGAGGAAGCCTCCGGCGGAGGCCGTCGCCTTCGACGTAAACGAGAACTCGGTCGCGGTCGCCAAGGTGAGTCTGCTCTCGACGGTGGACAGGGTTGCCAGCTGGAATAGGCAATATATAAACCCCGCCGTCTACTCCATAAGGACGGACTTCGGCAGGCTCGCCGAGCGGTATGAGCGCATCCGCAACGCTAAGCTGGAGGAGCTTAGGGAAAATACCCCTTCGCGGGCAGGGACGGTGAAGAAAGGGCGCAGAACGTCGCGGACGCTAGGGAGTTCAGGAGGTTCGCGGGGAGGCTTAGGGAGAGGAGGCGGAAGGAGGCGAGCGTGAGACAGATCGCCCGCGACGTGACAAGAGACCCCGCCGTAATTATAACCGAGGATCTGGGCGAGAACCCTCAGGAGGAGATGATAGGCATTAAGGGCAAGAAGGCGAAAAAGGCGTAAAGAAGGTAAAGAGAAAAGAGCTGAGGCACCGCATCAAGCAGATTCCGTTTAAAAAGCTCGTAAGGGCCGTTGAGGGCAAGGCGGCGGAGAGAGGTTCCGTAGTAGTATACGTGTCGCCTTACCGCAACAGCAAGGTCTGTCCAATACACTTCGCGCTACTGAGGGACAACGGCGATTGGCATACGCTGCGGTGTCCCCGCGGCCACGCCGTGGATAGAGACGCGGCGGCTGTGTTGAACATGCTGTGGAAAACCACCCCCGCGGGGTGGACGAAGGCGGTTTGGTGGGATCTGAGAGACGTGAAGAGGAGACTGGAGAGGGAGAGAGGACTCGTGCCGAAAGAGCTCGCAAAGAGGAAGAATCCGCTTGTCCCATGGCCCGTCGCACGCGCCGTGTGGACTTCGCTCACGCGGCTGAAGGCCGGCGACAAATGGCCCGCGGTGCTGGCCCGGGCCAGCCCCACGACCCCCGCCCGAGGGGCCTATGAAGGCGGGGCGAGGGCGCCTCCCCGCGGGGCGGGAACCCCCACCCTCGGGGAGGAGGTCAGTTAAAGTATGCCGGCCCCATAATTTAAGTATGGGGACTTGTTGTTGCATGGCGGACACAACGATAGAGGAGGTTGCGGCTCGTAGGGTCTTCACGGGCAGGGGCGACC
>NZ_LCWM02000060.1 GCF_002077075.2 Thermoproteus sp. CP80 | reverse complement strand
TGACGTAGGCAAGCCTAGTCAACGACTCAGGCGACACTAGCGGCCGCGGGAGGCCGGTTAAAAGCTTAGCCGCCGATCAGCGGCCCCGGCGGCGCTCCGCAGATCGAGTCGTCGACAGACCGCGGGGGCAAGCGGCCGGCTCCCGCTACGTCCGATATCCGACCGGCGCCTCGACGGCCTCGGCGCGCCGTCGGCCCCCTGGGCTTCTCCGAGTCCGCCGACGCGGGTACATCGCACCGCATCTACGCGCGACATCAGAGAGGTGCCTCGGCTAACAGGCAACCGCGGCAGACCTCTTGAGGCTGGCGGAGATCGCTGTGCGTTAGCCGATATTGGGTCGACATGTCGAGTTTAGCTGACATGTGGAGCCACGGAGCCACGGCGGCCGACATGCGGAATCGACCAACGTCCGGTCGGACCGCGCCGACGATGGCCGGAAGAGCTCGGTGGATGGGGCCGCCGGGATTTGAACCCGGGGCCTCCCGGCTACTCGGGCCGGGCGCCCTTTATGAGCCCTACGCGGGACTGGCCGGGACTGAGTCCCAGGGCGCTCTACCTAGCTAAGCTACGGCCCCCGGTCCGTTGAAGTGGGGCACATTTAAAGTTTATCCGCGCGGCGGCCCCGTCACGTTTTTTAGGGCGGCGTCGATGCCTACATAGACGTCCAGCCGCTCCTCGTGGCCGGCATCGTGGTCGTCGCGGCGTCTATCCCTATGGGCCCGACGTGCCCGCCTTCCTGGAGCTCCTGGCGCTGGTGGGGCTTGGGGCGCATCGAGGAGGTCTTTCTTGGTGAGCTCCGCTGTGGTCGCCCTCTTCGGCGCCATGGTCATAGGGCGTATCCGAGTCGGGGCCATGGAGCTTGTGGGGTCCGCCACATCGTCCAAGGTCAGGAGCCTCCCCTTGGCGGCCCTCTTGATATACCTCGCCGCCGGCCTCACATCGGCCCTCACATCCGACGTGGCCGTCCTGCTCGCCATGTCGGCGATGCTCTTCAACGCGGCCAAACGCCTAAAGGCCCCGCCGGCCGCCTATGTGTCGCCCCTCGCATTTGCCGTGGTGTTAGGCGGCAGAACGGTGGGCGCCTCGGCTGACATAGTCCTTCTCGGCGAATACCTCGCCAACACCGGCGAGAGGATCGACATATTCGCCTTCACCCCAAGACGGGAGCTCGTCGATAGGCCCCCTTATGAGCACGGAGCTGAACTTGGAGAGCGTGCGGGATTTTGTCAGAATCTGCACGCCCATCCTCCTCTCCGCCTCGCCTCTATCAACGCCGTCCAGCGCCTCGCCCACGGTAGCCCTCATGACGAGCATCCTACGGGGCATGGCAACTCCCTTGACGGATCTCTGGACGAACAACGCCACGGCGACTAGAAGAAGCGCAGTGAGAAGGTAGGAGACCAACAGCTCTCCTACCGTCGAAGGACCTCGTCGTGGAGCCCCTCGGCGAGAGGAGAGGGGAACTACGCCGAGCTCTTGGCGGCGACCCCTAGATCGCGTCTGATGAGGCGTAGCCTCTACTCGGAGCCCGCCCACGAGCTCTTCCCCGTGTCGGTGATAGGGATAGTCCCCGGCGGCCGCGTCTACAGCCTAGAGGCGTACGAGCTCAGGCCGGGCGACGAGGTCTTGGTGGCGGGCGACGAGAGGGCCATCGGGGCGTTGGCGTATAGACCGGATAGGTCCAAGGAGCAGGTCAAGCTCTTCAGCCCGCGCCTGGCGGCCTCGGCCGCGGCGACCTATCCGGCCACCTTCTACCTAGGCTGGTCTCACGCGGCCGGAAGCCTCAAATAGCTCGGCGTCTTTAGGGCCGTGGAGATCTACGTGGGGACCAGCGGCTGGATGTACGGCTGGAACCCGGACGGGTTGAGGTGGTATGCGGCCAACTCGGGCCTCAACGCCGTGGAGCTCAACGCCTCCTTCTACCGCTT
>NZ_LCWM02000020.1 GCF_002077075.2 Thermoproteus sp. CP80 | reverse complement strand
TGCGCCGTATTCAGGTTCCCTCCGATGCCTAAGGAGTTGATGGCTAGCAGGCTCATGTATATAGCCAAGCAGGAGGGGATAACGCTCACAGAGGACGGCGTGGACGCCATATACGAGATATCGCAGGGCGACATGAGGAGGGCCATAAATCTGCTCCAGATGGCCGCAGCGGCCGGCCAGGCCGTGGACAAGGAGAGCGTGGCGGCCGTGGCGTCGGCCGCGCGTCCGAGCGAGATCTTGGACGTCTTCAACACGGCTCTCTCCGGCGACGTCGAGAAGGCTAGGGAGAAGTTGCGCGGCTTGATGTATGTTAAGGGTATTGCCGGCGTCGACTTCTTGAGGGCCCTACAGAGGGAGTTGCCGAGGGCGCAACTCGACGAGGAGACCAAGGTCGCCGTGGCCGAACTTCTGTCCGACGTGGACTACAGACTGGCCGAGGGCTCCGATGAGGAGCTGCAACTTACCTACATGTTGGTCAAGCTCGCCGCCATAGGCTCGCGGGGCAAGGCGACGGCAAAGAAGAGGTGATGCTACCTTGGGTCGAGAAATATCGCCCTCGCACGTTTAGGGACGTCGTAGACCAGGAGGAGGCGAAATACGCGCTCGCATCTTGGATATGCGCTAGGTTCAAGGCGCCGGAGCAGTTCTGCAGGGCTTGGGCTAAGAGCAAGGACAAGAAGGTGTCTGAGGCGAGGGCGGTCCTGCTGGCGGGACCGCCAGGCGTTGGGAAGACCACGTTGGTTCACGCGTTGGCCAACGAGATAAACTACGAGCTGGTGGAGCTTAACGCCAGCGATGTGAGAACTGCTGAGAGGATAAAGGAGGTGGTGGGCCGGGGATTGAGGGAGGGATCTCTGTTCGGATACGCCGGGAGGCTTGTCCTTTTCGACGAGGTGGACGGATTGAACCCCAAGGAGGATCTAGGCGGTCTCGACTCGATAATAGATCTGATAGAGACGGCGAGGGTGCCCATAGTGATGACGGCAAACAATCCGTGGGATCAAAGGCTCCGGCAGCTGAGGGATATAAGCCTCGTGGTGAGCCTTAGAAGGCTCGCCGAGGACGACGCGGTGGAGGTGTTGAGGAGGATATGTGGCTCTGAGAAGATAAAGTGCGAGGAGGACGCCCTGCGCGCGCTGGCGCGATCGTCCGACGGAGACCTCAGAGCCGCCATAAACGACCTACAGCTCTTCGCGGGGGGCAAGAACGTGCTGACCGTCGACGACATAAAAAGGGTTGGCGAGAGGAATCCGCAGCTCTCCATGTTCGAGGTACTTGACAGAGTCTTTAGGGCTAATTGGTTCGACGACGCGAGGTCGATATCCTTCATGCCGTCCTTCGACTGGGAGCAGTTCTTCGCCTGGGCTTCCGAAAACATACCAAAGGTCTACAGGGACCCCTCGGTAGCTGCCACAGCCCTCGACAGATTAAGCAAAGCCGACGTAGTATTGGCTAGGATCAAGAAGACGGGCGAGTGGGAGCTTATGCCGTATATGACCGAGATCATGTTGGCGGGCGTAGCGCTCGTACCGGGGAAGCCCAGATTGCCCAGGTTCTTTAGATATCAATTCCCTCAACGCATCCTGATGCTGGCTCGCTCTAGGGAGGCCAGGAGGAGGCGGGAGCTGATCGTCCAGCGCCTATCTCAAGAGCTCCACGTATCTACGGGCTACGTCTCCTCGGAATTGCTCAACGTACTGCTGTTTCTTTCTAAAAAAGATGAAAGAATATTAGATAAAATAAGCAGATATCTATCTATATCTATGACGGATATAAAAACTTTATTTAGCGGCTAATTCTGTTAGTATCTTAGCTAGCTGTAGAATCTCCGGCTCCCTCCTCAGAGAGACCAGTCTGATGCGCCCTATTCGGTGCTCCTCGACGATGCCCGCCTCCTTGAGTATCTCTAGGTGTTCCTCCAGCAGGCTGTAGTTTATGCCCAGCCTCCTGGCTAGATCCGTCGTATTCAACTCGGACGCTCTATATAGCTCCCGGATTATCCTTATGCGCGATCTAGCCCCCAGCACGAAGTCCACATCCATCACCGTAGCTCCTCGACGGCCATGGACGTGATGGCTTTCTCCAGCGCGTCTAACGGCTCCGTGCCTATCGAGATAAGCGTGGTTCTGCCGCGCAGTCCCTCCCCCTTCTTATTGAGCCGCGTCTCGATTATGCCCTTGTTTTTCAGCTCGCCGAGATAGGCCCAGAGCTGGCTGTGCGTCCTGGGCTTTTGTCCGAACTCCTCGCATATCATTCTATACATCTCCTCCACCTCGCCGAAGATGACGTAGGGCCTTCCACTCCTCAACGCCCTCACTATTGCCAGTAGCAGCAGCTTCGCGTGTAGTGGGAGGCCCCTCAAGATGTCCGACGAGACTCCCACTAGCACCTCCTTGCTGGCCCTTCTGACGTGTTCAGGCGTTATTCTGCTCACGCCGTCGTTCTCGGCGTTGTTGGCAGCTCTATAGAGTATGTCGAGCGCGACTCTGGCGTCGCCTCTGTCCTCCGCCCCGTCCTCGGCGCCTGTTATATCCGCTATCATGTTCAGGATCTCCTCGTCGTACGACCCCGACGCGAGAGCTATCTCGGCCCTCTGCCTCAATATATCGAAGACCTGGTCCCTTGTGTACGGCGGGAACCTCACTATGGGTTTGCCCAAGATCCCGCGGGTCGAGGGATCCAATGCGTCTATGAAGTCGGGCGTGTGGCTGACTAGGATCAGCCCGAATCTGTGCGTGCCCAGCCTATCGGTCTCGAGGCCCATTCTGATGAAGATCGAGATGGCGTCCGGCGTCAAGTTGAACACATCGTCGAGCGCCACCACGGCGAACAGATCCTTGTCCCTCATCTGCTCCAGGAATACATTAACCAGCTCATCTCTGCTGAGCCCCCTCTTGGGCACCACTATGCCTAGCTGCTGCGCTAGACTGCTCACTATCGCCGTGAAGGTCCTGTTGATAAAACAAGAAACGTAGGCGAACTTGACGGGCGGTCTCACCGAGCCTCCAAAAGACCTCAATGTTACGGTCTTGCCGCTCCCCTGTCTGCCCACTAAGACCGCTCTGGGGTAGAAGGAGCCGGGCCTGTCAAGGAAATTGCGCATATATGCAGATAGTTGCCTCAGCTGCTCCTCTCTATGCGGCAGGCTCGGCGGTATGAAGTCGGGGCTGAAGGCCTCGCCCTTGACTATGATCCTCATCAATTGGTGTTGTTGCCGGGATTAATAAAAATTTCAGACAACTACTCTCATAATGAAACTACTAAATTAAAAGTTTTGATGATCTCCGTAGTCGCCATCTAAGCATGGAATAGATCCAGCCTAAGAAGACATTGGCCCCCATCGACGTCCTCGGCCCCGGGAACGGCCCACGGGCGTTTCCCGACGGCTAAAGATCTGCGTAACCTCCATAGCCCTTACGCCCATAGGCAACTGGCTTCTTAGTTCTGGCGGGGTCTCACGGCAGCCCTCCTGTATAGAGCTGGCCCTCTAGCTGAATTATTTTTAAAGCAAGAGTTGGCCCAGCCGTGAAGACTAGGTTTGAAGAGGTGTATGATGGATCCTAGGTATGGCATGAGGTGCGGTCCGGATGCCTGTTTCGTCTCGTTTATTGTGAGGTCGGATAGGCCGCTGGACAAGGGTATGCTCGCCTCGATCGGACGCCGCGCGCTGGTGGTGGCCGTGAGGCCCGAGTCGGTTAAGGACTGGAGATATCTGCTCCAAGCCATGGCCTACGCATACACGTATAAAAAACCGGCGCGAGATTGGCGTATATCGGTTCTGATGTACCTAACCAACAGCGACGACATAGACGAGGCGCTCGCGGCTGCGTCGCCCATAGGGAGCAGGGAGTACGTCGTGGCTGTATATGGGGAGCCGAGCGAAGTCGTTGAGGAAGTAGCCGAGTTGCCCCGCGGAGAGCCGTTCTATCCAGAGGACGTCTACGACCCCTGGCTCATAACTCGCTACGCCCTAAAGAGGCTGTCATGATGCATTCCGCGACGTTGTTGCTGGCCCTGGCGGCCTTGTTGATCGTGCTCGGCGTATTGGGCATAATACCGTTGGCTCTCGGCGCGATCTCCGCCTCTGTATTTATAGCGATATATGTCTGGGCCCTATATACGAGGATAAGATTTAAGCCCCCTCCGCCTAGACCGACCACGCCCCTCGGGGAGAAGGCCGTGGTCGTGGAGGAGCTTAGGCCTGAGGGCATGGTGAAAATCGGAGGAGTATACTGGAAGGCTTTATGCGAGGGCTGTCGAGCGGAGGTGGGCGAGGCCGTCGTCGTGGTGGACTACAGAGACGGCGTCCTCGTGGTGAGGAGATGTTCTACGCAATAGCTCTGGCGCTCGCGCTCATCATATCGCTCCACATGTTGTGGCCCCATCTAACCGGCAGAGGGGCCGGCTACGGCACGTCTAGCCTGAAGGCCGCCGGGAGGGCGTTGGCGCTGGTCGACGTAAGGGGCAAGCTGTTCTACGAGTTGGGATGCGGCTACGGGGCTGTCTTGACGCTTGCGTCCAAGGCCGGAGCTAGGGTGGTGGGCGTCGAGATAGATCCCATAAGGGCGTTGATATGCAAGCTGAGATGTCCAAAATGCCGCATCATATGGGGCGATATGTTCAAGGTGCCCCTAAAAGACGCGGATGTAGTGTATATATTCCAGTGGCCTTCGGTAAACGAAAAACTCGCGGCCAAGTTCAACAAGGAGCTCAGGAGGGACGCCCTAGTGGTTTCCTACTATTGGGAGGTCCCCAACATGGAGCTGGTCGCTAGAGACGATGAAGTAAAAATATACATATATAGAATTAAAACTTTATAAATATATAGTTGCCCACTCTCTTCATTTTGGCGTATGTCCGAGGAGGCGCCGCAGTTGAGACCTCGTCGTAGAGCTCAATCCTCTTTATCGTGGCCTTGAAGTATCTCATGGAGAGACACCTATCGAGGGCGGACCCATCGCTGAATTTGGCATAAAACACCCCGGGGCTCACGGGTTCGCAGAACACCTCAACGTCCCCCTGCCCGTATAGACAGTCGCAGAGATCCCGTGCCGCTACGCCTTCCCTTCCGCCCGTCGTGGTCGCGAGGATGACGGCCATGAAACTTTATATTGTGGGGTTTTTAGCGGCTAATGGCGTCGGGGTGGTAAAAACCCCTCTCTCGGAGCTACCCAGCCCGAAATCCTTGGCGCGGCGTCTGTATAGATCCCGCGAGGGCTTCGTGGCGCTTCTAGAGTCGGGCCCTGGCTTCCCCGACAGATCTAGATACACTATAGTCGCGTGGGGCGTGAAGAGACGCCTATCGACTTCGTCGAATTCCTACGAGGAGCTACAGAGGGTATATAGAGGCTTGGAGCCGTCCGGAGGGCCTTTCGGGGGCGAGATCTCGATAGGCTTCATCTCGTATGATGTGGTGGTTGAGATAGAGCCGACATTGGCCAAATACGTGGATGTCGATAGGGACTTCCCGAGGGCGCTCTTCATAGTGCCCGAGAACGTGGTGATTTACGACAATCTGCTCAAGAGGGCCTATGTGGCCGGCGGGCTGCCGAACGCCGCTGGGGCCGAGGCCGAGCCCGAAGAGCAGCCGAGGGTCGGCAAGATCCTGTATAAAACCGACGACGCCTCGTACAAGGCCGCCGTCTCCGAGGCCTTGAGGCGAATAAGGGATGGAGAGATATTCCAGGTGGTGCTGTCCAGACGCGAGGTCTTCGAGATCTCGGGGGACCTCTTCTCCATATATGAGAGGCTGACCTCAATAAACCCATCTCCGTATATGTTCTTCTTTAAGTACGGCGATATGGCCCTAATAGGCACTTCGCCTGAGCTGTTGGTCAGGGTGGAGGGCGACGTCGTGGAGACCCACCCGATAGCGGGCACCAGGCCCAGAGGGGCTGACGACAGGGAGGACTTAAGGCTTGAGGACGATATGCTCTCCGACGAGAAGGAGCTCGCCGAGCATATGATGTTGGTAGATCTAGCTCGGAACGATGTGGGCAGAATCAGCAGATTCGGCACGGTGAAGGTGCAGGAGCTTATGGCCGTGGAGAAGTACAGCCACGTTCAGCACATAGTCTCGAGGGTGGCCGGCGTCCTGGATCCCCGGAATAATATAATCGACGCGATTTGGGCACTTCATCCAGCCGGCACGGTCTCGGGCGCCCCTAAGGTGAGGGCCATGGAAATCATAGGAGAGCTGGAGGACATGCCCAGAGGCCCGTATGCTGGCGGCTTCGGCCTCTTGACGCCCAGGGGCGGAGAGTTGGCGATAATAATAAGGACTCTGGCTATCAAGGGAGACGTGGCCAGGATACAGGCAGGCGCAGGTATAGTCTACGACTCAACTCCTGACAGAGAATATAAAGAGACTGAGTACAAACTAGCCCATCTGAGGGCGGTATGGACTTGACATTAATAATAGACAACTACGACTCATTTACATACAACATAGCTCAGTATGTGGGGGAGCTGGGCTCGCGGCCCTTGGTGATCAGAAACGACGAGATAACGCCCTCAGCAGTGGAGCGCATCAGGCCAGACCGGATAATAATCTCGCCGGGGCCTGGACATCCCGAGAACCCCCGCGATGTGGGCATATCAAGGGAAATAGTGAGGCTGTTCGCACCGAGGATACCCATCCTGGGCATATGTCTGGGGCATCAGATAATAGGTTCTGTCTTCGGCGCGAAGATAAGGCACGCCAGAACCATAAAACACGGCAAGACGAGCTACATCAAGCACATGGGGGGCCCCCTCTACGTAGGCGTCCCCGAGGTGTTCAGAGGGATGAGGTACCACAGCTTGGTCGTCGACGAGGTGCCTGGATCTCTGGTCGTGGAGGCCGTGGCGCTGGACGACGGGGAGTTGATGGGCTTGAGACATGTGGAATACAACACGTTCGGGGTGCAGTTCCATCCCGAGTCGATAGGCACGGAGTACGGCAAGAGGATCATCAAGAATTTCCTAGACAGGATATGAGCTTCCTGGAGGAGGTCCGTAGATCCTTGAGGTATAGGGCCGAGAGACCGCCGCCCAGAGAAGCCCCGGTCGAGGACTTCAGGAAGGCCCTAGGCGATTTCGGCATAATAGCCGAGTACAAGAGGGCGTCGCCGAGCGGCGTGATAAGGGCGGATCTGCCTCCGTGGAGCTACTTCGAGGAGCTTTCGCACTACGTGGACGCGTTCTCCGTGCTCACCGAGCCGTTCTGGTTCATGGGGGATCTCCGCTTCATCCCCATAGCGAAGAAGTTCAAGCCGGTTCTGGCCAAGGACTTCGTCTTGAGCAGACAGCAGATAGACGTGTTTTTCGGCTACGGCGCAGACGCCGTGTTGATAATATCGGAGTTTGCCCTAGAGAGGACGGTGGAGCTCGCCGAGTACGTCAAAAAGCTCGGCATGACGCCGTTGATAGAGGTGGGCGATGCGAAGACCGCGCTCGAGGTGCTCGAGTATGGGGATTTCTTGTTGGGCATAAACTCCCGCGACCTCAACACGCTCGAGGTCTCCATCGAGAGGGCTCTAGGCGTCGCGGAGGCGGTGGCCGGCAGAGCCGACTTCATAATGGAGAGCGGCATCAATAAGCCCGATCACGTGGAGATGGCTTGCAGGAAGGGAGCCCGTGGAGTTCTGGTGGGCACCGCCTTGATGAGGGAGCCGGGCTTAGCCAAGGCCTTAAGAGAGGCCGTGAAAAAATGCTAGATAGTCTTTAGGATCTCCTCCAACCTCTGCCTCAACTCCGCAAGCGTTTTCCTGCAGTCGGCCAGCTGAGACTGTAGTTCTGCCGCCTTCTCGCTGGAGATGAACCACTCTATGGCAGGCTCGCCAAACGTCAGCTTGCCGCCGTCGACTCTAGCCTCCACGGTTATCCTAATTATATCAAGCTTCCCCACTCCCATCTTGATCAGCCTATCGTAGATGGACCTGTTAAGTTCGGCGACGGCCCTCAAGACCTCTTCTTGCTTCACAGCGTTCCTGAAGGCCGCGAAGACGGCGCGCCTCAGCTTATCCGCGTATCTGGCCGCTATTATTACGCCGGTTCTAATTTCCACGGAGTTCACTCCCTTTACGAAGACGCCGCCGTACAGCGCCGACTGCTCCTCGGCTTTCTCGAGGTCTCTTTCTACGTTTTCAATAGGTCTCCAGCTCATATAGATAATCTATTTGTTAATATATTTTTCTTAACCGTTAAAAAGAGCGGCTGTATTTGAGCCATGGCGAGGATGGTGGTCAGCCTATCGGTTACCCCTCTGGGCACAGGATCAACGCACTTGTCGGCATACGTAAGGGCGGCCGCCGAGACCCTGGACGAGATGGGAGTTAAGCACAAGACGGGCGCCGGCTTCACAGACATCGAGCTGGACGACTACTCTACGCTTGCGGAGATACTCAGAAGGATAGAGGATAGGCTGGCCTCTATGGGGGTCAAACGTGTGGACTTCATCATAAAGATCGATAGGAGGATGGACGAGGAGCTCACCATAGAGGGCAAGATATCGAAGGTAGAAAGGCGCTAGTCGCGGCTATGAAGAAGACTCTGCTGAGCTCCAGCAGGTAGCCGAGGACGTCGCCATTGGCGCCGCCCAGATGTTTATACGCTATATAGTAGGCCAACGCCGATAGAGCCAGCGCCAGCGAGGAGACGGGATACACCACTAAGGCCAGGGCGAGGGCGGGCATGGCGAGGGGCCATCTGCTCTTCACAGAGCTTATGAAGGCCGAGCCCAAGCCATCCTTGAAGGGCTTCGAGAAGGCCGCGAGAACGACCACTAGGGATTTGGAGAAGATCTCGCCTAGGAGCAACTGCCACGGGCTCCTCAAGTAGTCGACTGCCAACGCTATAGAGGCAACTACGGCGAATATCCCCGCGGTGCCTCTGCGGGGATCCTCCAGCGCTGCCCTAGCCCTTTCTCTGTCTCTGACCATCAGGGCATCTGCGGTGTCCGCGAGGCCGTCGAGATGGTTGAGCCCGGTCAACAGAAGCAGGATTAGATAGGCCGGGAGAGGGCCTAGGCCTATCAACGCAAGCGCCGACAAGCCGCCGAGGAGAGGCGCCACCGTGTACGGTAGCGCCCAGGCGCAGGAGAAGTCGAGCTCGGCCCCGACGGGCAGTATGGCGAAGAAACCCAGGAGGGCCCTCAAGCACTGCATAGGGCCTTGATCAGCACTTCGTTGTCTTCCCTTCTCTTTATCGAGACGCGGGAATAGCCCGGCATGCCGAGATCGTCGAGGGGTCTTATCTTCACGGCGCTGGTCCAGCCCTTGATCACGAAGAAATGTAGGCGCGATTTGACCACCTCGACGCACCTCGATAGAGCTTCCTGGACCCTGGGCCCCTCGGAGGCCACATACCTACGCGTGGACTCCCTATGGCGCCTTAAGGTCTCGGCGCCGATGTTGTATATGGCGTAATCCGCCAATGCGTTGATCCGCCACGGCGACTTTACATCCTGCCTCACGCGTCCCAGTGCGGCCCCCAGCCTAAGGCCGGGGATTGCGAATATCTTCCCATAGGATTTGACCACCGGCACGTCAGGCGCCGCGGTCTCCTCATCGACGAAGTCTAGGAAGGACTCATCCACCAATATCTGCGCGCCGCGGCCTTTCAAGATCCTATGAAGCTCTAGGATCTCGTCGCGTCCCATGACGGAGCCGGTGGGGTTGTTGGGGTTGCATATAAGCAGCAGATCTCCCGATGTGGCAAGCCCCACGAGCTCGTCTAGGCGTCCCCTTACGACCTCCAGGCCCAACAAGCCGGCTATGCGGACATAGTCGCTGTACGTGGGCCAGGGTAGCAACAACCTCTTGGGTCTCAACGCAGATACCATGGTCATCAACGCCTCCGTGGCTCCGTTGAAAAGAGCGACCTCGACGCCCTCGTATCGTTCCAGAACCTCCTCGGCCAAATTCGCGGGAAACCTCAAATAGACCCCTCTTTCGGCCGCCGCGAGGACTAGCTCAGGGAGGCCCGGCGGAGGGCCTATTGGGTTTAAATTGTCGCTGAAATCCAACACCTCGGGCTCAGCCCACGAAGTGCCTCCGTGCACTCGCAAGTAGATCTGTAATTTTAAGGGCTTAGCCGTATCCGAATAGGTTGGCTAGATAGCTTTGTTCCCAGTTGTCCTTGGCCGCTGTATAGTCCCTCTTAGGCTCAGGGTCCTTGCTCGGCTTCGGAGGCTGGCTTGTGAAGTCCAGGCCGAATCTGACGGATAGGCTCTCCAGCCTGCCCTCGGGGTTGCCAACGTAGGCCCACCCGACGAACGCGTATTGGACGGACGACCTGTAGGAGGACCCCTCCATCTCCAGTATCTTGTTGGCGGCGAACAACGCGCTCTCGAACGCTATCTCTTGATTCTTTGGAAACGGAAGACCCGCCGCATCGCCCACGGCCAACACGTCGTCATATTTGGGATGTCTGAGGTCCTGCGGGCTCCTCACGTCGACCCAGGTCTTGCCCAGCCCGGCCTCCTCGACGAGCTTAGGCGCTCTATTGGGCTCCAGAAGAGCAAGAACGTCGTACCTATAGCGCTCTCCAGACTTGGTGACCACCTCGCTGTCGCCTATCTCGACGATCTCTTGGCCTGTCACGAGCTCTATCCCCTGCCGCGAATATATCTGGGAGACCACGTCGGCTATTACCGGCGGCTGCGTCTTGTCGTTGGCATCTATGTGGATTATCCTAAACCTCTCGCGCATGCCTCTATGGCGTAGGACAGAGTCTATGAGCAACGCCGTCTCGGTAGGCGCCGGGGCGCAACGATAGGGGGCCTTAGGCGCATATACGACGATGGTGCCCCTTTCGGCGCTCCAGATCTTGTTCCTAAGCAGATGCGCGCGGCCAGGATCGTAGACGTTTAGCACGTTTCGCCTATATTTGTCGTAGCCGGTTATGCCAGAGCCGTCGAGCACCACGCCGGGCGCCAAGACTAGGTAGTCGTAGGAGAGCTCGCCCATCCCGCCGTCGGATGTATAGCCGCCGACGTACCTCACCTTCCTATTAGCTGGGTCGATGGAGAACGCGGTGCCCACCACGACCCTCACGCCTCTTCTCATCGCCTCCTCGTACCCCCTCACAATTCTGTCCAGCGTCTGCTCCTTGGTCAGCAGCAGAGGCCTGCTAGGGCCTGAGACGTAATGTGGATTCTGGGTCACGACGAATATCTCGGCGCCAATTTTCCCAGATATCAACGTGTTGGCAACCGCCATCCCCCCTATTCCACCTCCGACTATTACTACCTTCTTCATGGAACTGGATACGATTTTTATTTTTAAATTTTCATCCATAATAATAAATATTATATTAATATATTCTATTTCTATTTTAGAGTTATTTATGTTAAAACAATATTAGTTATCTCTTATTTATTTAATATTTCGTATATCAAAAAAGATGCCTCAGCGCCCACCTCGGTGGCCGCGCCAGCGTAGTGGGCATCCCCCGGAGGCGCTGCGACAAGTACGGCGTCCGACACGGTGCCTAGAGACGGCTTCCCGCCGCAGAGGCCGCGGGCTGTCAGCGTCGCCGCCTTGGCCTCAGCGGCAGTCCTGTAGAGGTCTAGGAGCCCTCGACTAGAGAGAGCTGTCTTGGACACGACCAAGATATTGACTGTGTGCGCTCCTCCAGTGGGCCTATCGCCTATACACGCCGGGTTGGCCAAGCCTACCGTGGCGTATAGCTCCACCAGCCGGCCCTCGACGTGTCTCATCGACGATATATCTACTGCTGTGAAGAATATTGCCGCCCTATTAGTTATGCCCAAACCCTCCAGGAGGGCCCGTGCGTAGAGCTCGAAATCCTCTACATATCTATCTACCTGCTTAAAGACGACGTACCTCACTCTGCCGAAGCCTCCGAGGACTACGTTGCCTAAGGCGGATAGATCGCGGCCGAGATCCAGCACGAAGAGCGTCAAGGCCTAACCAGCTCCTCGTATTCGCGTTCAACCAGCTCGAGCACCGGCAAGCCGCGGAGAGAGGCTATATACAACGCGCCGCCCATGGCCACGCCCTCCTTGACGTAGCCCCTGTCGTAGTACCTAAGACCCGGAAAACGCGACGATGAGAACGACGTTCTAGTCACCTTGATGTTAGTAACGCCGATCTCCCTCGCAAGGCCTAGAAAGTCGGCGGACCTGTCGTCGACTATCCACCCGGTAGTGGCGACGGCCACCTTGCCCAGATCGCCGCCGAGCGACTTAATGATTGCCGCTACGGCGAGCATCTGGGTGCCGCCGGCGAGCACAGGCGCGCCTCCGGCATCCAACACGCCGAGGGCGATGGCGGCGACGCCCGCATGGACGGGATCGCCCACCTCAGCCAGAGCCTTGACAGGATCGTCTAGGCGTCCAGCCCTCGCCAAGCCCTCTCTAACCACAGCGGCTTTGAGCCCTCTCGGATTGTTGGGGCTGGCCGATGAGGTCTTGCCCCAAGCATCGTAGCCCAGCGCGACTAGGATAGCCATGGCTGTGGTGGTGCCGCCCGGTATGGATTCCCCTATGAAGACGTCGCCGGCCTTGGCCAACTCGCGGCCGAGCGTCCTCCCATTCTCTAGGATGTTCTCGACCGTCGATTCCGAAAGCGCTGGCCCTCTCCTGAAGTCTCCGCCGGGCTCTCCTCCGAGATCTATATAGGGCACCCTAGGCCTCACTCTCCCGCCTGCGAAGGCCACCAGCTTCGGCACATCGCGAGTAAGCGCTCTCGTCACCACGGCTGGCGTCGGTATCCCGTCGGGCGTCACAGGTATGCCGGGTATGCTCCTGGGCCGGCCCGTAAGTAGATACTCAACATCGGCGGCCGGCGTGTAGTGGGTGAGCTCGGGCGAAGCCCCCGCGATGGTTATGCCCGGTATTAGGGAGATGTCGGTAGTACCCGCCACGACGACGATCACGGGTCTCATAATAGGGATAAATAGCCCATATATTAAATTTACCAGTCCAGGCCCTTGACGCCGACGAAGCCCCTCGAATAATAATGCTTGACGGACCTAACCTCAGATATTAGGTCGGCCGACGCGAGCTCGGCATAGTTGTAGTTCCCGGTCACCACCACGTGGGCCCTCAGTGCCAGGAGCTTTCTGAAGTCCTCAGGCCTTAGGAAGCCCTGCCTCACGGCGTAGTTGAACTCGTCCAACACGATTAGGTCGTAGCTCGGGGCCAGCGCCAGGACTTCCTCGAGGATTTCCCTCGGAGTCTTGTGGTCCTCTAGGTATAACGTCCTGACCCCCAGCCTCCTCAACGCCTTGTATTCGCCCACGTAGTCGTCGAGATACCTAGGCGTCTTCATGAGAAATGCGGCGAGTACCCTCATGTCGTGACCCCAGGCCCTTAAGGATAAGCCCAGTGCGGCCGTGGTCTTGCCCTTCCCGTCGCCCGTATAGGCGAGGATCACGGGCCCTCTTTCCCCCATTTATATTAATAGCGAAGGACCGCCGCGGCGGGCTCGCCCTGCCTCGCGATTTCGGCTAGAGGTGGTCGCATTTTGTCGGCCTTACGCCGGCCAGGAAGTCCACGTCCACCTCGACGCGGCTCAGCTCCGATACGTGCACATCGTTGTAATAATGGCGGGTGGCCCGCACGCCGAGTCTGGCGCCGCGCGAGGCCGCGGAAATTACGGCCAGCTTGGACACCTCGTTGCCGGCGCCGTCACGCACGTCGATGCGGGAGTAGTCGAGGGGGATCACGGGGACCGGCAACCCGCGCTCAGCCAGGGCGCTGAGTCGGTGATGTCCATCCAGCACAGTACATGTCCAGGCGTCGACGGCTATGGGCCTCACCCTACTGCCCAGCGCGGGCACGGCCTCCACGCCCTCATGGGGCAGGAGGGAGCTGGGGTCGACGAACATGGGGTATGTGGGGCCGGCGCAGTTGGCCAGAGCCATCCAGTCCTCACGCGCGTCTACGTCCCTCAGGTCGGGCATATATACGTCGACCCATCTCGTCGTGTCGCCATCGGGGAGCCAGGTGAGGCCCACATAACCTCCCTCGCCCACGGCCGTGGACATGACAGGCCTGGAGATCAGTCTGGCCACGTGTCCTGGCGCCAGGAACGGCAGATCGCAGGCGGCCACCACCGCGGGGGCATATGCGAGTAGCTCGGAGAAATCCGGCTCATACCCGCGACCCTCGGTGTAGACCACCTCCATGCCCCACAGCCTGGCCAACCACGCAATAGGTCCATGCAACTTGGTTGTGGCCACCACCAAGCGGGACGAAAAAGGCTGCAGCGCGGCCGCCACTCTCAAGATCATGGGGACGCCGCAGACTGGCCTCAAGCACTTGAAGGGGTCGCCGAACCTCACGCCTCGTCCGCCAGCTAATATCACGCCGGCGATATCGCCCACGGCCCCCCATAGCGCCTCTATTTATCTATAAAGCGCCGGAGCCTCGCCTAGCCTCCTGCAGAGCACGTAGTTTTGCCGCCGTCCGGAGCGTGTTGGTTCCATATTTGGCGCTTCGCCGACACCCCCCACGGCGTGTCGGTTCCACTTGTACCTCCCTCCTCAGCCGCCTCGGTTCCACTTGCGCCTCCCGCCGGCATCGCGGCTCCGGCCCGGCGTACGAGGCCGCCGATCGTCTTGCGGCCGGAGGGCCTTATGGGCATGGAGGGAATGGGGAAGGAGAAAAAGAGAAGCGCTGGAGATATTGGACGAGGCGGATAAGATAATGGAGATGGCCAAAATGCTGGCGGATGAGGACGACCCCTTCGCGAGGCGCGGCCTATACGCGTTTTTGGATGCCGAGATGAAGGCGCTGAGAACTTTGGTGATCTGGTGTTTTCCCCGGAATAACTCCCCTTTTTCCCTTTATGTGACGGCGCGTTGGTTCGACTTTTTCGGCGCCTCCTCCTCGCCTCGGCTTAGGGCCGGCGTCTTGTGCGGGGAAAAAGAGGGGGGCTATTCCCAGTCTGCCGGCTCCATATCACTAAGCTCCACGTCGACGTCGGCTGGCCTGCGCTCGGCGAGGCGGAGCCCAACGCGCTCCGTGGCCCCGGGGCGCCAGGGCATATCGCGGGGTCCCTGCGGCAGCCGTCCGCGCAGCGGTTCATGCATGCGACGCAGCACCGCCCGAACGCGTCATCCATGTGCGCTCCGCTGTGCGTTGGTAAGTCGATCCGCCTCCCGGCGGATCCGTCGTCAGGGCGTGCATGAGAAAGGCTTGACAGGGGGCTAGCCCCCTGTCGGACTTTTCACGAATACTCCCTGTAAGCGTCGGCGGATCCGCCGAGAGGTGGGCGAGGCGGCTTGGCGGTGCGCCGCGGAGGCGCATATGCTTCCTGCGGCCGACGCGCCGCGAAGGGGCCGGCCCAGACGGCGAATTCGATCAGCCGGACGCCCCGCATGCGCTACGGCTCGATTCGGCCAGCGACGGCATCGAATCAATTTAACGGCAACCTCCGATAGAGACATGGAGAGATCTGTTGATGAGATAAGGCGCCGCCTTGAGCTGGCCTTGAGGCCGGCCGAGCCGCCGTCGCTTGACGAGGTTCTGGCGGCCGTGGGGAGGAACGGCAAGCTCCGGGGGCCGGCGGACTGGGCCTTCCCGGCGTGGATCGCCTACGTCGAATACGCGGCGCAGAGGATCGCCGAGGCCTTCCAGCTCACAGAGGAGGAGAGAAGACAGCTCTTCCACTTCCGGGACACGCTAAAACGGTTGTTGCTGGAGGCGTGGGGGCAGGCGAAGGCCAAGCTGACCGCGATATACAAGGCCGTTGTCGAGGGCACCTACAGGGTGGAGGGCAACAAGCTGTACGCGCCGGACGGGGCATGGATGTACATAGGCAGAACGGTTATGCATATTCCAATTCACGGCATCAGCGCCGAGACGTACTTCCCGGATGTGTTGAAGCTTCCGCGCGAGAAGTTGGAGCTGTTCCAGCTGGGCTGGAGGGCGAGCGACGAAGGCAATGAAAAGGGTCGGCCCTTCATGGGCACTACACAGCCTTGGCAGGTGTTCGCCTGGACTGCGGCGAGATATGGAGCGCTCCGCATACACATCACCTCGGCCAACTTGACGCACGAAGGGGTGAGCGTAGCGGTACATCTTAGTGCAAATAGCTGGAGGCAGAGGTGGAGCAAGGACGAAGCCGTAGACCTCGTCGCGAGCCACCTCAGGCGCGGGGAGTGGGCGCCCCTGCTAACAATGTGGCTTGGCGACGGCAAGGCCGAGCGGAAGAAGGTACTGCGAGGTAAATACAAGATTGTTATTGCGGCTAAGGAGCCTTGGAGGTTGGGCAACAACATAAGCACAAGAGAGGCCCTCGTCGCCAGAGGCAGAGAGGCGTTCGAGAGGCTTAGGGAGGCGGCCGGCGCATACGGCGTGTTGCTCGATCTTCTGAGGGCCCACAAATGGATCAACGTGAAGCTGGCCACAGACGACGCCTTCAGAGCGGCCTACAAGCTGAAGGCGAGGAAGAGGGGCATAGACGTCCTTAGGGAGGCGTACGGGCGGAACGGCGAAATCCCTACAGAGTTCTCACATATGGAGAGACCGAGGAGAGGCGCTGTGGCTGTGACGGGAGTCGTGATGTCCCTGTATCTCGTTAGTGGTCAAGGCGTCTCGCTCCTGGCTGGGCGCTACGTCCGCGATGTCGGGAAGGCGCTCGCCGTAGCCGGGAGGCTTGAGTCGGCAGGTTTAAGGCCTAACGTGGTCCGTGTAGGTTCCTACTACATGGTGTATATAGCTACGACCGATCTCTTGAGGTTGGCAGAGAGGGACGAAGCCGTCAGGAGGGCCATAGCGCTGTATCTCGCCGAGAAGGCCAAGAACGGCACGCCGAGGCAGAAGGAGGTCGCTAGGAAACTCCTGCAAAGACACCCTCTTTTTCTATCCTCTCAATCGCCTCATCGCCTTCTCGAAGCCGGCATCGCCATGCGTTAGCCGATGTTGAGCCGAAGCGCCGAGCTTGGCCGATGATGTGGAACTGCAGAACCGACGACAACCAACATGCGGAATCAGTCAACGTTTGGACGGACCTCGCCCTGAGGATCCTGGAGGCCGCGGGAGACCCCTGACTTGAGCCGGCCCTCCAGCGCCGCGTCGGCTGGGGCGGGCGATGCCGATGGCCAATACGAGGGCGCCCAGCCGCCGAGGAGCCGGCCGCTCGGCGTCCACGCCTTCGGTGCCGCGGCCGCTATTTCGAGCTCCCCTAGGCCTACAGTAGCGGCCATGTGGAAAAGCTACGCTTCAAAAGGCCGTCGGCGGGCTCGGGCTGGAGGAGGCCGGCGGCTAGAAGCCAATCGCCGACAGCGCGAAGAATATCGCGAAGAGTATGGCTATTGCCACGACGCCCGGCTTCAGGTCGGCTAATTTGCCCGCAGCCAGCTTCATCAACAAGTAGAATATAAAGCCGAGCCCTATCCCCGCGGTTATGCTGAACGTGAACGGTATCCCTATCATCGTCAAGAAGGCGGGGACGGTCTCCGTGTAGTCGTCCATGACGGCCAGCTTTCCGGCTAGGCTGAGAAACAACAGCCCGACCAGCACCAACACGCCGCCGGTCGCGAAGCCGGGGACCACTGTGAAGACGGGGGCAAGCGTCGCTGATGCGAAGAAGAGGAGGGACACCACGAGGGCGGTCAGGCCGGTGCGACCGCCTTGCTCTATACCCGTAGCGCTCTCGATATATATAACAGTGGTAGACGTGCCGAAAAACGGTGCCACTATGGAGGCGAAAGAGTCCGTCACGAGGGCCCTGTTTATATTTACTATTTTGCCGTCCTTGACCAACCCGGCCCTCATGGCCAAGCCGGTTATGGTGCCTAGGCCGTCGAAGAAGTCGACCAGGAAGAGCGAGAACGCTATGGGGAAGCCGAGGCCGAAGAGCGCGAAGTAGAGGTAGAAGGAGCGGGGCAGATCGTTGGCGATAGATGTGGTGAGGGAGGGCGTAAGCGCCCACGAGGGCGGCGGCTTGACGAGCCCCAACGCGGCTCCCGCCAGGGTTGTCGCTATGATGGCTATGAGGAACGCGCCCGGCGTCTTCCTCGAGAGGAGCGCCGCCGCCACGAGCGCGCTCGCTATGCCGAGATAGAGGCCTAGGGTTGAGAACGCCGACCAGTTTATGGATATGGGGGTCCCCGTACCGGCCGTGACGAGGCCCATGTCGGCCATGCCTATTAGGGATATGAAGAGGCCTATGCCGATAGATGTGCCTATCCTGATGGACTCCGGCACCGAGTTTATTATGAATTCCCTGATGCCTCCTAGCGAGAATATGAGGAATAGAATTCCGTTGAAGAAGACCGACACGAGCGCCAGGTAGACCGCCAAGAGTGGCGCCTCGGAGGCAGGGGCCAGCTGTTTAGACAGCAAGGCCGCCGTGAAGGCCGGCATCACGGTGAAGCCTATGAAGGCGTTTTCGCCCATACCGGGAGCCAGGGCGAAGGGCAGACGCGCGTAGAGAGCCATGACCAGAGTCGCGAAGCCCGCCGCAAGCGCTGTGGCTATGGTGAATCCGAGCCTTACGCTCTCTATAAGAGGTCCGTACGTCGGCGAAGACTCCAGTTGGCCGAGGGGCACGTGTAGCGCGTTGCTGAGAGCCAGCTCGAAACCGCCTGTCAATATGCTGGGGTTGACGAACAGTATGTAGGCCATGGCCAGAAATGTCGTCAGGCCCGCGATTACCTCCCTCCTGGCCGTAGACCCGCGTTCCGAAATCTGGAAGAACCCGTCTAGGTTCATGGCGGGGATGATAAGCAATTATTTAAATTTATCGCAGAGGTTGCCGTAACTTCGCGGTTAGTTTTAAGCAAGATATTAATTCAGATACCCCAGCGAGCGATCACAAGTCACCTGGCATGACTCTCCTCATCGTATATATACTGGGTAGTGCTATAAATCCATGCCCCAGCCCCTGGACGCTACGCCGACTGGTGGAGTCTACATAGTTGTGGGGAGCAATACGCGCGCCGACGGCGCGGGATGAGCCGCGACCTTCTGTTGTTGGCGGTGGCGATAGTCGCCATATCGAGCGCCTCTATCTTGATCAGGCTGACCGAGGCAGACCCCATAGCTATAACGTTCTGGAGGCTCGCCATAGCTACTGTCATAACTACCGCAGTGGCCGAGGCCTCTGGGAGGGGCGTGAAGGTAGGCGCGTGGTGGCCGGCGGCTGCGGCGGCGGGCGCCCTGCTGGCTGTGCACTTCACAACGTGGATAGCCTCCCTTTTCTACACCACGATAGCGATAAGCACCACCTTGGTGAATCTGCATCCGCTCGCCATGTTGGCCATAAGCAAATACGGCCTGTCGGAAAGGATCAGCAGAAGGACCGCGGCGGGGGTCGTCTCGTCGGTGGCGGGCAGCCTTCTGATGTTCTCGGCGGCGGCCGACCTAGGCGGCGCCAATCTCCTCGGCGCATTCCTGGCGCTTATAGGCGCGTTGGCCTTCGCGGGCTATCTGGCCGTGGGCCGGCTGGTGAGGGCTAGGGCGGACACCCTGAGCTATACGGCGGTCGCCTACGGCTTCGCGGCTCTGTTCGCGCTGGCGGCCTCGCTGGGCCTGGGCGCCAAGTTGCTGGGGTATTCCCTAGAGGTGTATGTGCTCTTCGCGGCCATAGCGGTTGTTCCCATGTTGCTGGGCCACAGCGTGTTCAACTACCTGCTGGGCAAATATAGGGCCATAACGGTGGCCGTAAGCGCCCTGGGGGAGCCCGTGGGCGCAACCCTCCTCGCGGTGCCCATATTCGGCCAGATACCCCAGCCGAACGTAGTTCTTGGCATGGCCTTGATACTCGCCGGCGTGGCCGCCGTATCCCTAGAGGAGGTTCAGCCCAGGAACCCTCTGGCCCGCGCCTCGGCCAACACGTAGGACTGGGAGGGGGTAAAGGGCGGAAGCCCCTCGGCTCGGTCGGCCTTTATGCCCAACGCGTCCAGGGCGGCGTCCACCTTGTCCACTATCTGGCGGCCTAGGAGCGACTCGACCCTCCTTCTATCGTAGAAACGTATGTCGAACTCGAGCTCCTTGAGGTACGCCGGAAGGGCTCTCAACAGCTCGTCCAGCTCTCCGCGTCTATGGAGAGTCGAGATGTAGGGCGCGTCCAGAAGCGTCGGAGGCAGACCTGCGGCGTACCAAGCCGCGGTGTATACTATCGCGCGCGGCACGTTCACGACGCCGCCGTCCGCCATTATGGACCTGCCGTATATGCGCCACGAGACTCTATCCCTCGTCGAGGGGATCAAGGAGGCCAGCTCCGCAATCTTGTCGGCGTATTTAAGGACGAGCGCTCTGTAGATCTCGGAGGCCTCTTTAACCGCGCGCGAGGCCCAAGACCTGTCGAGCGAGGGGCCGCGGCCTGCCGCCGCGAGCAGCGTCTCCCTGACCGATAGGTACTGTTGGTACGGCACGTCGTATCTCACAGCGGACTGTATCGTGGCCGTGCGGAAGCCCGAGTACTGCGATGCCTCCGCGGGGGCGAGAGCTGGGCTGTTCAAGCCGCCTCTGAACGGCGGAGAGCCCATGCCGAGTATCGGCGCCACCTCGTGGTCCAGCTCGGAGTTCAGTCTGCCTATCTCCATGAGGGCCACGCGGAGCGCCAGGGCTGAGGCTATATGGCCGTTCACGACCGCCGAGTCGCTCTTGCCCAAGAAGACTCTGACCTGCTCGAGAAACACGCCGCGCCTTATGTATTCCTGGACGACCGCCTTCACGAATTCCGCGATTCTGAGATGTTTGGCCGCGTCTTCGATCAGAGGCACGAGCTGTATCTCAGCCCTGCCGGAATACGCCATAGCCTTTCTCGCGAGCATATCGATGGCCAGCTCGACGTCCCCCGGGCTTTCCGACATCGGCAATACTATCCAGCGCACCGCATGGGTCCCCGCCTCCTTGAGCGCCCTTAGGTCTGCCAGTACGGCGGCCTCCATGGCCAACATGCTCCTCTCGAAATCCTCGAGCGACGGGTTGGGTATTCTTGGGGTCACAAAGAAGCGCTCGCCCAAGGGGATCCCCGACTTGAGGGCCCTCAGGACTATATCGCGGGGCTGTATATACGGCGTGCCCTTGCCCTCGAAGTCGGACATGACCTCATCGCAGCCGTATATGGAGTAGGCTGCGACGGCCTCATCCACCTCCTCCTCGGCCGTGACCTTAATGGTTGAGTCGGGATGTTGGGTGCACATAAGGCGCGGTAGATACATCGAAGGCCTGCGGCGCCTGCCATATATCGATTACCGCGAACGAAAGCCACGCTACCCGGGCCAGCCATGCCAAAAAATACATATATCTGCGTTGAAACTAAGTACTATATACCTAAATAGCCTAAGGCCTTTGAAAAAGGAGGCCGTATTCTCGGGAGACGCAGGCCGTCTCGGGCTGTGCGGTCTCGCTAGTCGGCTTGCCGTTCTTGAGGCGGGGCGGATATCTTGGCTTGGGGAAAACGCCTGTTTATCTCGTCTACGAGGAACTGCCTCACCCTGGCCACTAGGTCTCTTGCCTTGTCGCAGCTCTCCGCGCTGCCGTAGATATGTATCTCCTCCAGCGGAGCGCCGACCTCGTGGCCCTTCGGATGGCTCTTGACGTAGATCCTCTCATCTATCTTCAACGCATCTCTCAACACAGGCGAAAGATCGGCCTCCGGCACGCCGACAAGACGGAAGGAATCCTCGGCGAAACAGAGACGCGGCCCCCTGGTCCTCAACAGAGGCTCCACTTGCTCCTCGAATATCGCCTCCATCTCCTTGGGGACCCCCGGAAGCACCACCAAGATCCTTCCCTCTTGCTCCGCCCATATCCCGGGGGCTACGCCCACAGAGTTGTAGAGAGGCTTGGCTCCCCTGGGTATATACGCCATCTTTAGACGCTCTGGGGTAACCTGGTAGCCTCTCTGCCGATACTTCTCCAACACCCACTCCTTGGCGACCTCGTCTACGGCTACGTCTACTCCGAGCGCCTTGGCGACGGCCAAATTGGTTATGTCGTCGGGCGTCGGCCCAAGCCCGCCCGTGGACACCACCAGATCGGCTCTCGACAAGGCCTCGCGAAACATTGCGACTATTTCAGCCTCTTCGTCGGGCACGACCACTATCCTCCTTACTTGATAGCCCAGATAGGTCAATTTCCGGGCGAGCCACGCGGCGTTTGTATTGACGACTCTGCCTATCAGGAGCTCGTTCCCAATCGATATTATCCACGCAGATGGCACACACTGGACTCGTCCATATTTTTAAGGTGAGTTCGCCGTATAGCTATGGAGTTCCCCGACGTGGAGCTCAAGGCACATACGGGCGAGGCGATCAACCCCAGTAGATATGAGAGGGTGGTAGTCTATTTCTTCCCCAAGGCGTTTACGTCGGGCTGCACAAGGGAGGCCATTAGGTTCAACGAGATTTACGACGAGTTCAAGGCGATAGGCTTCGAGGTCCTTGGCGTGTCGGTAGACGGCGTAGAAACCTTGAGGAAGTTCGCCGAGAAGTACGGGTTGAGGTTTAAGTTGCTCAGCGACGAGGGCGGGGCGCTCGCCCGGAGGCTGGGCATCTTGAGGCCTACGGGCACCGCCGAGAGGGTGACCTACGTGCTCAAGTCCGGGTCCGTGGTGGAGGTGCTAAGGGGGCTCAAGAGCGCCGATCAACACGCCGATAAAGCTTTAGAGATAGCCAGGAGGATCTGACGGTGATGTCACCACGCAGGCCAGAGATAGGTGATCTGTGACCTGCCGGCTGATCACCCGAAGAGCTCGAAGAACCTGTCCCTGAGGTAGGGCGTGTCTAGCGCCACAGATCCGCCGACCACTAGATATCGCTCCCGGGGGACCACCTCCCCTATTATAGAGGCCTCTATCCCCGCGCCCTCCAGACGGCGCAACGCCTCGTCTGCGCGGTCCCTTGGGATCGCGGCGAGCAAGGCGCCGGAGCTCAACGTGGCGAGCGGGTCCAGCCCCACGGCGGAGCACAGCAGAGCGGCCTCCCGATGGACTCTGACCGAGCCGGGGTCGATCCTTATGGTGGTGCCCGAGGCGTAGGCCACCTCGGCGAGGCCCGCCAGGACGCCGCCCTCTGTGGGGTCATGCATGGCGTCGGCTAGATCGGCTATGGCGAGGGCGTCCCTCACAACGGATACATGCCTTACGAACCCGGCCGCCCGCTCCAAGACGTCCTCAGCGATTCCCAGAGCCTTGAGCCTATCTCTGAAATCTGAGGCGAGTATCGCGGCGGCCTCCATGGCGGCGCTCTTCGTCATAATTACGAGATCGCCCGGCTTGGCCCCGCCCGTCGCTACGTACCTATCGCCTTCGCCCACGGCCGTCATGACTACCAGAGGCCTCGCGACCGCCGTGGTGACCTCGGTGTGGCCTCCCACGATAGAGGCGCCCAGCTCCCGCGCCGCCGCGTCCATCTGTCTAGTTATCTTGTCCAAAACCCCCTCGTCGGAGT
Organism: Thermoproteus sp. CP80; assembly: GCF_002077075.2. Lineage (GTDB taxonomy): Archaea > Thermoproteota > Thermoprotei > Thermoproteales > Thermoproteaceae > Thermoproteus. Next base: position 10,700 of record NZ_LCWM02000020.1, on the reverse strand, counting down.
CCGGCGGCAGAAATATGGCCGGCAACAGCCACCTGGGCCTTATGCCCCGCGTCGCCAAGTCGTTAGACACCACGTGTACGGCCAGCCACCCCAACAGCTCCACGGAGCCCGATATTGGGTCCGTATGCGCCGCTATGTAGGGGCCCCCGGTCTTAATCACGGCGGCGTCTTCGCCCAAGCTGGGGCCCAGCAACACCGATGGGTCGTAGGATCCCGTCCTCGACCACACGTACCGCTCCACCACCTCCAGAGGCGGCTTCCCTACCTTCATCGCCCGCCCAAAGTCTTCAGAAGCCCCTCGGCTATCTCGCCCAGGATCCTCTTGCTCTCGGCGTCCAGTTTATCCCAATTCTCCAGCAGGAAGCTGTAGAGGTTTTCAAAGGCCAAGACGGCCTCCTTGATGTAGTCTGAGCCTATGCCCAAATAGCGCTTCCCCTCGTCGGTCAGCTCGTAGAATTTCTTGGGCCCATCTACCTTGGCCACGCGTATGAGCCCCTCGGCCTCCAGCTGGGCCAGCGCCGGGTAGATAGAGCCGGGGGAGGGCCGCCAGAACCCCCACGTCATTCTCTCTATCTCCTCCGCTATCTGCGCCCCCGTGAGTGGACTCCGCGAGGCGAGTATGCGCAGTATTACGTACCTAAGCCCCCGCCTCCTCACAAATATAGGCGGCCCCTCGCCCCACATCCAAGGCCTCCCCCTATGCCAGTGATCCACCTCGAAAACGTTATCGGAAATTTTAAACATTTCGAAAACCGTACGCCGATAGGACCTCGCGGAGGACGTCCTCTCTATTATCCCGCGAGAGGACGACCAGCCGGAACCCCCAGCCCTTGACCACCTCGGCGAACCTCATGTGGGCTACGGCCAGGCTGTTGGGCGCCCGGACCAACGCGTCTCTGGCCGTCTCGACGAAGGAGGGGCATTTGGCCTCCATGGGCCCCACCTCGTCCACTATCAACATATCTACGCCGCCCGCGCTGAGCAGAGACTTCATGAATTCGCACGAGCCTAGGTTCACCGCATATTTGCCTACTCTAGGCTCGCCGCGGCCCGCTCTAGCCAAAGACGATCTGCGCCCGTCGGCTAGGCTCAATACGTCGAACCCCAGCCTGACGCCTCTATCCCTCACCTCGACTGTCACGAATCCGCCTACTCTTGCCCCCGAGGCCTTCGCCGCCTCGGCGACCTTCAACGCGAGGGTAGTCTTGCCCGAGCCTGGCGGGCCCGTCACCGCTATCTTCACGCAAGCTAGGAGGTAGCTCCATAAAAAGGTCAGCCCTTTCACGCCTCTTCACCGCTCGGCCTTGTCCAGCGTCTCCATTTAATAACGGGGAGCTCCGACGATATAAATGATGAGCACAACCTAAAAGCCTGGGGTTGCTGGAGTGGCCAGGGCTGACTATTGTTGCGGCTGTTTGCCGAGCATCTTGAGCAGGGCGAACGCCACCCCGAGGCCTCTCTGGACGTCAGGGTCGTTCAAGGCGCTGAGCAGGCCCCATATGCCCTTCACAGGCTTGGGGTTGGCTATCTGGTCGGGCGACGCGTTTTTGCCCAGCCTCACTACTAGCTCCTGCATGGTCGCCTTCATGTTGAGTATGTCGGGGGTCTCCAGCTTCGACATAGCGCCCAGAGTCCCGTCGACGCCGATAGACAACAGACGGAAGAGCGCTGGGTCTTGGAACAAATAGTGTATCAGCTCCTCGAAGCGGTTGACTACTATCATCATCGCGTCCAGGACGCCTGATCTCTTGAGCTCCAGCAATTGATCCAACAAGCTCTGCAGCTCGTCGGCGTGTTCCGTCAAGGTCTTCAACAGCTCGGCGAGCTTCTGCTCGGCCTGGGGGGATGCTTGGGCGCTCATATCGTCGTCGCCAGCCATGTCTTGTAGAACAAGTCCTTTATTAACTTCCCCAGCGGCGACTTGAGGACGCTGTAGCAGCTCCCCATCCAGGCGGCCTTGTTGTTGGCGAGGTCCAGCTTTATGTCGCAGTTGAACATCATGCCGAACTCGCCGTAGTCCATGGCGCACGTCATGGCGTTTATCTGGGCCGGATCCACTGGCTCCCCCAGGATCTCGCCGGCGACCATGTTGGCGCTGGCCATGGCCGTGAAGTGCACCGGCACGCCCGCTGTGGGCAAGCCTATCGCCGGCATCGAGTGCTCGCCGGGCAGATATACGTCGTCGTACTTGACGCTCCTGCCCGTGAAGACGTTTATGGCGGTCCAGACGCCGTTGGGGAACTGCGCCGTCAAGGGCGTGCCCTCAAAGGGCTTGGGCAATCTTGAGGGAGGCACCACGACGAGCAGGTCGTACTTCACCTTCTCGCTACCGGCGGTCACAATCTTGGCCTTCTCGTCGACTGGGCCGGGCTGAGTCACCCCGCCTATATATTTTATGTTCTTCGCGGCGAAGGTCTCCTCGGTTATCTTCACGGCCTCCGGCCCCAACGGCTGTATCGGGCGCTGGAACGGGTGTATGAGGGTTATCTCCGTCTTGTCCCTAATGCCCCTCTTCCTGAATATGGCGTCCAGTTGCCCCACTATCTCGAAGGGATATACGCCGCATCTGTACACAGGCTCCGGCGTGTAGACGACGACGCTTCCCCCGTGGAAGTTCGCCAGGGCCTCCTTGAACTTAAGGGCCCCGTCTAGCGTGTAGTTGTGGTTCCCAACGCCCAAGTTGTACGACTTGAAGTCGAAGTCCGTGCCGAGACTGGCGATTAGGTAGTCGTACTGGAACTTCCCTTGCTCCGTCTCGACGGTCCTGTTGTCGGGATCCACCTTCTTGACGGCGGCCTTGACGGTCTTCACGTTCCTGTAGGCGAACCGCGAGAGGGGCAACATGGCTTGTTGGGGCGATATATCGCCGAGGGCTATATTGACGAGGAGCGGCGGGAGCAAGTAATAGTCGGTGTCGCTTACGAGAGTGATCTCGACATCGGCGCGGCCGCGCGTCCTCTCCGCAATCCTCTTAGCCGCGACGACGCCGCCCACTCCGCCGCCTAGGACCAGCACTCTCTTCGGCATATGGAAGACCGTCTGCGGTTATTTAAGTATTTTTGGCCAAGGATTTTTCATCGTTATGAAAGCGAACTGTTCTATTTCGGTTGCTGCGCCTCTGCTTTAACAAACTTAGAGAGCTTATCCGCTATCTTGTTTCTAACCTCATCGAAGTGTTTAGGCAGATCCTCGGGGGCCAGCCCGCGCTGCAAGTATCTAGAGAACCTCCTCTTGTACTCCTCCTCGTTCTCCGACCTAAGTCTCTTGGCGTACTCGGCAACATGGGCGCCGGAGATCCTGTCGCCTTCCGGCAGGATGTCCTCATCGTGGGGCACCTCGAGGCCGGCGTCCAGCGCGCCCTTCAAGACGGCGAATACCCTGGACCGCGGCGTCGGTCTGTGGAGCCCTATATCCAGTATGGCCTTTTCGACGCCTCTAGCCAGGGCCTTGTACCCAAGCGCCAGGCCGAGGAGGTAGGCCGCCGCCGTGTTGTTCTCGTCGCCTTTCCAGCCGAATTTAGCAAGATATCGGGTGTCGAGACCCACCAAGGTCTCGTCTCCCCGAGGCCTGGCTACCACTATCTGCGCTATTATGTGTCTATTGGTCTTCCTGACGACGAGCCTCGGCAGTCTGCTCACGACGAGCTTTCTGCGCTTTCTGTAGTTGGTTACCCCCAACCTGCGCCTCCTCAGCTGGACCTTATATCTGCCGGTCCTCGCCATGTCACCTGACCTTCTCCTTGGCTAGGTTGTGTTCGTTTATGTACGTCTTCAGATGTCTCAGGTCGCGGAAGTAATTGCCCTTGACCATCCTGTAGAGCATGCGCCAGGTCGCTGGGGTTATGACCCCCCTGCGCTTCAACGCGCTTAGGTATCTCCTGAGGGCTCTGACCTTGTTCTTCCAGGCCTCCTCCTCGTCGAGCCTAGGCCCCTTCCTACTGCCGTGGCCTCTTCTGCGCCCCAGCTTCTTCCTGGCGTGCGCCTCCCTCCAGCGGCCTCTGCTTACGCCCTTCTTGTGCTCGGCCCATATGAGCCCCTCGCCTATCAAGGCCTTGACGTCCTCCCTGGTGACGACCTCGGAAACTCTATCTAAGGCCTCGGGCGATATTCTTATCCGGCTCTCGCCGACGCCGAGGATCTCAGCCGCCAGCCTCTTGACGTCGACCATGGCCCCTTACTGCGTCGTCGATTTATCTTTTTCCTCGGCCTGGGCCGCCGCCTGGGTCTGCTGCTCGGCCTTCTCGGCGCGGTCCAAGGCCTCCAACGTCCTCCTGCCGGGGTTCAAAACGTAGAACCCCCGCTCCCTAGCCTTCTTGACTATCTCCAGCCTCTTCCTCAAGCCGACGCCTGCGGCTATCCTCACGGCATGCGTCTTGGGATCCAGCGGGTCTAGATCCTCCGGCCTGTGGACCAGCGCCTCGACGAAACCGCTGGGGTGGAGCCCCCTTGCCAGAGCCGGCTTTCTGTAGCCGGCCTTGACCTTAGGCGGATATCCCTTCCTCTGCTGCCTGATCTTGTTGTCCAGACTCCTCGGCCTCCGCCAGCCCGAGTCCTCTATCCTCACATAACGCCACTGGTCTATCCTTACGAAATCCGGCTTTCTTCTACTAGCCTTTAGCCTCGCCCTCAACGCGGCCTTGAGCTCGGCCGACAGCTCCCTCCTAGGACGCGACACGCCCCCTCAACGCGGGGGTATTTAAGCTATTGCCCGATTCGCCGCGCCCCTGAGGTTGTGCCGAGGTGGGGAAGGCCGGGCCCCGAGGGCAGAGGCAGGGCGCGGCATTCCCCGCTCTAAGTTAAAAAACCCCGAATTAAACGCCATATGGACGTCGAGGTGGGCGGAGTGAGGGTCCGCTTCATATCTTGGCCCGAGGCCATAGAGATGTCCGAGGCGTTGGGCAGGAAGGTTCTCGAAAGCGGGTTTAAGCCGGAGATAGTTCTGGCGGTCTCGCGCGGGGGCTTGGTGCCGGCTAGGATCGTCAGCGATATCCTCGACGTCGACAACGTGGTGGCGGCGGCAGTTAAGTACTGGGCGCTCGCCGAGCGGAGGGCGGAGAGGCCTGTGCTGTACCACGGAGTCGAGCCGAGCATCGTCGGGGGGAAGAAAGTGCTGGTGGTGGACGAGGTCGCCGATACGGGCGCCACTCTGAAGCTTATCGTCGATCTGCTCAACGTGATGGGCGTGGCCGAGGTCAAAACCGCGGTTCTTCACGTCAAGTCCACCAGCAGCTTCACGCCGGACTACTACGTGGAGAGGGTGGCCGAGTGGGTCTGGATATCGTATCCGTGGAGCCGCTGGGAGGATCTGCGGGAGTTCAAGAAGAGAGGCCACGACATAACCAAATATATAGAGAAGATCTGCTAGGCCTTTTCGAGCAGTTCCTCGTAGCCGCAGTTGGGGCAGTAGAGACGCTCCACGACCCTGTATATTCCGTTCTGTATCTTCGCGGTGCGCTCGACGACCTTTAGCCGGGAGAAACACCTCGGGCAGCTGTACTCCGTGGGCCTATAGGCCCCGGCGGAGGCCAGGACCCTCCTGACCTCGTAGGTGGATAGGCCGAAGGCCCTGCCTATATCTCTGAGCGACGCGCCTCCAGCCCTCATCTCGACTATCTTGGCCACCACCTCCTGAGGCAGCCTCTCGGCGATGTTAGATATCTTTCCAGCCGCCTTAGCCCTCTCGAGGGCGGCCTTGGTCCTCTGCCTTATGAACTCCCGCTCCATGGTGGCCACAAACGCCAGCACCGCCCTCAAGAACTGTCTATACATGCCGTCGACCGTCTGGAGCGCCTGCTCCCTCTCGGAGGCCGAGACGACGACGAGCCCCATCTTGTTCTCCACAACGTCCAAGAGCTGGAAGAGCTCCTGGAAAGATCTGACGAGCCTCGACACCTCATACACCAGAAGGACCTTAGGCCTCGGCTCCAGGGACGCGGCCTCCTCTATGAGCCTCCTGAACGCCGGCCTCTCCCAGGGCTCGGTAGCGCCGGAGACCCCCACGTCTATGTAGTGTCGCAGTATCGCCAGGCCATGTGCAGAGGCCCACTTCTCCAGATATTCGCGTTGGTTCTCGGGGTCCTGGCCCTCCGTGGACACGCGTATATAGGTGACGGCCGGAATCACGCAGTAGGGGGAGGCACCGTTTTTATCTTGTGCCCGATATTACGTGTGAGAGTGGCCGGGGTGGATCTGGCGGTCGTGAGGCCTAGCGCGATAGCCGTGCTGGACGGCTGCGAGCTCGCGGCTTACCTCTCGGCGATGGAGCTCGAGGACATAGTCTCGTCCCTCTCCCCCTACAGGCCTGCGGTGGTGGCCATAGATGCGCCCCTCAGCAGGCCCGAGGGGTGGCTGAGGGACGTCGAGAGGGAGCTTCTAAGGCTCGGCTACAGGCTGCTGCCGCCCCTCATGGGGCCTATGGCGAGGCTGACGGAGAGGGGGATGCGGCTTGCCCAGATGTTGGGCAACGCGATAGAGGTGCACCCCAAGACCTCGCTCAAAGCCATGGGGCTCGAGCCCGGGCTCATATACAGCAGGTACAGACCGCCCACGAAGGATCACTTCGACGCCGTGCTGGCCGCCTTGACGGCCCTGGCGTACCTGAAGGGGCTGTACAGATCCATAGGGCCCTTCGTCCTCCCGCTGGCCAGCCCCTGTCAATACACGTAGGCCAGTAGGACGCCGCCGGTCCTCTTCTCCTTGGCCTCCACGTGCGACATGACTCCGTGTGGGGTCGATATGACCAAAAGGCCTATCTGCCTCGCCGGGAGGAACTTCTGCTCCCACAGAGGTATATCGCGCCATTTGACCGAGTAGCGCGGCTTGACGGGGCCTATGTCGTTTATCTTCCCTAGAAGCTTCACTATGTACTTGCCTCCCCTCCCATCGTCTATATACTCTATTTCGCCCACATATCCGCCTCTCTGGAGGACCCTCAGGACGTAGTAGACGAGCTTGCTCACGGGCCAGATCACCACCTGCCCCTTCCCCACAGCCTCGGCGTCCTTGATCGTGATGAGCGCATTGGAAAGCACGTCGAGCATATCGCCCCCTCAATGCCGTATTTTTAAATTTAATAGTAGCGGCGGAAGCCCAGCTCCTCAGCGACCTCCCGAAAACAGCGCCTGCAGAGCATCAGCCCGTACTTGCGGATGACGGCCTCCCTGGTGCCGCACCTCTGGCATCTGATGGTTCCCCGGCCGTACTTCCTCTCCTTAGGCGGCCTGACCTTGCCCATCGCCTCCACGCAAGAGATCCCTTTTAAATTTTATATCCGTCTCCGCGGCTACCGGCGCCCCGAGCCGCCTCGCGGCGGTCTCGTGCAGCTCGACGCAGCGGGCGAAGCCCTCCAGGTATTGCCGGCCCGCCGCAATCTCGATACCCCCTCCGCGGTACACCTTCGGCCTCGCGTGAGGAGAATCCACCAACGCGGCGAATCTGCGCCGGCCTTCCCACCTCCAAGCGCGTCTGCACCGACATGGGTGTAGCCCACAGCAGAGCCGCAGACGTCGGGCGACGCACGGTCAGCGCCCGCCATACGCGCGAGGCCTCGTCACAATTGACGCGTGGGTTCAACTCATCATGTGAGGAAACCATGGATCACATAGTTATTTATTTAGGGGGCCCATCATTTAAGCGGCCATGGACTGCGTGATGAGGCTTCACCCCCTTGATCGGTGAGGAGTCCTTTAAGCACTGATATTTGGGGATGGTGCGGTTTGATGCCGTGAATAGTGGATAGCTCGGCGGCTCTACGCCTCTCCGCGCCCCTGCGGCCTGAGGAAAAGGGAAAACAAGAAGATAGGGAAAAAGGCCGTCTGTCTGCGGGGCCCCGTCCGCCCGGCCCTCCTTGCGGCCCGGGGTGGCTACGCCTCACAGTATCCGTATGTATTCCTTGGCCTTCGCGAATGCCGACAGCCTCTTTGGTCTATATATCTCCCTCACCCGGCCCTCGTGGGGCTCCAGGCCCTTGAACTCAAGCTCCAGTCTCCTGACGCTACTCCCATCCGCGGAGCAGTAGGCCCAGCCGCCGAACAACGATATACACGCCTCCGACCCGTCCCTCGACACGTACGCCTCAACGGAGTACGGGTTCACGAGGCTCACCGGCCCTTGCCCTATCAGCTCCGCCATCCAGGGGTATCTGCGAAGCACGCGCGCCATCCTCGCGATCTGCCTCCCCGCGCGGGGCGCCCACGTCCTCAGCCAATCGACGCCTAAGGCGCCCAGCTCCGGATACTCCTTTAGGAGCCGTTCGACTGGGTCGGCCGGCCCGGGAGGCCGCCTCACCGCGCCCGCGTCCACGCCGTCGCCCGAGCTCATACCCTCATCCTCCTAGCGGCGCTCTTGACGGCCTCGACGGTCGCTCCCGCCGCCTCCGCCAGGCGGATGAGCATCCCGTACTCCTTGTACGTGGCGAGCCAAAGCGCCGCCGCGGCCAGGACCCAGGGGTTCCTGCCCAAGACGGCTTTCCTGTTTCCGGCCAGGACCTCAAGGGCCCTCCTCACCACGGGAGCCGGCAGTCCGGCCCTCGCGGCCACAATCTTGACGTAGTCCTCGATTGGCGGCCTCCTGCCCCTGGCCGCCTCGTTAAGCCTCCACGCCGCCCTTTTGACGGCCGACTTATCGGCCTTGCTGCACTTGAGGAAGTCCTCTGGGGGCCTCGGCTCGCCCAAATCGGAGCTCCAGCTTCACGTCCGCGCCCGCACCTCCCTCGAGAAGCTCGACGAGGCCGTTAGGTGGAGCGCGGAGGGCGGGTGGCTCAAGAGGCTGGGCGTCAAGGCGGGGAGCTGGGATGAGCTGAAGCGCTGGGCTATCGACAACTGGAGCGGCGTGGTGGAGGCCGCCGTGAGGCGTCTGGGCGGGGATGTGCAGAAAGAGCTCAATGCGCTGAGGGGCAAGCTGAAAGACGACAAGATCGCAAGGGAGGTCGTCGCGCCGGCCCTCCTGCTCATACAAGCTGAGAAACTCGGCGTGAATGAGGAATCTCTGAGGTACTTCGCCGCGGTGATCTCTGGAGCCATAGGCGGGGATGGATATGTGTCCGCGGCCGAGGGAAAAGTCGGCCTGACCAGCGGCGAGCGCCCCATCGCGTTGCTCTGGGCGGCCGCCCTCGCGGCGCACGGCATAAAGGCGGAGGTGGAGGGCGCCGGGACTGCGTTCAAAGTCGTCGCGTCCGGCGGCGACGCGGTCAGGCTGGCCCGCCTCTACTTCCTCTTCGGGCCTCCTCTGCTTGAGGGAGGGGACGAAAGGGTTATCAACCACAAGCTGGCTGAGGCCGTGGAGCTTGGGGCCGAGGGGGCCCTCGACATCCGCTGGGAGGGGCTGAGGAGGAGGACCGAGGACGGCCCCGTCACCGCCGATCTGACCATATCGGAGGGCGACGTCGCCGTCAAGTTCAACGTCTATCTGCGGAACGACATCTTGCTCCAATTCATCTCGACGGATCGGAGCCGCGTGGAGCTCGCGGCGCGCCTCCTCAGGCATGCGGGCGTTAACGCCGAGGTGAAGAGGGTTGGCGAAAGAGGCGAGTGGCGCGTCAGAGCCACCACCGATAGACTCGCGGCGGGACGCAAGGAGCTCAGGGACGCCGTCGCCGGGATCGTCGAGGAGGCCCTCGCGAGAGGCTGGGTGAACAGGGAGACGGCCGACCGCTGGCTCGATAAGCTGAGGGGCGGCCTCACGCTGAAGGAAGGATGGCCGAAGTACGAGGTGGGGCTGGCAGAGGGCGCGCTGGTGGTCAGATATCACTCCACCAACCCCGGCAACATAGAGCGGGAGGCCCAGCGGCTTAGGGCCATGGGCCTCGTGGAGGGCGTCCACTTCTCGGTGAGGATGCCTGAGGGCGGCAAGAGGGGCTACGTCAGGATCCTCAAGGAGGGCTTGGCGTACGCCGCCTGGCTCTCCGTATACGGCAAGGATGAAGAGCAGAGGAGTCTGGCGGCGGGCTTTGTGGAGCGCATACTCCAGAGGGCGAAGGAGGCGGGCGACGACGTGCGCAAGAAAGCCGAGGAGATCGTGGAGGAGGGCAAGGCGAGGGGCTCCCTGAGGCTGAAGGGCTTTGAGAAGGAGTTCGAGGTGAACGGCGTAAAATACAAGGTGAAGGTCATAGACGGAGGCGCCGTTGAGGAGGACAGAAACGGCAGAAAATTGCTGAGGATTAGGATTACGGCGGAGGTGGGCGGCGTAAGGAGCGAATACATAATTACCTACGGCAGGCGCGGATCCGACAACGCGGCCGTGGGCTATGCCTACATCAGAGAGGAGGCCGACGCGGAGAGATTCGCCGCGCTGGTGGAGGCCCTGACGGGCAAGAGGCCTAGGATGCGCCGCAGGAGCGACGGCAGGATAGATATCGTGTGCTACGAGGGGCATCTGGAGGGCTTCGCCCGCTACGCGGAGCTCGCAGAGGCCATCGCGAGGTGGCTGGAGGAGACGGGCCGCCGGTAGGACGACTCCGAAGATTCGTGCATGCTTCCGAGCTATCGCGGGTGTGCTCCTTAGGCTCGGGGCCGTGGACCGGCGAGAGGCCAAGCAGCCTGAGCCCGTAGAGCGGGGCGGGGAACGCCACGAGACCCGCAGCCAAGACGCCCGAGAGCCCGACGGCATCGAGCCCGGCCGATACGTTCTCAACGGTCCATCGCTCGGATAGTACCGGAGGGCGGCAGAAGGACTTATATAGCTGGGGCTCCGGTTTATGGTGCC
>NZ_LCWM02000019.1 GCF_002077075.2 Thermoproteus sp. CP80 | reverse complement strand
AAAATACATAAAGTCCTCCATAATGTGCCTCGTCGCCGCCGTAGCTAAGCCCGGTATAGCGGCGGTCCCCACGGGGGCTGATGCTGTTAAGGCGAGCGCCGCAGACACCCGTAGGTCCCGGGAGGGGGATCCCCGGGAATTCAAATCCCGGCGGCGGCGCCATCCCTCTTGACACAAGCCTAGGGTCTTTCGGAGCCCTCTGCAGGGCCGTCTCCATCCCGCTGGGCCGGGCAAAAGTCTCGTGCGGGTTGCGCCGTCCCTCGGCGCCCCGGGCGGCCGGGGGCGCATACATTGCGCGATCTCCTTATCTTATACGTCAGGTTTTTCCGCATGCTGCCGGCAACCGTCGGCGTGCCCAGGATACCCATCGTCGACAAGGTCTCGCTGCCGGCCGACGGGAGCGCGGTCCTCGTCGTGGATATGCAGAACGACTTCGCGCATCCAAACGGGAGGCTCTACGGGCCTTCCGCCAGGGAGATAATACCCAAGATAGCCGCGCTCCTCGAGAGGGCCAGGTCGGCGGGGGCGCGCGTCGTGTATACCCAAGATACCCACTATCCCGACGATCCGGTGGAGTTCCCCATATGGGGTCCCCACGTGGTGAAGGGGACGTGGGGCTGGCAGATCGTCGACGAGCTCAAGCCGAGGGAGGGCGACGTCGTCGTGGAGAAGATGAGGTACGACCCGTTCTTCGGCACGCCGCTCGACCACCTGCTCCGCATGTACGGGGTGCGCCGTCTGGTCGTCGTGGGCACCGTGGCGAATATCTGCGTCCTACACGCCGTGGCCGGCGCCAGGCTGAGGCTGTACGACGCGGTCGTCCCCATAGACGCGATCGCCGCCCTCAACGAGTTCGACTACGTAGCCGCCTTGAGGCAGATGGACTTTCTCTACAAGGCCACGCTGACCACCGTGGACGGGATATCCTTCGAGCGGGCCGGGCCCGGCTGAGGGCCCGTTGCGCGTAGCCGTCGGCCGCCTAGAGGAGGCCCGCCGCCAGGACCAGCAGCGAGATCGCCGCGGCGAGCCCGTTGGCCGCCGGGTCGTTGTACCTGAGGTGCGCCAGCGCGAACCTCCTGTAGCGCCAGCCCCGCCTCACGTATATCCCGTGCTCCGTGAAGGCGTCCAGGAGGAGGTGGGAGAGGGACACGGCGGCTCCGGCCAGGGCGCAGTAGGCGGCGTGGAGCCCCAGCGCCAGCCCCGCCGCAGCCCCCGCGGCGGCCCCCAGAGCCGCGGCGTGCATGGGCTCGTGCGTCCGCGGGACCCGCCTCCCCGACTCGTGGCCCAGGTAGTCCATCGCCGGGTTTATCAGGGCCGAGAGAACCGCCGCGGCGGCCAGGGAGGCCGCCGGCGGGGCCCCGAGCCGCATGGCCAGGAACCCCACGGCGACGCCGAAGATCACGTGGGTCTTCAGCAGCATGGAGGGGCACGGACCTGCAGAAAAAAGCTACGCGTCGGCGGGGGGAGGCGCTCAGTCTGTGGCATAAACGGCCATCTGAGGCCCAAAGGGACAGGTCATCATCGGAGGGCTCCGCGTTCTTCTTTAAAAAACGGTTTCGGCATAGACGTGCGGGTGTTCTTCGACGGCGGCGTCGTGGTGGAGGGGAGGGGCTTCAAGGTCTTGGTGGATCCCTTCAGGCCCTTCCGCGAGGCGGAGTACGACGCGGTGCTGTTGACGCACGGACACAGCGACCACGTCACGCGGCACGTCAGGAGGGCCTTCGCCGTGCTGACCAGAGAGACCCTGCAGGTCCTGCTCGTGAGGTACGGGGTAAGGCCCAGGAGGTACGCCCTGGTAAGGCCCGGCGACAGGCTGGACCTCGGCAAGTTCTACCTCCACGTGCTGAACGCAGGGCACGTGCCTGGGAGCGTCATGTACGTCCTGGAGTCGCGGGAGGGCACGGTGGGGCTGACCGGCGATTTCAACCCGGCCGGCAGCAACGTGGTCGGGGGGGCCGACGCCGTCGAGGCCGACGTGCTGGTCATGGAGGCCACCTACGGCTCCCGCCAGTACGTCTTCCCGCCCCGCGAGAGGCTCTACGGGGAGATCGCGGCCCTTGCGGATAGGGGCGACGCCCCGGTGGCCATAAGAGCAGGCCCTCTGGGGAAGGGGCAGGAGATGGCGAGGCTTCTGCCGAGCCGCAGGCTGTACCTAGAGCCGAGGATAGCCGCCTTGAACAGGGCCCTGGGCTTCCCCGGCGGCAGGGAGCTGGCGCGGGGCGTCAGGCCGGGCCCCGGGGAGGCGGTGGTCCTGGGCCTCACCTCCCGGCCTCCCCCCGGCTCGCTCGTCGTGGAGCTGAGCGGCCACTACGCCGTGGCCAAGCCCGAGAGGGGCGTGGGCATACCGCTGAGCAACCACGCCGACTTCCCGGCCCTCCTGGAGACCGCCCTGAGGAGCCGGGCCAAGAGGATCTATACCGTATATGGACACGTGGACGAGCTGGCCAGATGGCTCAACAGACTGGGGCTGAGGGCCTCCAGAATACCGCCCAGGGGACAGACGGAGCTGACGCAGTGGCTCTAGCCGCGCGGCCGGCCGCGTGCGGGAGGCCGCCGTCAGTCCTTCAGCTCCACGTACCTCTCGAGGACGGGCGCCACGTAGTCCAGGCCGAGGCGGCGCAGGGTGCTCCTCCTGGGGACTCCGTTTTCGTCCCAGCCCCTTATGTCGTAGTAGTGGCTCAACATCTCGTCGTACTTGCCGTAGTCCAGGCGCGCGCCCTTGAGGGGGCCCTTGGTGAGCGGCCTCTTGAACCACTTGGGGGGCGGCACGTCGAGCTCCCTGCTCCAGCGGCCGTATTCCCTCACCCAGAAGGCCCTTATGAGGGCGTATATACGGTCGCCGACCTCGTTGAAGTAGTCCGGCGTCGCGTCGACGCCGGTGGCGGCCTTGAAGAGCCTGGGGTACCAGTCCAGCGGCAGGGAGATCTCGACCCAAGGCAGGCGGCACCCCACGAACGCCTCGAACCAGCCTCCCCTTATCCTCTGTAGCTCGACCACCTTGGCGGCCTTCTCCCTTGTGTAGCCGAGGCGGTCCGTCTTGACCTCCCACGAGATGACCCAGGCGTCCTTGTGGTGGGGGCCTATGGGCGACGTGGCGTAGGCGAGCGCCATGGCGGGCGCCGCGTGGCAGTCGTAGGCCGAGACCTCCAGCCCCTTGACCTGCACCGCCAGCTCCTCCGCCTTGAGCCTCCGCGAGGCCCTCATGGTGCCCTCGGCCAGCAGGTCGCCGAAGCCCCTCCTGTAGGCTATATCCAGCGCCAGGTCCCTCGCGGCCCTGTAGTCCCCCCACTCGACCTTCAGCCCGTGCTCCTTCGTCAGGCCCCTCTCGCTTGCCTCCATGGCGAAGCCCAAGGTGTTGCCGAGGGATATGGTGTCCATCCCCATGAGGTCGGCTATGCGGTTGAGCTCCGCCACCTTGGAGAGGTCGCCTATGCCTAGGTTCGAGCCCAGCAGGGCTATGTTCTCGTAGTCGACCTCGGCGACTCCGCCCTCGGCGGGAACCCAGTGGCCGCAGGGCATGAAGCACAGCGGGCAGGACTTGAGGTCCACCTCCATCTTCTCGACCATGGCCCCGCCTATCTTCTCGAACTCGTCGAACTGCCCCTCCGAGAAGTTGTAGGTAGGCAACACGCTGGCCTCCTGGGCCCACTCCACGGTGGACGTGGTGCCCTGCTTCATCCAGAAGCTGTAGCCCGGCATCTCCCTGCCCTGCTCCACGGCCTCGAGGCCCAACTTGTTTATGGACCTGTCGGCGACCGGTATCTCGCCCTTCCCCTTCACCACGACCGCCTTGAGGTTCTTGGACCCCATGACGGCGCCCATGCCCGGCCTCCCCCCGGCCCTACCCCTCTGGGCCACCACCACCGCGTATTTCACCAGATTCTCGCCGGCGGGACCTATGGAGATGACGCCGGCGTCCCTCCCATGCATCTTCTGCAGCTTGTCCTCCGTGGCCCAGGTGTTCAGGCCCCAAAGGTCGGACGCGTCCAGGAACTGGACCCCCTTCTCGTCTATATAGATGTATGTAGGTCTCTCAGCCCTGCCCTCGACCACCACGGCGTCGTAGCCCGCCCGCCGCATGTAGACGCCGGCCCACGCGCCTATGTTGCCGTCGCCGTAGCCCCCCGTTATGGGCGACTTGGCCGCCACCACCAGCTTCCCCATGTTGACGTTGGTCAAACCGGTCAGCGGCCCCGCCGCAAATATGAGCTTGTTGTGCGGCGACAGCGGATCCACGCCGGGCGGGAGCTCGTCCCACAGGATCTTCGCCGCGAGGCCTCTCCCGCCTATGAAGTCCCTCGCCACGAAGCCGTCGAGCTCCTGGACCACGTACTTCCTCCTGGTGAGGTCGACCCTCAGGACCCGACCCTGCCAGCCTGCCATGGGTCTACGCAATTACACTTTTTAAAGCATGAAGTTTATAAGAGGTCGGATCCCTCGGCATGTGATCGTGTCCGTGACGCCCGAGCTGGCGCTGGAGGGGAGCAGGAACTACGCCGGGGGGCTCGGAGTCCTTGAGGGCGATAAGTTCTACGCCGCCGCGAGGCTCGGCGTGCCGTACACGGCCATAACTCTGCTCTACGACAAGGGCTACGTCCGCTACAAGGAGGAGAATGGACAACTCGTCCCCGAGGAGGAGCCCCAGACCGACTTCCTGAAGTCCCTCAAGCCGGCCGGCACGTGCTGGATCGAGGTGGAGGGGGAGGACGTGGAGGTGGGGCTGTATCTATACCAGCTCAACACGGCGACCGCCGTCTTCGTCAAGCCCCTTAGGCCCGACTGGGCCGCGAAGGCGGCCGAGAGACTGTACGTGGAGTCCACGGACCTCGACCGGTTCAGGAAGTACGTCATCCTGGCCAAGGCGGCCGTGCGCTACGTCGAGAGGCACATAGGCTGGGACAAGGTCAAGTACTTCGACCTCCAGGAGGCGTACACCGCCTTGGCGCCCCTCGTGAGGCCCGGCGCCAACTACAGGCTGGTCATACACACGCCTGCGCCCTGGGGACATCCGGCCTTCCCCGGCAGGATGTTCAAACGGGAGTTCGGCTACGAGTTCGCCATGAACCCCGTGGTGCTGACAGAGATAGGGCTGGCCGCCGGCAGGGAGGGCATAGTGGTGTCAAAGAAGATGCTGGACTTCGCGCTGTCCACCTTCCCGCACCACGCCGCGAAGCTCAGGGCGGTGACGAACGCCGTTGAGGTGCCGCGCTGGAGGCACCCGGCCCTGTCGGACGTGAAGAGCCCCGACGAGCTCAAGGCGGCCAGGGCCAGGGCCAAGGCGGAGGCCCTCAAGGCGCTCGGCATAAGGACCGACAAGCCCGTGGTCGTATGGGCCAGGAGGCTCACCCGCTACAAGCGCCCCCACTTCATAGCGCAGCTGATAGAGGACCTCGACACGGACCTGTTCTTCCTGCTGGGCGGGAGGGCCCACCCCAACGACGACTACGGCGTGAGGATGATGGCCGAGTTCAGACGGCTCGCATCCTCCAGGCCCAACGTCGCCTACATACCCGACCTCTACGTGGAGAAGGCCAGGTACATCGTCTGGGCCTCCGACATATTCACCTTCACGCCGTTCTCCGGCTGGGAGGCGTCGGGCACCTCCTTCATGAAGGCCGGCATAAACGGGATACCGCCCGTCGCCTCGAGGGACGGCGCCGTCGAGGAGGTGGTCAAGGACGGCCACAACGGCTGGCTCTTCGGCGAGGACAGGAGGAAGTTGCTCCCGCTGGACTCGCCCGAGCTGGAGAGGGAATACGACGAATTCAAGCGCAAGGTCGAGGAGGCGCTCGACGCCCTGAGCAACGGGAGCTACTGGCAGGTTGCGTACAACGCCTACAGGACCTTCGGCGAGTACTACTCCATGGACCGCTTGTTCAGAGACTACGGCTACATCTAGCCGCTCCCAGCCCCGGAGGGCGCCCCCGGCGCTCCGCAGCGGCTTAAGGCCACGGCCGGAGGAACCTCCGGCAGGCCGCCTCGCGCGGATCCGGCCCAGATCGCCTTCGACGTCCCCCCTAGGTTGGACGTGGGTCTGATCGCGATCGGGCCCCGCCTCCGTCCAGACCTAGGCCGAGGGGCGCCCAGCCGGCGAAATCCAGACGGCCAAGAGCAGAAAGGAAAAATCCGGCGGCGAAGAGGGGGCTAAATACTAGCCGTAGTACAAGGTCAGCGCGCCGCTGCACGTAACCGTATTGGAGCCGCCGTTAGCCGCCAGTCGGTGGGAACTGGAATGTAAACGACGCACCCGTGCATACACATGCAACTTCGAGCGAGCTCGCCCCAGGGAATGACGTTGGGGCATAAACATTGCCCGCGGCATCCATGCCAACCCATGGCCACATAGATAATACCCAGGTGACTGGGCAATTATCAGCAGCATAACCAGCATGGACATACACCTGTGCTGCGTATGATCCAACGCCGTTGGTTGCGCCCGGCGCGTCTGATGTACATAGCGCATACGCAAAACCTGGGTATGCGCTACCATCAACTAGTATACTATTAACTTCTTGGTAAGGCACTATGAAGAACCAACCAGCTGCAGTGGTATTTTCGATTAACTGGCCTGCTGATGAGTACCATAAGGCCGAATACGATTGAAAAATTGGGTCGATATTCGCGTCGGTGCCTGGTAATGACACTTCGAACTTCTCAGCCTTAAAGGTGCCGACTGGCAACAACGTGGCGTTCCCGACCTTAGTTTTAGGATATATTATCTTTATCGTTACTGAGGCTATCGGCCTTGAGGCTACCGTGTACAGCTTATAGTCCTGTGCGCTGTTAAATTCGTATACGTAGATCCTATTGCCGTGGATAACGATTGAGGCATATCTGTACTTAAAGCCGCTAGGTAGCTCAAACGTGACTAGGGTATTGTTGAACAGTTTAACGTCAACCACTGGATATGGTGGCTGTTTTAGCGCGACGAAGCCCCTCAGAGCGCTATGATACGTGTTGTTTATCATCTTATACATGAGCGAAGGCGATGTAGAGCCATCGCTGAAATTGGCAATAACGCCAAGACTTTGCATCGTCGCGAGCGGCTCATAGGCTTTCGCGGACAACCATAGATTCAACGCCACGGCGAGCATTACGCCCAACAAGGCGGTCGCCACGGCCGCGATCCCCAGGACCCGGGATCTGGACATGCCCCGCCGTGTGCATGGGTTTATAAACCTCATGTACTAAAAGTACATAGCGGGACCCTATAGAGCTACTCGATACCGACAAAATATAGAGAAAAATTTTTAGTTTGTTATATTGTAGTATAACGTCAGCGTGCCGCTGTACGTAATCGTATTGGGTCCACCGTTACCCACTAATGCATATATTGTTTCTGACGGATTTACGGGGAAATCCGCCGAGACGCTCGTGCCGTATGTGCAGGTCGCCGGACCGCTTCCCGTAGATGCATATATATAGCCCGCACATACGTATGAGGCAGGGCTCCAAGAGAGTTGAATCTGCAGATCCATGGCGCCCGAGTAAGGCCCGTATGCATCGCCCGAACTAGGCGGCAACGTGCCGGAAATAGGCACCGTTACGCGAATGATTGCAGGCTTGATCTCATACCGCTCGACGCCGTTTGACGGAGCCGCCTCAGGTACGGCCCTCACCGCGCTCGAGTTCACAAAGCGTATCCGTATCACTATCACCTTGCCGGTTCTGGGGTCTATGATCTTGAGCAGGTTGCCCTCAAGCTTGGCCTCGTATACCAATACCGCGCTCGAATTCACAAAGCGTATCACCATACCTTGTGCCACCACCTTGCCGGTTCTGGGGTCTATGATCTTGAGCAGGTTGCCCTCAAGCTTGGCCTCGTAGTACCCGTTTAGCGGGGTTGCGTGGTGCTGTAGATTCGCGAGCTGGATTGCAGCCGCCGCCACGGCCAGAACTAACGCCGCCACGGCCGCGATCCCCAGGACCCGGGATCTGGACATGCCCCGCCGTGTGCATGGGTTTATAAACCTCATGTACTAAAAGTACATAGCGGGACCCTATAGAGCTACTCGATACCGACAAAATATAGAGAAAAATTTTTAGTTTGCACGTTGCTGGGATTATGGACAGATTGGCTTTATCGGCATCGACTCTGGCATCGGCTCTAGACGCTGGTCGGGACCCTTCGGGGCGGTCGGCTCCCACGATCGCCGGCGTGGGCCTCCGGGCAAGCCTCCCGCAGATCGGCATGTACTCCCGGCGGAGCCCCGCGGCCGCGTCCCGCAGTCCCTCCGCGGCCGCGGCGGGCCACAGCGGCAGGTCCGCGTAGCTATGGTTGAGACGTTGATACGCTCGAGGAGCCGTTGCCTCCTCTACGCGGCATCTACGGCGGTCTCCCTAGTCTGGGTCTGGGCTCTGGCGGCGGTCGCCTGGAGCGGGGTCTGGGGGCTTCCGCTGGTCCTCCTGTCGGCGGCCGGGCTGGCGGCGTGGGCCGCGCCGGCTCTCCTCGTACGCAGCGGCGGGGGAGATCAGCTGGAGGTGCTGGCCGCGGGCCGCCTCTTCGCGGCTAGGCCGTGGCTCTGCCTATCCGCCCCGCTTCTGCACGCCGTCGCGGCCGCCGCCCTGGCCGTGGATCTCGCCTACGCCGTATATGACT
This sequence comes from Thermoproteus sp. CP80, assembly GCF_002077075.2. Classification (GTDB taxonomy): domain Archaea; phylum Thermoproteota; class Thermoprotei; order Thermoproteales; family Thermoproteaceae; genus Thermoproteus. Next base: position 26,146 of record NZ_LCWM02000019.1, on the reverse strand, counting down.
ACAGGACCTATGCCTTTATAGCCCAAGTCCATGCCCCTGGGGGGCTTCCCCCGGTGGCCTTAGTGGATCTGGGCGGCGGTCACTACATCTTCGTCTTCTGGACCACGCCGCGCGTCTACCTCGCCGTGGCGGCTCTCCTCACGGCGGCGGCCGCCTCCGCCCCTCTGCTGGGCCGCTACCTCTGGTACTACAGGGCCCTCTGGCGCGCCGCCGAGATCTATGAAAAGGCGAGGGAACTCCTTACCTGACGTGTACGTAGTGGCGAGGATACTGGAGGCGCTTCTGGAGGGGGAGCGCGCCGCCTGGCGGCTGGCCGCCAGGGCCAGGGTAAACCCGAGGCGCTTGTCCCAGTACCTCGCGGTGATGGAGGAGAGGGGGCTCGTGGCTAGAGACGGCGAATACTACGTGGCCACGGAGAAGGGCGCCGACCTGTACCACCAGATACGGGAAATAATAGAGCAGCTGACCGACGCCGACTTGCAGGACGCGGTCAGAAGAAGAGGGAAAAAGAAGTAGCCACACCGGGCTGAGGGCGCCGCATCGTCCACCGGCTGGCGAGGGGGCCGAATGACGCCGAGGAGAAGGGATTGCGCCATCCGCCGTCTCTGCGATCCACGCGGAGGGCCGATCATGCCATCGTCTGCGGCTCGATTGATAGCTGGTGAATGCGGATCGCCGTAGCCCCGCGACGTGGGGCTTGTAGGCCTCTACATACGGGGCATGTCAAACCCAGCCTGAGATGTCGGTCTCGGCCGTATCGTATCTGTCTCTATGGACGGGCGTAGGTCGATATATGGCTACATTGAGGATGGGCAAGGCAGGTTAATGCAGGCGATATGCCATGATGAAGAGGGCCGAACCCGTATGAGGTAGGTGGAAAGGAGGGCGGAGCCGTGGCGTTCTGGGGGTAGGCCCAGACTTGGGGTTCTGCCGGCTGGGGGCCCTCTGCCTAAAATCCTCGGCGTCTTCGGGGCGGCGGACGTGCGGGTGGCCGCTGGCTCGTCCAGCGCGGCTTAGCGCGGAACCCGGCTGTGGGCGTCTGGACTTCGGCGGCGCCGTGCGGCTTGCCTGGCCTGTGCTCGGCTAGGCGCGCTGTAGCTCCGGGAGTAGCCTTCCTACGGTTTCCTCCTTGGGTATCCCGTTTTCGTCCCAGCCTCTTAACGTGTAGTAGTGTCTAAGCGCCTCCTTCAACTCTTTTTCGTCTACCTTCTTGGTCTTTCCCTCGAAGGTCAGCGGCTTCTTGAGCGGGGCCGGGAGGTCGTCCTGCCGTGAGTCGACGCCCATCTTTACGTTGATTACTCTGTTCAGTAGCACTATCCTCTCCGCGGCCTCCTTGACGTCAACACCTTTCCACTCTTCGCCGGTGACCCACGTCAGAAGCTGCGCAACAATGTCGTAAAACCTGCCGCCTGGATATGCGTCGTAGGAGTCTCTGCCGAATTTACAGAGCACCAGGGAGTCCATCACGGCGGCTACGTTCTCCATGTGGACTACGGCCTCGACCTTCTCGGGGCCTAGGTAGTCGGCTCCGCCGAATTTGCCCGGTATATCCAGCGCGTACGCCATGGTGGCCAGGTGGTCGGCTCCCCTATAGCCTATGGCGTAGTTGAGAGCCATGCCTTTCAGCGCCCGGGGGTCGTAACCGGCGGGCTCCAGGCCCTTGACGTGGACAGCCATGTCCTCTGCCCCCAGCCGCTCGGCGGCCTTCTTGACCCCCTCGGCGAGCAGATCGCCGACACCGCGCCTGTAGGCGATGTCCTCGGCCAGCCTCGCCAGCGCCTCCCCGTCCCCCCAGTCCAGATCTAGAGGCAACTTGCCGCTCTTAGACGCCGCGACGGCGAAGGCGAGGACGTTGCCGAGACTTATGGTGTCGAGACCGAGCCTGTCGGCTATGTCGTTTATCCTTATGACCCAGTCCACGTCCCTAACCGCGGCGAGGCCGCCCACGGCGAAGACCGTCTCGTACTCGAGATCTACGGCGACGCCGAGCTTGGCGCTCCTCACCGGCCGGTGGCAGGCGGCGGGGCAGTAGAGACAGGCCTCCGGCCTTAGGAAGTACTCCGGCTTTATCTTTCTGCTCCAGGAGAGGGCCTCCCAGCCGTCCAGCGACAGGCGGGTCCAGTAGTAGGCGGGGAAGAACCCCATGGGGTTCCCGACGTCGACAAGCCTGAGCGTGCCGCCTTCCCTCAAGGCCGTGGTTTTCTCCATGAACGTCGGGAGGAACTCCCTGATCCATCTGTCCAGGGCGTCTGGCTTCGCCACATCCACCTCCCTTCTGCTCGCGACGAAGACCGCCGCCTTCAGCCTCTTAGACCCCATGACCGCCCCGCCGCCCGTCCTCCCGAACTGCCTCCAGTACTCGTGGTTGATGGAGGCGAATCTAACCAAGTTCTCCCCCGCCGGGCCGATCGCCAGCACGGCGGCGTTGCGCCCGTGCTCCTTCTTCAGCTCCACCTCAGTCTCTATAGCGTCTTTGCCCCAGAGATCTGCGGCGTCTCTAAACTCCACGCGCCCGTCCTGTATCAACAGGTAGGTGGGCCTCTCGGATCTGCCCGTGACGACCACGGCGTCTGCGCCCGCCCACCTCATGACCGCGCCGAGCGTCCCGCCGATGTTGCTGCCGCCGAAGATGCCGGTAAGGGGCGACCGGAAGACCGCGTAGGCCCGCGTGGCCATGGGGATCCTCGTCCCGCCGAGGGGCCCAGAGGCTATTATCAGGGGGTTTCCAGGCGAGAGCGGCTCGACCAAGTAGCCGCCGAGGCTGTAGAGCAACCAGGACCCCAAACCCCTCCCACCTAGAAACCTCCTGGCCGACTCCTCGCCGACGCGCCAGACGCGCCTGGAGAGATCGACTTCGATGACCTTGAACATGCATCGTGGAGAACCACACCCAAAATATTTTTATTTCAATAAAATTTAGAATATCGAATACAGCTCTATAATTACTTATTATTAAAATTTTGTACTCATCATTAATTAAATTATTTTAATCATAATGTTTTTACACAAACCTCCCTCGGTCGGCCTCTCGGGTAACGTTAATAACTAGGCTGAGAGCTCTTGGCGTGGATGTGGTTCTGTTCTTCGAGGTGCATCAGCCCTACAGGCTTAGGCCGGATCTCCACAGGGTTTTCCCCCGTCTGCCTTCCTTCGAGGAGATGTTCTACGGCGAGCTGGATTCCGCGATCTTCTCGCGGGTGGCCGAGCGCGTCTACCGCAAGTCCACCAAGATCTTGCTGGAGGCGGCCAGGGAGGTGGGGCTCAAGGCCACCTTCAGCGTCAGCGGGCTGGCGCTGGAGCAGCTCAGGAGGCACGCCCCCGATGTGCTGGACCTGTTCCGGGAGCTGGCCTCGCGGGGCTTCGAGTTCGCGGCGCAGACGTACTTCCACAGCCTCGCCTGGTTCGTGGATGGGGAGGAGTTCAGGGAGCAGGTGGAGATGCAGGCGGGTGCCGTGGAGGAGCTCGTGGGCTATAGGCCGCGCGCCGCCGAGAACACCGAGTTCATCTACAACAACGACGTGGCTTGCTTCCTGCGCTCCATGGGCTTCTCGACCGTCGTCACCGAGGGCGTCGACTGGGTCCTTGGGTGGAGGTCGCCCAACTACGTCTACAAGGCCTGGGGCTGCGACGCGAGAGTCCTCGTGCGGAACTACCGCCTGAGCGACGACATAGGCTTCAGGTTCGGGGCCCGGTGGTGGGATCAATGGCCGCTGACCGCCGACAAGTACGCGTCTTGGCTGGAGTCGACGCCCGGCGACGTCGTCTTGATAGCGGTGGACTACGAGACGTTCGGCGAGCACCACTGGCCCGAGTCGGGCATCCACGAGTTCCTCCGGTGGCTTCCGCGCGAGGTGGCCAGAAGGCCGAGGCTGAGGTTCGCCACGGCGTCCGAGGCCGCGGAGGGGCACCAGCCGCGGGACGTATACGACGTGCCTCCGTGGGCCACCGTCAGCTGGGCCGACGAGCGCGACCTCTCGGCGTGGCTGGGCAACGAGCTCCAGAGGGACGCCTTCGCTCTGCTCAAATGGCTGTACCCCTACGCCAGGGCCGTCGGCGGCGACGCCTTGAGGCTCTGGAGGCTTCTCTCCACCAGCGACCACCTTTACTACCAGGCCATCAAGCTGGGGCCGGCCGGCGAGGTGCATTCCTACTTCAGCCCCTACGGATCTGCCTACAAGGCGCACGATATCTACATGAACGCCCTCGCCGCCTTGACGGCGCTCATAAGGGAGGTCTGGAGCAGAGAATACGCCGAGAGGCTCGAGCTGGACGACGAGAGGTGCTTCTACGCCGAGGGCGTGAGGCTCTGCTCGCTCAGGGAGCTCAGATCCGCCGACGGCGGCTTCAAGAGGAGGCACAGGGACGACCTCCGCAGGTGGCTCGTCGACGTCTTCCTGCTGGACGAGCGGGACGCGGACGCTGCGCTGTCCCGACAGCCTTAAGTAATATATAAATTGAGGGCGTTGGTAGGCCTTCAGTGAAGCCCGCCATATTCTTAGCCTATCTGGACGACGCCGCGAGGACCATGGTCTTGACTAAGCTCAAGGCCATGGGCCTCAAGCCGGAGAGGCTCATGTCCGACGAGGCGGCCTTCTTCTCGGCGCTTCGAAAGGCCCTCGGCCAGCACAACTTCGAGATGCTCATGAGGGCGGTCGGGGAGCTCGACGGCGTGGTCAGAAGGGCGGGCGAGGCCCTCGACGACCCCGCCAGATTCGTCGCCGTGGCGGCCGAGGTGCCCGACGACGTGCTGGCGAGGCTGGGCGGCGGAGGCCTCCTCCAGGCCAACAGAGGGCTGGGGTGCCCCGAGCCGCTGGCCAAGGCCGAGGCCCTGGCCAAGGCCCTCCTGCGCTACGTGCCAGAGGAGGGCGCCAGGCTCGCCCAGCTGGAGGGCAGGCTGTGGGAGGCCATGACGAAGGAGTGCACGGTCCTCTCGGCCCTGGCGAGCCAGGTATACAGCGTGGAGGAGTCCTAAAGCCGCCGGGGGTCGAGCCCGACCATCTTCGCGTAGTTCTCGAAGCCGTACCTCTCCACCACGTCGAGAGGCGCCGGGCGTCCGCCGACCTTGGGGAACACCTCCAGCTCCTCGTGGTCGTTGTGGTACGTCACGACGGCGACGTACCTCTCGAAACGCCGCCTATCTCTCTCCCTTACTATATAATCCCCAAGCGACTGTATCAATCTGTGGTCCGCCGCGAAGGGATGTATCTCCCTCTCCGGAAATAGGGGAAATACGTAGAGGTCCTCCGCTCTAGCGTGGACCTCCACTATGAAGCGGTGGAGGGCTGAGAACTCCTCCCAGAAGGAGTCGTCGGGGAGCTTCTGCAGCAGCGAAAACCTCACCTTAAAGACGGCGTGCTCTATCTTGAGGAGCGTCACGAGGTCCACGCTACCTCGGAGCCCCCCTTAAAAATCTGTGGGCCTTCGCCAGCACCCCCCTGGAGTTCTCGAAGGTGATCCTCGCCAGAGCCTGCCCGAAGGGCAGCCAGACGTAGCCCTCGTGCTCCCAAGACAGCTTGACGTCCTTGCTCCGAGCCCGCGCCAGGAAGTAGATGACCCTCTTCTTGATCCGCCGCCTCTCTCTGTAGTAGAAGTACTCGATCTCTTCCTTAAACCCGGGCACCAGCTCCACGTCGAGGCCCGTCTCCTCCTTTATCTCCCGCAGGGCTGTCCGCTCCGGCGTCTCGCCGGCCTCGATATTCCCCTTGGGGAAATCCCAATGGCCGCCGGGGTAGAGCAACAGGAGGTACTCCACCTCGCCCCCGCCGTCGTAGAACACCACGGCGCCCGCGGATATCTCCATGCCTTCTTCGTTTTATAAATAGAAATCGTTCACTCCGTGAACCTTGCGGAGTTGAGACAGCTCGCCCGGCAGCTCGAGGCTAAGCTCCCCTACCAAGAGATGGCGGATTCGCCGGGCGTTAAGCACTACGTGGATTGGGCGAAGTACGAGGGCTACGCCGCGGAGCCGCCGGCTATGTCCGGCAAGGCGGCGCCCTGCGAGGTCCTGATCATCAACGGGCGCTACGCCGACGCGGGGGCCTGCAGAGGCGTCGAGGTACGGACCGCCGACGAGGTCCCCCTGAAGCTCATACAGCTGGACAACAGGATGAACGCGGCGGTCGCCTCCAGAGTGCTCGAGGCGGTCCACATACGGCTCTCCGGGGCCCCCGAGGCGCCGATCGCCGTCCGCATCTCGGCGCGGGGCGACCGGGCTTTCTCCGCCGCCTACGTGGTGCTGGATTTCGCGGACGGCTTCGCCGGCGACGTCGCGGTGATAGCCGAGAGCGAGGGCGACGTCCTCAACTCGGCCTTGATAGAGGGGGTAGTGGGCGGCGGGTCCTCACTAAACATGGCGCTTGTCTCCATCTCGGGCGGGGGGCCGCACTACGTGCTGTCGCGCATGCTCGTCGAGGACGGCGCGTCCGTGGCCGCGCGGCCGCTGGCGGCTCTAGGCCCCATGAACAGCTTGATCGAGGAGTATATAGTCGAGGGCGCGAGGGCCTCGGTCGACGTGGTGGGCCTCGAGGTGGGGAGGGGCAAGTCGCGGGTGCACCACTACGTCTCTGCTGTGAACGACGGCGAGTATGGGAGAGGCAGGGTGAGGCTCGTCGCCATAGCCAAGGACGAGTCCTGGGTGGTCCAGAGGGCCCTGGGGAGGATAACCAAGAGGGGGAGGTGGAGCGAGAGCGTGGCCGAGGGGGTCACCTACATAGCGTCCAGATCGGCCGTGGCCATAACACAGCCGATTCTGTATATAGATACGGGCGACGTCGAGGGCGCCAGGCACTCGGCCGCCGACGCCTCTCTGGACGAGGAAAAGGCGTTCTACCTAAGGGCGAGGGGCTTCTCCGAGGGCGACCTAGGCGCCCTGATGGAGCTTAGCCTGATGGATCAATACGCCTCGTCGCTGTCCGAAGGCCTTCTGCGCCTGCTCTCGCCGTACGTGGAGAGCCTGAGGACGTAGCGGAGCCCCGGCCCGTAGAACGTAAAATATATATTGGAGACCTCCAGCCGGGCCATGAGAGGAGCAGTATTGCTGATACTTCTGGCGGTCCTCGGGGCGGCCTTGGCCCACGCCTACATCCTAGGCACCGAGAGCCTCGACGTGGTGTACCAGGCGACGCAGGGCTCCGTGAACGTGGTCCCGGAGAACGGAGGCTCCCTATGGAGCAACCCGGCCCACTACCCCCTCATAGCCACCAACGCATACGGCGGCTGTCTCGCCGTGGCCGACAGGCCCTATATATACCAAGTCTATCTCAACACGTCCCTCCTCTATACTTTACTCCAGGCGATATCCAGCGCATTCCGCCCCTCGGCCGCGCCGACGGCTCCCAGCAACGCCTCATATATAACGGTGATACTGGCCAAATACTCCATAGTCTCTCTCTTCACGCCCTACGGATATATGGAGTGGTCCTACGGCCTCAGCAACATAAACATAACCGCCATAGCGACGAACTGCGTAAACGTGGCGGTCGGCACCGTCAGCGGGCGCGTCGTGGTGCTAGGCGAGAAGGGCGTGCTGGCGACGTACAACGTGGGGTCCCCGGTGACCTATATGGCCTACAGCAGAGACGGGGCAGTCCTCTACGTGGGCACCTTCAACGGAGGTCTCTACCAGATCTCGTCGGGCGGCTTGACCCAGCTGGCGAGCCTAAACGGCACTATTTTCTACATAGGCGTGAACCCCCGGGGCTTGCCGTACGCCGTCTCCTTCTACAAGGGCGCCCTGCCCCATATCTACATCTGGCCTCTCGGCGTCGACCTCACGCCGGGCGCCATAACCGAGTACGGCACCAACACGCCCGCCGTGGCCGCCGCGGCCAGCCAGGACGGCTCCACGTTGGCCGTGGGGGTGTACGACAACCTGTACGTATATAGAGACGGCTCCCTTTGGTACTCAGCCCTGTTGCCTTCGGCCCCGACCGCGATAGCCGTGTCGGGAAACGGCTCCATAGTTGTCGTGGGGACGCTCGGCGGCCAGGTGCTCGTCTTCTGGAACGGCCACAGAGCCGCGGAGTGGAACGCGGGGGCTCCCGTCACCAGCGTGGCGTCTCCTGGGACGGCTTGACCGTGGCGGTCGAGACCTGGACCGCGGTCAAGTTCCAGCGTCTGGCCATAGGCACCGTCAAGATAGTGGACCCGGTCGCCACCATAGAGATCTCGGGCCCGGAGCCCTGCGTCAACGAGACGATAGACGTGGTGTCGGGAGGCACCACCTTCACGTATAGGGTCTCCAACACGACGCAGGTGCTGCTGCCGGTGGGCTCGGTGTCCATAATCCCGCAGTATAGATACCTCACCGACTACTCCAGATGCGCGCCGCTCAACAACATCTCGTTGAGCATAACCGGCAATCTGCAGCAGCCCATAGTGGTCTACTACCAGCTCCAATACAGGGTGTCGGTGAACCCGCCGGGCCTGGTCAGCGGGCCTACGTGGGCGTCGGGGACGACGATATACGCCGCGCAGCCGGACGTCAAGGTCTTGATGTTCGGGGGGCCCGCCGGCGCGGGCAACACGGCCGACATGGCGCTGGACCACTGGCTGATCAACGGCACTCCGGTCAACATACCGGCGCCCTCCATAGCGGTCAAGATAGACGGCCCCACCTCCGTCGTGGCCGTATATAGGATAAACGCGCCCTCGGTGGTCCAGATAAACTCGACGGCTAGATGGGCCCTCGTATATATAACCGCCTACGACCAGTTCGGCAACCCCGTGGCCTCAGGCCGCTCGCCGTACGTGACCACCTACCCCGTCACGACCACCGCGTACTACGTCCTCCAGTACCTGGTGTCCACCAGATGGCCGGCGACGGTCAACGGATCCCGATCCATCTGGGCGGACCAAGGCTCCTACGCGGCCTTCGCGGCGCCCGGCATCTATTATTTCGACAACGCCACGCGGCTCTACTTCAGAGGCTGGAGCAACGGCGAGAGCGGCAACTTCACGGCGCAGGTCGCCGGCCCCATGTCGGTGGACCCCATCTACTCCGTCCAGTACCTCGTCTCGGTGAAGGCCCCCGGCACGGTGGACGGCAAGCCCTCGGCCTGGCTCGACAGAGGCTCCACGGCGACGCTGAACATCCCCTCGGTCTTGAACTCCTCGGGCTCCGTGAGGACCGCGTTCGCCTACTGGGTCGTGAACGGCAGGGCGGGCCCGTCGACGCCCACGGCCCAGATAGCCGTCAGCGGGCCCATGAACGTCACGTACGCCACCAAGACCCAATATCTGGTGACGTTCCAGAGCAAGTACGGAACCCCGGCCCTGACGCAGACCTGGGCCGACGCTGGCTCGGCCGTGACGGTAGACGTCACGCCTCCGCAGGTCTGGTCGCCTCCGCCGCTCCTCTACGAGTTCAAGGGATGGCAGGCGCCGGGCGGCCAGACCTTCAATTCGCCCGCGGTGGTGATAACAGGTCCCGGCGCGTACACAGCGGTGTGGAGCCTCAACCCCATACCCATAATAGCCATAGCGGCCGCCGCCGGAGGCGGGGCGGGGGCCTTCATATTGATAAGACGCCGCAGGGCGGCGGCCGCCGAGGTCGAGGCCGGGGCCTAGAGGTTTTTGCACATATAGGGACCGCACCGCCGATACCCCAGCCCCGCGAAGTAGGGCCTCACGCCTACGCCCGAGATAACCGCCACGCGCCTGGCCGACGCCTCCAGCGCCGCCTCCTCGGCAAGCCCCATAAGGGCTCTGCCTATCCCCTTGTGTTGAGGCCAGGGCCCTCCGTCGGCGCCGACGGGCACCTCCGGGCCGTATACGTGGAGCTCTCTGACCAGGGCGGTCCTGCGGTCTATCTCGGGCCTCCAGGGGTTCGCCGGGATCCGTAGCCTCAACATCCCGTAGAGCGTGTCGTCGCGGCCCACCGCCTCGAGGAAGTACTCGACGCCGCCGCTGGCCTCGTAGACGTGGCGCCTATGCTCAATACGTCCGTCGACAGGCCTTCCGTGGATCGCCTTGATCCCCACCTCCCTGCACCTGATCTCCTCGCACTTGAGTCCGCGCCTCGCCATCTCCTCCTCCACGACCTCCCGCATATTGCCCCAACGCGGGCCGTCGACCACGTGGTGGAGAGGTATATCTCTGCCCAGCCTCATGACCCTCGCCCAGCGGGGCACCGACCCGTATATCTCGGCCAACAGCCAGCGCCAGGTCCTCTCGTCGTAGGTCCTGTAGCGGCCCGACCTCCACCAGTCGTAGAGCTCGGTCCCCGGCACCACGAGGGTGGGGTATATCTTAACGCAGTCAGGCCTGAAGGCCGGGTCCCCGAACACGGCCCTGAACATCTCCAGGTCCCTATCGGGATCGCTGCCGGGCAGGCCGGGCATTAGGTGGTAGCAGACCTTATACGCCGCGTCCTTCAGCCGCGCCGTGGCCTCCGCCACCTCCCTCACGCCATGCCCCCGCTTGACGAGGGCGAGCACGTCGTCGTATATGGACTGGACGCCCATCTCGACCCTGGTGACGCCCATGGCCAGCAGGTCGTCTATATGCCGCCGCTCCAGATAGTCCGGCCGGGTCTCGACGGTCAGCGCCACGAGCCTCAGGGAGGCCGCCTCGTTTCTGGCCTGCTCGGCCGCCACGTCGACGAAGGCCGAGGCGGAGGTCCAGTTGGGGTAGTCGTTCAACGCCTTGAGCAAATTCCCCACGAACCAAAATTGATAGCTGCGAGGCAACGCCGTGAAGGTGCCGCCCATGACTATCGCCTCTATCTTGCTGGGCCTATGGCCGCCCGCTAGGTAGTTGGATATCCTCGCCGCGACTTGCCTGTAGGGGTCGTAGCGGGCCCTCGCCGCCCTCATCGCGGCCGGGGAGTCCGGCATATAGGACTTGGGGACGCCTCTGGCGGTGGGGCAGAAGACGCACTGGCCTGGACACGGCGCCGGGCCGGTCATGAGGGCCACCACGTGGACGCCGCTGGCAGACCTAACGGGCTTCCGCACCGACGGGAGCTCCACGTAGATCACTTAAGCTTTAATTTTTCCGCCTCAAGACCACGGCGAAGGCGTTCAGGCGCCTCCCCCTCCTCATGTACCCGAGGGCAACCAGCCGGCCTCCCGCCGCCAAGGCCGCTGAGGCCAAGTCGCGGAGGCTGTAGACGTAGTAGACGCGGAGCGCCTCGCCGCGCCAGCGCCACGGCACCCGCCTGACGGCTCCGCCGCCTCCCGGCAGACCCCACACCGTGGCCACCACGGCAACTCCGACCCTCAGGGCCTCCGCGAACGCCGCGCCGAGGACGCCGGGCGGCAGATGGTGATATACTGCCACCGCGTGGACGACGTCAAAGGCGCCGTCTCTGAAGGGCAGAGCCGTCGCCTCGCAGAGCGCGGCCTCGGAGCCTCTCGGCACGAGCTCCGGCGCCAGGTCGCAGTGGACTACATATCTATAAGAGGCCTCTAGGTAGGACGGCTGGGCGCCGCGGCCGGAGCCCAGATCGAGCGCCTTGTCGCCGAAGTTTGCTATATCTGCTGTGGGGAGAGGCCGCCTTCTAGAGGCTTCGTACGCCTCGGCGATGGCCCTATAGGCCTCTCTGGCGGCGAGAGCCCAATCCACAGAAATACGAAAAAGTCTAAAAATATTTTGCTCTTAAGCTAATTCCACTTTATATTTATCTAATAGAACTTTATATCTGTAAAAAATTATACTATTTATAATGATATATAATAGTATACACTGCTATAAGAAAAAATATTTATACCACTTGGGCCGTACGTCCATGGCCGAAACAGAATTCAACGATGCGCTAAAGGTGGCGATCTCCGCGAATCTCGGCTGGGGCTTCGAGCTGTACGACCTAATCGCCTATGTCTACGCGGCGCCCTATATAGCTCCCCAGTTCTTCCCCAAGGAGAGCTACACGGCGAGCCTTCTCGAAACGTTGCTGGTCATGGTCCTCGGCTACTTCGCCAGGCCTCTCGGCGCCATCCTCTGGGGCCATATAGGGGATAGGATAGGGAGGAAGGTCACCTGGTTCGTCGTGCTGTTCGGCATGGGGCTTGTCACCGTCTTGATAGGCTTCCTGCCCACCTATGTGCAGATAGGCATTGCGGCGACCGCCCTGCTCGTATTGCTCAGGATGCTCCAAGGCGTATTCCTTGGGGGCGAGTGGGCAGGCGGTTTGACCGTAACGTCCGAGTTCGCTCCCTCCAACATGAGGGGGCTTCTCGGCGGGATCGCGCAGGGCGGCGCGGGGCTGGCCTCCGTCTTCGCGGCCGCCGCGGTGGCCCTCGCCACGGCGCTTGCCCCCACCAAGGACGCCATGATGTCGTACGGCTGGAGGATACTGTTCTGGTTCGGGGTTGTGCCGCTGATAATCGCCCTCTTCGTCAGATGGAGTATAGGCGAGAGCGAGATATGGCTCAAGAAGGGCAAGCCCGCCGTCGAGCGCGTGCCGTTTCTGACGCTGCTAAGGAAATATTGGTTCTTCGTTATCGTGGCCACCCTCGTCATATTCGGCGAGTCGTTGATATACTACGGCTCCATAGGCTACTTCGGGACTCTGCTACCGTTGCTCGGCTATGGAGGAAACGCCGTGGTGCTGGCCTCGCTGGCCGCCGGGCTGGCCTGGATGTTGCTCGGCCCCCTCTTCGGATATATCAGCGATAGGCTCGGCAGGAGGAAGGCCCTCCTGGCCGCATATTACGCGATCGCCGCGTTGGTGCTCCTGCCCATCTGGATGCTTATAGCCGGCGGACAGCTCGTCAATCTAGTCGTCGGGGCCGCCCTCATGGGCGTGGTATTCTCCTCGCAGTACTCCGTCCTGCCCGCATGGCTGGCCGAGGCCATCGAGACCAAGGTCAGATACAGCGGAATAGGCTTCATCATAAACCTCGGCGTGGCGTTCAGCTCGTTCGCGCCCTCCATAAGCACGTACCTCCTGAAAACCATAGGGCAGTCCTACGGCACGGTGGCCGCCGTATCGCTGGTGACGATAATAGGCGCCGTCGTAGCTCTGGCGTTCGTCCTCATGTCGAGAGATAGATGTTGCCAGGAGCTTTTATGAAAGAACTGGAAATAGACTTGAGAAAATACCTTTTTTCTTCATATAATGAAATATATATCAATTTTAAGTGGAATATTCCTGAGTATTTCAATATAGGATACGCCATAATCGATCGAAATATGGAGAAGGGCTTGGGCGATAGGCCGGCTATCTATTACCTAGACGACGAGGGGGACAGGCGCGTGCTCACCTTCGGCGATTTGAAGAGGCTTTCGGACGGGCTGGCCTCATCCCTTAGGGACCTAGGGGTGGGGAGAGGCGACGTCGTAGGCGTATATCTACAGCCGCGTCCCGAGGTCGTCGTATCGCTCGGCGCCATCTACAGGCTGGGCGCCGTCGCTCTCTCCATCTCTCCGCTCATAGGCATCGAGGGGGTTGAGTATAGGTTGAGGCACAGCGGCGCTAAGGCGCTGGTCGTGGAGGGCGCCAGGAGGGATGTCGTCGACGGCGCCGCCAAGATAGACGGCTTGAGGGCCGTCTACGTGGTGGGCTCAGAGCCCAGGGGCGGCAAGGAGTACTCCCTGGAGGACCAGTCGAAGTCGGGCGGCCGCGTCGATGTGGCCGCCACCAAGAGCGAGGAGCCGGCCCAGCTTTTCTACACGTCGGGCAGCACGGGGCCTCCCAAGGGCGTCCTGCACGCCCATAGGTTCCTGCTGGGCCACATACCCACCTACCAGCTGTATTTCGAGCTGGCCCCTCGGGAGGGAGACGTGTTTTGGACCAACGCGGACTGGGGGTGGATAGGGGCGCTGGGCGACGTGGTCCTGCCGTCTCTATATTTCGGGATGCCGGTGTTGGCCTACAGGAGGTCCAAGGGCTTCAGCGCCGGCGAGGCGTTGAAGGCCATGGAGGAGTACGGTGTGACGGCCGCCTTCATCACGCCCACCGCGCTGAGGATGATAAGGAGGGAGTACCCCCAGCCCCTGAGGGACTTCGGGCTGCGGCTGAGGGCCGTCAGCACGGCGGGTGAGGCGCCGGGGAGGGAGCTCGTCGAGTGGGCGCTTCAAGCCTTCAAGGCGCCCGTCAACGAGTTCTACGGATGCACAGAGGCGAACCTGGTGGTCACGAACCACTCGCTCTGGGCTAGGCCGGGCTCCGCGGGCAAGCCCGCGCCGGGCCACGTCGTGGACGTGGTCGACGAGGACGGGCGGCCGCTACCGCCGGGGTCGGAGGGCTTGATAGCGGTCAAGCTGCCGGACCCCGCGGCCTTTCTAGGGTATTGGAAGAACCCCGAGGCCACGGCGGCCAAGATAAGGAACGGATGGTTCATAATAGGCGACGCGGGCGTCAAGGACGTGGAGGGCTATATCTGGTTTAGAGGCAGGGTGGACGACGTAATAAAGGTCGCCGGCTACAGGCTGGGGCCCGAGGAGGTGGAGGAGGTCATAGCCAGACATCCGGCGGTCCTCGAGGCGGCTGTGATAGGCAAGCCCGACCCCATCCGCGGCACGATAGTCAAGGCCTTCGTCGTGTTGAGGCCCGGCGTGGAGCCGAGCGAGGAGGTCAAGAGGGATATTCAGAACTTCGTGAAGAGCAGACTGGCCGCATATGCCTACCCCAGGGAGATCGAGTTCTTGGACCAGCTCCCGAGGACCGAGACGGGCAAGCTCAAGCGCTACGAGCTGAGGCGGAGGGAGATGGAGAGGGGGAATGTACAGAGCGGTTGAGCTCGGCCACGTCATAGCGGGCCCCTTCGCCGGCCTCCTCCTGGCCCAGCTCGGCTTCGACGTGGTCAAGGTGGAGCCGATAGGCGGCGACCCAACGAGGCGCGACGACGTCATGGGCGACTCCATATTCGTCTTCCTCAACAGGGGCAAGAGGTCGCTGGCGCTGGACTTGAGGAAGCCCGAGGGGAGGGAGGTGTTCCTAAGGCTGATAGGGAGGAGCGACGTGCTCGTGGAGAACCTAGCGCCGGGCGCCCTCGAGAGGCTGGGGCTGGGGAGCGACGCGCTGTTTAGAGCCAACAGGAACTTGGTCCATTGCTCCATAAAGGGCTATCCCTCCGGGGGCGCCAAGAGCGGCTGGCCGGCCTTCGGCACGTTGGTCGAGGCGGTGAGCGGCGTCATGTGGAGCAACGGCGGGGCTAGGTTGCCCGCGTCCATAACGGACATGGGGGCTGGGCTCTACTGCGCCCTGACCGTGCTCTGGGCTCTGCTCGGCCGGAGGCAGGGCCGCTACGAGGTGAGCCTCTTCCAGAGCGACCTGGCGTGGCTGGGGTACTACATGATAGCGTTGCAGACCCTCGGCAAGGTCTTCGAGGCGTCGGGCGACAGGCTCCCGTTCTGGGCCCCCTACGAGCTCTTCAAGACCGCCGACGGCCGGATATACATAGCGGTGGCCAACGACGCCATATGGGCCAGGCTCTGCAAGGCGTTGAGGACCGAGGCCTGCTCCGACCCCAGATTCGCCACAAACGCCGGGAGGGTTCAGCGCAGGGAGGAGCTCCACCGCGTTCTGGAGGCGGAGACGTCGAGGTACGGGACCGACGAGCTGTTGAGGCTCCTGCTCCAACACGACGTGCCGGCGGCCCCCATGCTCGACATCAAGGCCGCGGCGGCCGACGAGGACGCTCCGTGGGATCTAACGAGCGCGGGCGGGAAGGCCGGCGTCCGCGTGCCGAGGCTGCCGCTCCCCGGCTCGCTGGACGGCGCCAGGGCCCCGGAGGTCGGGGAGCACAGCCGCGAGGTGTTGAGGGAGCTCGGCTACGGCGAGCGGGAGATAGAACTGTTAATTGGGCGCGGGGTCGTCAAGCCGTGATCCGCAGGTCCCAGCTCTACGTGCCGGGCAACAACGAGAGGATGGTCAGGAAGGCCGCCGCGGAGCTCAAGCCCGACTCGGTTATTCTCGACCTGGAGGACTCCGTGCCGCCCGAGGAGAAGGGGAGGGCGAGGGAGATCTTGGCGAGGCTGGTCCAGGAGCTGGACTGGGGCGGCAAGGAGCTCTGCGTCCGGGTGAACCCCCTGGACACTCCGTATTTCTATGCGGACATGGAGCTGGTCGCGAGGCTGGATGCCGTCAAGTGCGTGGTGGTCCCCAAGGCCGAGGGGCCGCTGGACTTCATCCACAGGGGCACCGGCAGGTCGGTGGAGCCCTTGATAGAGACCGCTAGGGGCCTCCTCGCCGTGGAGGACGTCGTGAGGAGCGAGGGGGTGGAGGCCGTGTCCTACGGCGTGGCCGACTTCGCCCTCTCGGTGGGAGGAGACCACAGGGCCTACGTGGGGAACCAGACCATAAGGACTCTGGTCGTGGCCGCGGCGGCGGCCTACGGGGCCGACCCGATAGACAGAGTCTTCTTCGACCTGAAGGACCTGGAGGGCTTCAGACGCGAATGCCTCGAGGCGAGGGCGCTGGGCTTCGTGGGGAAGCAGGTCATACACCCAAGCCAGATACCCATAGCCAACGAGGTCTTCAGCCCCTCGGCCGACGAGGTGGCCTGGGCCGAGAGGGTCGTCTCGGCCTATGAGGAGGCCCTGAGGCAGGGGCGGGGGGCCATCAGGCTCGACGACGCCTTGATAGACAACGTCCACTATAGGCTGGCCAGGCGGATACTCGAGAGGGCCAGGGAGGCTCAGCGCCGGTAGTGGCCCCTCACCGCTCGGCACATCCCGCACTCAGCACAGGAGGCGCGAAGTTTATATTTTAAAGATGTCGCGAAGCCGTGATGAGTCAAGGGCGCTTCCGCTCGGTGAGGATCACGGCGAAGTGCTGACGTAGGACGGGGAAAATATCAGTTTTAACTTACGGCTCCTTATACGGGCCGGCGCGCATATCAGTGGATTTCTGGCTGCTGCGCCTCCGCGGCGGCGAGGTGTCGAGAGGGACTCCGCCCTTCAGAGCGCCTAGGCTTAGATGCGCCAAATGCGGCGTCGAGATGTCTTGGGAGGAGGCGAGCTACATAAGGATATCCGAGGGGCGCGTCGTCGCGTACTGCCGGGCCTGCCTAGCGGAGGATCTGAGGGCCGTCGGGCTGAGGATGGTCTGATCAGACCTGCCGTTCCCATCACCCCTCAGAATCTCCGACCCACATCACGCCTCCTTCCTCCCAGGGACAATATTAGGATTGCTGCGAGGGATATCGCCGACAGGACCAGGGCGACCGCCGCCGGCATGCGCGGCAGCGACTCGACGATGAAGTAAAGGGCGTACGACGCCGCAAGCGCCGCGGCGGACCACAGAGACACGACGAGCCCGGCCCTCGAAAACGCCGCCTCGACCCGGGACACGTCGTAGCCCCTCATGGAGAGCCGCCTCCGAAACTCGTCGAGCTTGTTGGCGTACAGCGACAGAAAGGCCGCGGCCTCGGCGAGGGGGGCCAGGAGAGGCTGGGGGGACGCCGCCAGCAGCGCCAGGGAGGCCATGTAGGCCGCGGCCGCCAGGACGCCGCTGCGGCGCAACGCGGCGAGGCCGACCGCCGATAGGGCCGACGCGAGAAGGGCGAGCGGGGCGAGCTCCAGGAGGCCCGACGCGAACAAGATCGCCGTGATGGCGGCAAGCGACGCCGCTATGGACCTCATAGGCGGGCCAACGCGCGCGAGGGCGGCTCGAGCGGCGGGGACCACACCAGCTTGTCGGCGCAGAGGACCCTCCCCCTCCTCTCGGCGAGGAGCCTCGCTATCTCGGCGAAGGGCCCTCTGGCCGGCGAGACCTCGATCACCACGACCCTCCTGGCCCTCAGACACAGCTCCTCGATGTACTCCGGCTTGGGCCTACAGGAGATGTAGATATACGTGTCGGCTCTGGGCGGGGCCGGGCTACGTCGAGGCGGCTTGAGGTCCAGCCTCATCAAGGCCTCGCGGATGAGCTTGAGGCCGGCAGGGGAGTCCGTGGGCGGCAGCGAAACGCCGTCGGGGACCACCAGAAGCCCCACGGGGAGCCTGGCGTCCACGGCCGCATGCGCGACGCTCAACGCCATGGACGCGCCGTGGCCCACCGAGTCCGCCCTGCAGTGCGAGCCGGCGTCCAGCACTATGTAGAGCGTGCTGTGGCCCTCCCTCAGCTTCTCGTTGACGTAGAGAGCCCCCGTCCTGGCGTAGGCCTTCCAGTTTATCAACTTATAGGGGTCCCCCGGCCTGTACTCCCGCACCTCGAGGAACTCGGCCGAGTGGGGGCCCGCCAACGGGCCCGGCGCCCTCGGTGCGCCGAGGCTCCTCGCGGCGGCTCTGAGGCCTGCCTTGGCCAGATAGGGCCTCACCTCGACCTCGCCCACCGGCGTCCGCCCCCGCACCGGCCGCGACAAGGTCAGGGGATAGAAGGCCCACTCCAGATCCGGCGGCTCGTAGCGGCCGGGGAGCCCCGCCAGCGCAGTCGCCGAAGCCGACGACCTGCCGGAGAGATACAGGGCGCCCGTCGGGGGCTCCACGGCGACAAGCCTCCTGTCGTCCAGAGCCGAGTACAGGAGGAGGCCGGGGACGTTCGACGAGGCCTCTATCCTCAAGGTCAGGGGTTCCTCAACCCTCAACGTCCTCTGCTCCACGTCGGCGGAGACGCTCACCCGCCACTCCCTCCCGTAGGCCAGATGGAACGCCGCCAGCAACGCGGCGGGGAACACAGCGGCTGGCAACAGCTCCAGCCTGCGCGTGAACACCGCCAGCGCGAGGGCGAGGACCTCGAGGGCGACCGCGTAGCGGGCTATCGCCTCCATCTCGGCACCGGTATCTTGGCGAGGTACTCGCGCACTAGATCCCGCGCGTCGACCCCCTCCAGCTTGTACTCGGGCCTTAGGTATATCCTGTGCGCCAACACGTCGACGGCCATCGCCTTCACGTCGTCCGGCACGACGTATCTCCTGCCCTGGACGAGCGCGTATGCCCTGGCCGCCTTCAGCAGAGACGTCAAGGCCCTCGGGGAGGGCCCCGCGGCGACCCTCCTGTCGCGCCTAATTGAGGCGAACTGGGCCACGTAGTCCAACAGCTCGTCCACGACCTCCACGTCCTCCACGGACGACATGGCGGCGAGGACCCCCTCCTTGTTCAAGACCGCCTTGGCGAGCGCCGAGGGGTCGTCGGAGCGCCACGCGAGCCTCTCCTTGAGGAGCCTCCTGTCGTCGGGGTAGCCCAGGGAGATGCGGAGCATGAACCTATCCAGCTGCGCCTCGGGCAACGGGTACGTGCCCTCCAGCTCTATGGGGTTCTGGGTCGCCAAGACCAGGAAGGGTCTGTCCAGCTGGTAGGTCTCCCCCTCTATGGTCACCTGCAGCTCCTGCATGGCCTCCAGCAGAGCCGCTTGGGTCTTCGGAGGGGCTCTGTTTATCTCGTCCGCGAGGAGGACGTTGGTGAAGATAGGCCCCTTGACCGTCTCGAACTCCTCCCTCTCCCTGCGCCACACCTTGGTCCCGACTATATCGCTGGGGAGCAGATCGGGGGTGAACTGTATCCTCCTATAGGAAAGGCCCAGCACCTTGCTGAACAGCTTCGCCAGCAGGGTCTTCCCCACGCCGGGAACGTCCTCTATGAGCACGTGGCCCCCCGCCACGAGGGCCGCCAGTATCTTCTCCATGGTCGATCTATCCCCCACGTAGTACCGCGAGATCTCGTCCACGGCGCCCGCGAGGCTCATGGCGACCCCAACCTCGCCAGGGCGGCCTCCAGCGCCCTCCTCCTTTCCCTCTTGCCCCTAGCCCTCTTGAGCGCCAGGGCCTCGCCCACGGCCGCCTCCACGGGCAGCCCCGCCAGGGCGTAGGCGTAGGATATAACGGCGATTATGGCCTCCGCCCGGCCTCTCTCCACGTAGGCCTCGGCGGCCTCTCTGAACCTCCTGTCGTCGGCCGCGATGGATATATTGGCCGGCGCGGGTATATACTCATCCCCCTCCCCGCCGGCCGCCGCCAACGCGATCGCAGGCACTCCGATCAACGCGAGGTATATTATATCGTTTGAGGCCTCCGCGGATAGAGGGGACGCGAGGAGGGACGCGGCCAACATGACGCCGACCGCCGACAGTGAGAGGCCGGCCAGCCTGGCCGAGCCGCCGGCCCGCCCCAGGACGCTCCCCGCGGCCAGCAGAAGGGCCGGGATCCAGAGCGACTTGATCCAGCCGGGGAGAAACGGAGCCGTCAGAAAGGCGAAGGCCGACGCGAAGTAGAGCGCCCGCGACGCGGCGAACAAGCCGAGGGACCCGCCCGCCTCCGAGGACCTGGAGAGGCCGTAGCCAGCCGCGAGCAGGGGAAGCGGCTCCACCGCCCACGCGGCGCCGACAACGAAGAAGTTGACGACGCCCCTGACGGCCAGATAGGCCGATGCGGCCGAGAACGCGGCCGATTTAGCTCCGCCCAGGGCTCTGGCGATCAGCGCCAGCGATAGGGAGAGGGAGAGCTCGGCCAGGGGCAGAGGCAGAAGCGGCGCGAGCAACGCGGCGGCCGCCGCGGCGGCGTAGCTATACGCGGCCCGCATGGCCCCTAAGCCATCTGTAGAACTTGGCGAAGTCCCAGTAGTCCAGAGGCAGATCGCTGTAGGCGGCCCTCTCGAACACCTCGACCACGTCCGGGGGAGCCCCCAGCTGGGCCATGATCTCCCTGGCGGTCATCCAGCCCGGAGCCGACTTGAACGCATCGTGGAAGGAGTTGGCGACCTCCCTATGCAGGTCGGAAAACTTGACCAGTAGGGCCTCCTCCTCGCCGCCCCGCCTCGCGACTATCCGGGCCAGACAGGGGCCATCGGCGGAGAGGACCAGGGCCTTGCCCGAATGGGCTACGGCGCATCCAGACGCCTCTAGCGAAACCCCCTCCGCGGCCGGCTCGACGGGGAGAGGCCTCCCCAGAGGCCACACGGGAGGCACGTCGTCCAGGAGAGGCCACTTGACGAGCCTGGGCCCGACGGGCGGAGGCAAGTCGGCCGAGACGTCGGGAGGACGCGCAGGTATGGACGGCCCGACGGCCGCGGGAGGCCCCGGAGGCTCCGCAGGTCGAGCGCCGACGGCGACGGCGGAGGCGGACTGCTCTGCCGCGCTCTGCCCGCGCCGCATGCCGATCAGCAGGGCCGCGACCGCGAGGACCGCGATGAGGGCGAACGCGATGGGGATGTTGAGAACCGGCGTGGGGCCAGCCCCGAGGGGCGCCCCTCCGCCCCCTCCCCCGCCTATGGCTGGGGCGGCTGACGTGGGCGGAGCGCCGGTCGGCGACGTCCTGTTTGGCGGGGGCAGCAACGGCATTACGCCCAGCAGATGCGCGAGGAGCCGCGAGATCTGGTAGGCGAGCCACTCGAGGGCGGCCAGGATGAGGTAGATGAGGGCCAGGAGGTAGCCCAGCAACGGGCCGGAGATGCGTAGGCTCAAGGCCTCAGCGGGCGACAGGAGCACGGGCATGCCCGAGCTCAACGGCAAGCCGCCCAGGCCGCTCCGCACGGCGAGGGAGGGCGAGAGGAGGGAATACACCGAGTACGCAAAGACGGCGAGGAGCGCCAGGACGGCCAGGCGACGCATCAACGCATCCCGCGTAGAGGTTAAAAAACGATCCGCCGCCGGCCGCAGGTCGGCGTTTTGGACGACGGATCGGAGAGGCGAGGCGGATGGCGCGGTCAACGGGGCTATCGGCCCGCCGGGATTCGAACCCGGGACCGCCCGCGTTCTTGGGCCGTGTTCATGCAGGGCATGGGGGGATTGTTCTCTGCTAGCTCGGGGGCGTCTAGAGGTCAGCTCTCTGGCTTCGTCTTGTTGAGTCTCGCCGTCATGAAGCGAGCGCCGCAAAAACAGTGAATTACGTCTACAGGCATAATTGTACCTGTGAATCTGTATCTGTCAGCCTTTATCTGTTGAGAAAAACTTTATATAGTAAACAACTGTAAGAGGAGCCATGGAGTCAATTATAGTTCAACATGCACCGCGGCGTTTAACACGTCATGGATAGCGAAATTAAACAACGTCTAGAATCCGCGCTGAGGCCTGTTGAGAAGCCGCCAACTATCGAAGAGGTGCCTAAGCATGTCTCCACCCGCGGAGTCTTGCGGGGGTCGGTGGACTGGGTATTCCAGGCATGGATGCTGTACGTCGAATACGCGACGCAGGAGATCATAAAGACGTTTCGGCTCTCGGAGGAAGAAAGGAGCCAGCTCCTTGACTTCAGAGACACGCTGAAACGGCTCCTGCTGGAGGCGTGGAGGCAGGCCAAGGAGAAGCTGACGACGCTGTACAAGGCCGTCGCCGAGGGCACGTATAAGCTGGAGGGCAACAAGCTGTACGCGCCGGACGGGACGTGGATGCATGTAATAGGGGACTCCACTCCACACATTCCAATCCGCGGCATAACAGCTAAGACACGTTTTCCCGATCTGCTGAAGCTTCCGCGCGAGAGGCTTGAACTGCTTCAGCTGGGCTGGAGGGCAAGCGATGAGGGCAGGCACAAGAGGCAACCTTACATGGGCACTACACAGCCTTGGCAGGTGTTCGCCTGGGCGGCGGCGAGATACGGAGAGCTCTACACATGTGTTCTCTCGACCAACTTGACGCATGAAGGGATAAGCATTGAAGTGTACATCAAAGCGAAGAGCTGGAGGCAGAAGTGGAGTAAGGACGAGGCGATAAGTCTAGTCGCGGACTACCTCAGACGCGGAGAGTGGACGCCCATGCTCACCATGTGGTTAGGAGACGGAAAGGCAAGGTGGCGAAACATCTTGCAAAGCAAGTACGAGCTACTAGTCGCAACTAAGGAGCCTTGGAGGCTGGGCATCCGCAAGGGCGCATACGAGGCCCTAGTCGCCACTGGCAGAGAGGCGTTTGTAAAGCTTAGGGAGGCGGCCGGCGTATACGGCGAACTGCTGGATCTGCTGAAGGCCCACAAGTGGATCTACATAAAGCTAGCCACTGACGACGGCTTTAGAGCCGCCGCCAAGCAGAATAAGAAGAGCATAACTGTGGAAGGCGTCGTGATGTATCTGCGTCTCGTCAGCGGTAGGGGCGGCTCGCTCTTGGCCGAGCACTACACCCGCAACTTAGGAAAAGCGTTCGCTGTCGCCGACAAACTAAAGGCGGCAGGGTTTAGGCCTAATGTTGTGAAATCCGGCCCCAACTATGTGGTGTATATAGCCACAGCCGACCTCTTGAGACTGGCGGAGAGGGACGGCGAAATAAGAAGGGCCGTAGCGCTGTATCTCACCGAAAAGGCGGAGAACGGCACGCCGAGGCAGAGGGAACTCGCTAGGAAACTCCTGCAAAGACACCCTCTTTTTCTATCCTCTCAATCGCCTCATCGCCTTCTCGACATCGCCATGCGTTAACCAACGCCGAGCTTGACCGATATGTGGAACTGTAGAACCGATTACAACCAATATGCGGAATCAATCAATGTTTGGTCGGATTGCGCCGAAGACGGCCAGAAAACTCATGGATCGGCCCGCCGGGATTTGTGGGCGGGTTTCCCCTGAACCCGGGACCGCCCGTTATAGGCCTGGGGGTTCGGCGTCCGTCTGTCCCCCCAGGGGCTGTCTACAGCCGGGCGCTCCTCGGCGCAACGGTTCGTGGGGGCGTGTCTTTGTTTCTATGTATTTTTAAGCTTTTTCGTGTTGTTGGAGTGTTTTGGCGGTGTTGGGGTCTCGTTGCGCGAGCCTTTGGAGCAATTGACGCGTTATTACTAGGCGTCTTCCTCCCTCGGTGATTTGTATATGCTCCCTCCACTGCTCAAATTCGTGGCCCAGCATCTCTCTCAGCTTGTCCTCCAGCGCCGTCTTTATCTCCGCGATCAGCTGCGGGTCGCCGTATTTCTCGGCCCTAAGGCCCTTGCCCTTCTTATGCACGAGCCCGAGCCTGACCCCGCCTATGTTGACCGCCTTGGCGCCGAGGTCGAGGCGGCGCAGCGCCTCCTCCGCCGCCTTCCTCCTCTCCTCGTCCCCGGTCTGCGCCGCGTGTTCAAGGTACCGCTTTACGGCCTCCTTCTCCTCCGGCGCGAGCTTCTCGAGCTCGTCCTTCGGCACCACCACCTCGAAGCCGCCTCCGCCTCTGCTTACCACAGAGGCGTTTATGCCGGAAAGCCTAAGCCGCCGCCTAAACTCCTCAGCCTCCTCCAACGCAGAAAACCGCGCCACGGCGTTTATAGTAGGTAACTTCTTTCCTTCTTTCATCACATACGTCAGTCTCAGCTTCATCGACGCAAGCCCATCCACAAGCTGAAACACAACCCTATCCACAGCCTTTGGCGTCGCGGTTTTCGGCCTAGGTAGCTCTTCGCGCTTCGCCGCGGCTTTCGGCTCGACTGGCCTAGGTAGCTCTTCGTGTCTTGCCTCGATTTTCGGCTTGATCGGTCTCTCTGGTTTTGCACCTAGCCTCGTTGCGATTATGGGCTTGGCGGCGGTGCGCGGCGTAGAGAGAGCTTCCAGTCTCTCGATGGCCAGCTTTACGGCTTCGTCTACCTCCGCCAGCTTCCTCAGCGTTTTTTCGTCGAATACCACGTCGTAGCTTGGGCCACGGCGGACGACCTTAGGCGCGGAGTCTATGCCTAGTTTCTCCAGCTCTCTCCACGCCGCCTCTGCGTACCTCTCCGCCTCCTCCCTGGTTTTAAACGGCACTTTGCCCTGCAGGCCCTTGGCCAAAGACAGCTTTACGTATCGGCCAGTCAGCTGGAACCCGGCAAGGCTCCCCGCCGCCAACCTCTTAAACGCAAACCACTTATGAGAATGCAAAACGTCGAGCAACACACCAACGCCGGAGAGATACATCTCCGCGACGGCCTTGGCGTACAGCTTGGGAGCAAGCCGAAAGACAACCATTTTCCGCTTTAAATCAACGCTAATATCCCCCCTCCCCTCAAAGAGGTGCATCCGTTTTCTTGATACAGATATCACTAGGTTGCCTCTCTCCACTGCGCCGTCGCCGAGGTAATACGCCACCAGCGGCAAAGGATCCCCGGCGTCGAGATGCTTAAGGACAAGCCTAATCGTGGAGGTCTTAATATCTCGGCCCTCCAGCGGCATTTGGTAGATCGCCCGTCCACTCTCAGCTACGGATAGCGTCGAACCCCCGCTAATTAGCCGTAAATCTCTTGGAAATGCAGTTAATTCTATCGAAGCTCCTCCCCTCCTTAGTACCACATTCTGTATGAGTATTCTTATTTTCCCTGGCTTTGTGATGAGCCACGCGTAAAGTTGCCAGAGCTGTGTTGTATACATCAATGCAAAGCCGTGTGGTTCACGCGATTCGTCTGACGCCAGCCAGCCGATGTGGAGGCGCTTGGCGTATTCCTCCGGCAGGAGGCGCGGGATCTGCACCTCTGCCGAGAGGCCCTCGAGGGCCATCGTATACACGCCGCGCTGGTCAACGGAGACGCACTCCTCTCCGCAGATCCTTATCATCTTGCCCGTAGGCGTGGCCTCCAGCCGGAACTCCCCGCCCTCCAGCGCCTCCAGCATCTTCTCCACAGACTCCACGCCGACTTCCCCAAGCCGCTGGGCCATCGACCTCAACGCGTCGAACAGCCCGGAGTCCCGCAGCGCCTTCAGCATCTCTAAGCCTCTCGCCACTGCCTCCTCCGCCGTTGTGTTCAGCCTCAGCGCCCTTATCCACCTCTCCGCCTCGCGCCTAAGCTCCTCCCGCTTAGCCGGGTCGGTCAAGTAGGACTCCACCCCGTCTATATACGCCTTCCACAGCCTCGCCACGTCGCCCACTTTAGCCGCCGTCAAGACGCCGCGTCTGGCCGAGGCGGTTAAGGCGTCGTACTGGACGCCGCTGGCGCCTCTGACGGCCTCCAGCCTCCTCCTAACTTCGTCGACTACGGCCTCGGAGACGGCGACGACGCGGAGCTCCGCCCCGCCGCCGGTGAAGAACAGCGCCGGCGCCACGTAGGCGGAGCCAGCCCTAGAAAGCCAAGCCTCAAGCTCCTCCGGGCTCCTGGCGACTATCCACCTTTCTTTAACCTCTCCGCTCCGCGCCTCCACCTTCACCGGTCTGAAGTAGATGGTCCATCCCCGCGTCTTCACGGCGCAGACCCCCTCGGCGCATATCCTCACGGCGCGGCCGGAGGAGTAGTCGGCATATCTCCCGCCTTTCACAGCCTCAAGCCACCCCTTCAGCATCTCGGCGGCGCGGGCCACCGCGGTTTTAACCTCCCCGCTCCTCAGGCCCGCCAGCCACCTCTCCACCTCAGCCGACGCGGCGCCGCCGCCCGGCACAAGCGCTCCGCCCAACACGCCTTCAACCAGCCTAACCGCCTCG
>NZ_LCWM02000018.1:16974-35532 GCF_002077075.2 Thermoproteus sp. CP80 | reverse complement strand
CTCATCTCAATATCTCCAGAGGCCTCAGCGTCACGGCTCTATACACAGGCATGAGGGCGCCCGCCAGAGCCACCAGGAGGGATAGGACGACGCCCAGCGCGAATATGGACGGGATGAACGGTACAGGCACGTCGAAGAAATACCCGAGCCTCGTCAGCAGGTCCTTGATCCCCAGGGCTCCGAAATAGCCGGCGACGCCGCCGGCCATGCCCCCCAGAAGCCCCACGGAGGACACCTCGAGCGTAAACGCCAGGGCTATATCTCTGCCGGAGATGCCCGTGGCCCTCAGGAGCGCTATTTCGCCCATCCGCTCTCTCACCGTTATCGACATGACGGTGAAGGTGGTCAGAACGCCGGCCAGAAACGCGACGGCCTCTATCACCAAGAAGAATAAATTGAGCATGTTGAATACACTATTTATGGTGGACAGTGCGCTCTGCTGGGTGTAGACCTCCGCCCGGGGGTATCTCTGCTTCAACGCCTGGGCCAGGGGCTGTATCAACGACTTGTCGCTCACCGTTATGAACACCATGTTGTAGAAATCCCCAATCCCCATGCCTTGCTGGAGCCAATCGAGAGGCACGACGACCAAGTTGAGGCTCATGGGACCTATGAATCCCTTCAGCAGGTTGCTCATTATGCCGACCACGTGGACTCTGAGCTCGACGGGCGGCGCCACGCTGCTCCGGTACACGTAGATGGTCGCGTCCCGCCCCGGGGAGACCCCCAGCGCCGAGTCCACCACCGCCTCGCCCCCCGCGTGGGGCAGCCTGCCTGCCTCCAGCTCCACGTCGAAGTAGCCTATATCGCTCAGAGGCACCCCCAGAAGCGTCACGGTCTTGTTCCCCAAGGTGCCTGTCAGCATGACAACAGGCTCCGCGCTCTGGACGTAGGGAAGAGACCTCAAGGACTCGACAAAGGCATACGGAATATCGATAGAATTCGAATAAACAAGTATATCTGCTGGAAATATTTGATATAATTGATTCTGTATATATATCTTAGTGCCAATGCTTATGGTGCTCAGAGCCACCATCAAAGCCGCGCCGATAGCTATAACCACGACCAGCAGTAGGTACCTCGCCCTTCTGGCCCTCATGTCGCTGACGGCCAGCATGGTTATGTGGCGGCTCATAGCGAATGTTTTTTGAGTATAGAATTTATTTAGCTTTGTGAAGAAGGCGCTCGCCTACGCCTTGTTGGCATTATGGGCGGCGGTGTATGCGTACCTCGCCATACACGCGGGGAAAGTATTCGACGTATTGGTGTATTCAGAATTAAAATTAATGCCTAAAAATACAGAGCCGAATATAGTAAATAATATAATAAATAATGGATCAAATACAGATAATTCCTCAAAGTTTATATTTATAGTTGTATATGGGCCTGACCTCTCGCGCAAGCTCTCTCTGGTCAACGGGACGCTGGCCGAGGAGGGCTTCAGCGCGACCTCGCCGCTGGGCATACAGTATATGGCTCAAAAAATATATTGGTTAAAAATAAATATCACATTAAATAATTATACTAATGAATTTTTTAATTATTTAAACAATATATATAATTTAACAGAAAATAAATGTATAGAGCTTAGGGAGCTTAAGGACGCCTACGAGGCGGCCAGAGGTAACGCCACGGCGTTGTTGTACGCCACATACGGCGCGGCTTTGTTCAACTACTCCACGCCGCAGACGGCGAAGTTCCTCCAGTACTACAGAAACCTGTCTAAAACCTACGGCGTAGACGCGGCGGTGAGGCTCGCCGCAGATGAGGCCTACGGCAACGTGAGCTGGCTCCTTAGGGGCATAACGTGGAGGGACTGGGCCGCCGAGAGCTCGATAGATCTGGTGGCCGAGAGGATCCTGTCGACCAAGCTGAACTCGACGCTGGTGGAGCTCGCGAGGAACGTAACCGAGCTGGGGGTCGAGAAGTATTTATACCTGCAGCTGTCCTCCCAATCGCCGCCTGCCCTAAGGCCGTATATACCGTACGTGCTCTGCGTCAACGAGACGGAGGCCGCGGCCGCCGCGTTCAAGCAATCTCTGCTCGAGAACTTGACGTCTAGATATCCGCCGCCTACGATGTACACCATACCTCAGGCGGAGCGGCTGCTCTACGGCGACCTATACGCCTTGGTGATAGCCGAAGGGACCGGCGTGCCGAGGCTCAACTACAGCTGGGCCGTCCCCGTATCCACCGATATACTCATGTCTCAGTTCACCGACACGGTGACCTCGGAGATCCCCGACATAGATAAGACCACCGCGGTGGTGATGCTGGCGGTTCTCCTGCTGGTGTTCGGCACGTTGGTCGCCCCGCTGGCGGTGCTGGCCGAGGTGGGGCTGTCCTACCTCGCCCTCCTCGGGCTCATCTATTTGATTTCGCCGTATATGCCGCCTTACTACCTCTCGATATACATAGCGGCGCCTGTGGTCTTCGCGCTGGGCATAGACTACAACCTCTTGATGCTCGGCAGATACGCCGAGGAGAGGAATAAGGGAGCTGAGCCTGCCAAGGCTGCCGGCATAGCCGTCGGCTTCGGCAAACGCGCGGTCTTGACCAGCGCGGCGGTCGCCGGTCTGGCCCTCGGCAGTTTCGGCTTCTCCGTCCTGCCGTTTATGCAGACCATAGGGCTCGCCCTAGCGCTCTCGGTCCTGCTGGTGTTGGCCACAGCCTTTACGGCCACGCCGGCTTTGATGGCGCTGGCGGGCGATAGGCTATTCTGGCCGAGGAGGATAGAGGACATCAGGCTCCACGAAGGCCGGTCCAGGCTTCTGGGCGGATTAGTGGACCTCGCGCTTAATTACTCAAAAATAATATTAATAATATTTTCAATAATTACTATAATTTTAATTATATTTATAGTGAATAATATAAGAATTACTACAAATCCCATATCTGCGATGCCCGAGACCAGAAGCAAGGAGGCTTTGCATATAGCCCAAACGTACTTCAGGAACATAACGTCGCTATCCACAACATATGTTGTATTTACCGACAAGCCGAACAGCACGGTAATCAATTATTTAACCAGTATTCCATATTATACAAATTATACTATATTTAAAAGGGATAATTACTATATCATATCGTTAAAATTATCTCTAACTAGTACTTCAGATGAATTATTATATATCTATAATAATTTGACCGAGCTGAGGAAATACGGCCTCCTATACATAGGCGGCGACGCCGGTTGGAAACATGTTTATTACACGTATATCTACTTATATTTTTGGCGCTTCCAGCTATATATAATTCTGTCAGCTGTTATATTGGCCCTAATGGCGGCGCTCCGTAGTCTCTTGACTCCGCTGAGGCTGGTCGCCACGGTGCTCATGTCGATGGTGTGGGGCCTTGCGCTCAACGTAGCCGTGTTCCAGATCGCGGGCGGCCAGCTGACGTATTGGCTACAGCCCGTAGTCCTCACGACCCTTCTGGTGGCCATCGGGACCGACTACGACGTGTTTATAGTCACTAGGATCAGGGAGGATGTCGAGAGAGGTCTCGACGATAGGTCGGCGATTAGGACGGCCATAGTGACAACGGGCCCCATAGTCACGGGGGCGGCCTTGATCCTTGCCTTGGCCTTCCTCTCGATAGCCCAGTCGCAACTGACGGTCTTGCAGCAGATTGGAGCCACAGTGGCGTTTTCGGCGATATTCGACGCCTACGTGGTGAGGCCTTTGCTGGTCCCGGCTATAATGAACCTGCTCGCTAAGTATAACTGGTGGCCCTCGAAGCTGCATGAACGCCCGCGTTAGGGCCCTCCTCATCGACTTCTTCGGGACTTTGGCCGAGGTAGACGACGAGAGGTCCTATCTAGAAGACGTGGCCGCCGGGCTCTCGTCGGTCCTCGGCGTGAGCGGCGACAAGTCGCTGGAGTACTTCATGGAGGCCAGAAGGCTGGCTAACGCCGTGAGGGAGGCCTCTCTAGCCGAAATAACTGTGGACGGCCAAGCCGCCTTGATAACGGCGCTGGCGGGGGGCGACTGGCGTAGCGTCCGCGCCGTTCTGGTAAACGCCATGTTGAACCACCTGGTGCCCGTGGACCGCTCGCCAGAGTTTCTGATGTGGGCCAGCTCCAGGTTCAAGACGGCGATAATATCGAACATAACCTGTAGGTGCTACGTGGAGGAGTTCCTGAGGAGGGTAGGCGCGTCCGTGGACGTCTTGGTCACGTCCGACGTGGTTAGATACCGCAAGCCCCATAGGGCTATGTTCAGAATCGCCCTCAAGCGGCTCGGCGTGAGGCCCGAGGAGGCCGTCATGGTCGGCGACGACGACGTGGATCTAGGCGCCAGAGCTCTGGGCATACTCACCGTGGTTATCGGCGATAAGGTTCGGGGAGACCTCAACTTCAGCAGCTTGGCGGAGTTTAGGCGTTGGCTTGAGGAGGCTGGCTGACGTAGGGCTGGAGAATATATTTAATACGCCGGCAACCCCCCGGCATGATCTGTAGCTCGTGGGTATGCGGCGAGGTCAAAAGGCCGGGCCCCTGCGCGGAGGAGGACTACGACGTGTTGGTGGTGGGAGCCGGCATAGGCGGCCTAGCGGCCGCCCAAGAGCTCAGCAGATATGGGCTCAAGGTGGCCGTCTACAGCGAAGGCCCTAAGGGCGGCCATAACGCCCTCGACGGAGAGCCGACGATCTCGGGCGCCCCGGCCCGCGAATATATAGACAAATACGCAGTGGAGGTAAACAGGGGGATTTTCGACGGCGAGGTCTTGATCTCAGGCGGCCGTTGCGTCAAGCCCAGATATAGACATCTCGTGCTCAGCACGGGCGGCGTGGAGATGTACACGCCGATGCCCGGCTCGCGGCAGGTGCTCCTCGCCTCGGAGGCGCTCGCCTCCGGGATAAACGGCAGGAAGCTCCTGGTGTGGGGGACCACCGAGTGGGGCCTCAGAACGGCGATGGCTCTGGCGCGTAGGGGCAATCAGGTGGCGGTGGCCGACAACTCGGCCTACCTGCGCGACGTTAAGTACTACCAAGGCGTGAGGAGCGCCCTGGAGAAACTGGGGATAGAGGTGGTGCACTCCGCGACTATTAGGAGATATAGAGACGGCGTCGTCGAGCTGAAGGCGTACATGGGCAAGAGGGGGGTCGAGACTAGGCGGATCGAGGCAGACGCCGTAGTGTCGGCGGTCAGGACGGCCAATCTCTACGCCCCTCTGAGGCTGGGCCTCAAGGTGTTCTACTCCTTCGAGCTCAACTCCTTAGTGCCTAGGCGCAACGGCTTCGGCGAGGTGCTGAGGCTGGACGAGAGGGGCAAGTCGGCGGGGGGCACCAATATATACACAGTCGGCGAGCTCTACGGCGCGATCTACGCCCATCTTGAGGAGGCGCACGGCAGACTGCTGGCATCATACATAGCGTCTAAGGAGGGCTTGGAGGACGCCGATAGGGCCGCCAAGGCCCTGGAGGAGTTCAGGGCCAAGATAGCTCTCGAGGCCAACTGGCTCTACAACCTCGATCTGAGGCTAAGCAGAGGGACCGATTACAGCGATCTCTACGTGGAGCCCAACGTGATAGACGCGCCCGGCTGGCCCTACTTCTGGCCCAACGACCTGGACGAGATAGACGGCGACCAGATCATATGCCCATGTAGCGGCCTAAAGCTGTCCGATCTGATGAGGGCTGTGGACAGGCTCAACAAGTCGAGGGTCGAGGTGAGGGTGACGAGCGACGAGGTGAATAGGCTTAGACATGTCAAATTGCCCACTGTGGATCAGATGGCGGGCGGCCCCAGCCCGTGCTTCGAGGTGTTCTGCATACCCAACATAGCCATAATAGCCGGGGCCATATACGCCCAGAAGCCGTCGTATCTGCTCTACGGCCGTCCTAAACAGCTGTACGAGCCGACGTCGTAGCCGGCGCCGCTACTATATTAATACATGGCGCCGGACCTACGTGTGTCTGCGCAGGGCTGTGGAGGACGCCGTGGAGGGAGCGCCTCTGGACGACGACGAGAGGCGGTGCCTCGAGGAGGCGGGGCTCTATAGAGGCGGGTTGCTGGCGCCGAGGCCCTACCTGATATTCAAGGCGTTGCAGAGCGGGGCGACGCTAGATCTGGCCAAGCTGTCGCGCTCGCTCAGCTGGAGCGACTTCGAGGAGGTGATCGTGTACATCCTCGAGGGATGGGGCTACTCCGTCCGGAGGGGCGTCAGGATGGAGTGCGGAGGCCGCGGGGCCGAGTTCGACGTGGTTGCGTGGTCCCGCGGACACGTCCTAGTCGTCGAGGCGAAGCATTGGAAATACGGCGGAGGCAAGTGGGCCGCCGTGGCCAGGAGCCATCTGGAGAAGACCGCCAGGTGTCTCGACAAGCTGAGGCCGCTAGCGCCTAGAGTGCTTCCTGTGGTAGTTACGCTTAGTTCCGTCAACGCCGTTGTTGAGGGCGTGCCCGTGCTTTCCATATCCCTTCTTGCCGATCTCCTGAGAAACCTCGACTATCTGGGCGACCAGATCCGCGTGTTGACGTAGGCACTCCTCGCAGACGTAGACGTATAGATCCATGTGGAGCTCCGCCTTGAGCTTCGCCACGTAGAGCCTATCGAAGTTCCGCAGGCAGAAGAAACAACGGGTCACGCCTTCTCGGTCTTCTCGAGGGCGACGTCCGGCGTCGCCAAGATCCGCGTGCTTCTACGCGGCAGCATGTAGTGCTCGGCGAGCTCCAAGGCCGTCGCGGCCAGGAATAACACAGGTCCTGTCGAAGAGTAGGCGTTGGAGATCGCGACGATAGTTAGGCCGCTCTGTTCGGAGAATATTAGGGGCAGGGGCGCCGCGAGCACGGCGGACAAGACCGCCACGGAGATGGCGCTGCCCCTCGGCCTGACGCCCTTCCTAACTTCGTAGTAGCCCGCGACGGCGACGGCGAGCGCCAGGATGACCCAGCTGTCTATTCTCGGCGCCGAAAATATGTAGTACTTATTGGAGCCGACCGAGATATACGACCCCCCGGCCTGGAAGCTCGGGGCGGGGCCGACGGCATATACGATGAACCCCACGCGCGGAACCGCCAGAAGGACCGCCAGCGCTATCCCTACGAACAACAGCCTCACCAGCGTCTAGCTGGCGGAGGTTTTTAAAGCTGAGCGCCTCAGCAATACGGCCATCCCGACAACGTAGCTCGGCCCGGCGCATTTTTGGCCGAATACTTTAAATTATCCCTCCGAAGCTCCGCACGTGCTTTTACAAATATTGCTACCGGTGGCCGTAGTGGCCTTGGTGGCGGCGCTCGTAGCCGCCATATTCGTGCTGAATAGAAGGCCGCCGCAACAGCAACAGCCTCTGAGGGTCTACACGCCGGGCGAGCAGGAGATATTGAGCCAGCTGGCCTACATCAGGGACAGGCTGGATAAGTTCATCCCGCCCTACGGCCGGGTGGGCTACATCCCGTCTAACGCGGCCGAGCTGGCGCAACTCCTGGGGTTTCATTATGTCAAAATAGGTCAAGATGAATATGGGACTTTGCCTGAATCTGATGATATAAAGCAGTATCTAGATCTAGATTTAGATGAGGCCCAGTTAAAGATTAAAGATAAATATATTTATATCATAAGGAAAGGCGATAAAAGGCTGGTGGCTATAGGAGACGCCTACCTGGACTACCTCACCGTTAAATTTCTCGAAGACTTTCTAAGCTATCTATAGGGATTCATCCGGTGATGAACTAAGGGTCTGACGATCCGTGAAGAGGCTCAAGAGGCTGACCTCAGCTCCCCGTCTCTGGAGGATGATCTCGGCTGCGAGGGCCGTGGGTGTGGGCTCACCGCCCCGTCTCCTCCAGCCACCTCATAATGGCTGCGTACAGCTCGGCGAAGCGCATGAGGCGGTCGAGGTGCTCCCTGCCGCACTCTATGATTATGGTGCCGTCCCTCATGCGGCGCACCTTCGGCCTCTTTCCGGTCAGGGCCTCCACAAGCGCGGAGAGCCTCTCGGCGTCCGCCTCCCTGCCTCCCGGCGCGCCGGCTCTGGCGTAGGCGAAGCCCAAGGCCTTGTTGCTTCTCTTATACCTGCCGAAGGCGATCTCGTAGTCGTTCCTGACGCCGTCGACCTCGGCGGTTATTTTGATCCTCAAGAGGGTTCTGCCGCTCCTGCCCTTCCCGAACTCGGCCCCTCCGCCTATTACCTTCACTAGGCGGCCCCCAACCTCCCTCTCGAAGCCCTCCAGCTTTAGGGAGCCCCTCGCCTTGCCCTCCTCCACCACCTCCAGGGCCTTTCTATACACGTCGTCGCCCCCCTCCTTCGCCCTCTCAAGTATATGTTCCACGAACTCGGCCGCAAGCCTCTGCCGTTCGCCCTCGCCGTGTACGGAGAGCCAGGCGGCGCGCTCAAGGCCCTCCTTGAGGATCAGGACATAGCCCTTCCTGCCGCCCTCCGGCATCTTGGCCGTGAAGTGTCTCCCCTCTTCGAGGCCCATTTTCCTCAGCTCCTCGGCAATCCGCTCTATGCTCTCGGGGTTCGTGGACATGTATCTGACCACCAGCGCGCCCTCGGTCAGTTGCACGTTGTACTTCGGCCATCCCTCCCTCAGCGCGCGCCCCCTCTCCAGCTTGTCGAGCCAGCGGTCGGCCGTCTCCCTGTTCACCCAGCCGCCCTCGGCGGCCCTCCTAACGACCTCCGCGATGGCGTCCCTGAGCTCCTTGCGGCCGGCCGCAAGCATGTCGGTGGTGGCTCTGACCCGCCACACGCCTCCGCCGCCCACTCTCTCCACCTCCGCGCCGACGCCCGCCAGCTTGAGGAGGCGCGCCGCGAGCTCTGCGCGGCCGCGGTCAGTCGAGGCGAATTGGAGCAGGATGTCGTGTTCGCGCAGATAGACGTTGTATTTGACATCGATGTCGCCCTCCGATATGGTCAGATCGGCGGCGACGCGGCCTTTTGGAGTCAGCCTCATGCCGCCGAACCGCACCTCCGCCCGGGCCTCCCCCACGAAACCCTCGAACTTCGGGCTTAAGTACCCTCCGCCGGCGGAGGGCGCCGCCGCCGCGAGGAGGCGCATGAGCCTGGCGGCATCTCCGCCGTAGGCGGTTATGCGGTATATGCCCTCGCCCACGTACGTATGTACGCCGAACCTCAGCCCGTCGGGCAGGAGCTCGTTGAGCGACCGCAGCGTAGCGAGGCGCAGGAGCGTAGCCCCACCGCCCAGCTCCCCACCGACGACCAGCACGACCTTTGTTGCGCCGCCTCCCAGCCCTCCCCCGAAGGCCGGCTCGACCTCCCTCGACTCCACCGTGCCGTCCCCCGCCAACGCCGTGGCGTACATCTCGCCGAAGCGCAGCAACGCCTCCCTCCTATCGAGCTTGCCCTCAAGCGCCTTGTCCAGCATCATCAGCTCGAGGGCTGGCTCCACGAACTTCCTGGCGATCCTATCGCCGGCGCAGTCCCTCGCCAAGCACCGCATATCGCCTAGGGCGACGACGCGAGCCAGCTTGCGCGCATCCACGCGGCCCCCCTAAGGCTGGTGAGCAGGACCGAGATCGGCGTGAGGATGGAGCACGGCCCCCGGTGGCTCTCGCCGGCTTCCACAGGGACGCCCTGCACGGGAGGGAGGCGAGGCTCGCCTCCATAGGCGCCGAGATAGGCAGGGTTAGGGAATGCGCCGGAGCCCCGCACAGCGTCGCCGAGGCGGCCCTGGCGCTGGTGAGGAGGCACATATACGACCTGGAGGGCCTCTCGGCCGGGGCCATAGCCGCCGCGTCCCTATGGCTGGCCGCCTATAGGGAGCACGGGATGCTGATACGCCTGGCGAATGCGGCGGGAGCGGCCGTCGAGGGCGTCAAGAACGCCGCGAGGAGGATGAGGGCATGAGCTCGGGCATGGACGCGGGCAGGGGCGCGGCTCCGAAGCGGCTCAGGCTCGCCTCGGCCTTCGAGCTTCCGCAGAGGCTGGACGCGTTGCAGATGGTGGAGTGCTCCCGGCCGCCGCCCGAGTGGCGTGCGGCCGAATGCCCCCACGAGGGGTTTTGACCGCTGAAGGGCGCAGGAGGGGCATATGTATCAAGTATGGTTCTATTCTATGCCTCGTCCTCCTTCTCAGGAGTGAGGCTATGGCGTGTAGATTCGACAGAAGAAGCAAGGCGAGCCCGAAGAAGGCGAGCGAGTCCTCCCCGCTCACTAGCCCCAGCACGATCAAGGCCGAGCCGTACGCCATCATCACGTAGACGAACACGTAGGGCCAGATCCGCCCCGCATATATCCGCGTCGGACACGATATTCAGAGGAGCCTGGGGGATCTAGCCGCCGCAAGCCTCAACGGGCTCCACCACTATAGGGGTCCCTGCCTCCACAACGCGGACTCTGCAACCCCTCTTCACGCCGACCCTGGACACGGCCTTCCAGTACTCGCCGAGCACCACGACGTAGCCCGGTCTGTCCGGGCCTATGTCGTCCACGGCCACGCCCTCAAGGCCCCTCAGGGTGAGCATCTGCTCCGATACGGGCCGCCGCAGGTGTACAGCCACGGCTTTCCACGCGATGAAGGCCACCACGCCGGCCAGAACCGCCGACAGCGCTATCGCGGAGCCCACGAGGGGCCAGTAGTCCGCTATCACCACGGGCTGTCTCTGCAGCTGAAACGGCGGGAAGAGGCTCAGGAAGCCCAATATGACCAAGACGGCGCCCGTCCCCTCGAGGATTCCGTGCGTATAGCCGCCGGAGAACATGCTTGCGAACAGCAGGGCAACCCCCATGGCGAACAAGATGGCCCAGATCCAGCCGGTGGATACGTAGGGCAGTACGGACAGCAGGAACAACACGACGCCGAGGCCGGCGGCCAGGGGATGGCCCGACGCGATGGCCACGATGACCACCAGAAGGGCCAGTAGAGACAGTACGCTCTCCACAAGTGGATCCATGAGCCACGCCTGGAGCATCTCGCCGAAAGTCGGCTCGATTCTGACAAGCGTAGGGCTCTGAACTATTACGATGGTCCTACGTCCGTCGAGGACTATGGAGGACCCGTTCACATCATCCAGAAGTTGCCCTATGCCGTCGGCCACGAAGTTTACTACGTGATACCGCAGCGCCTCCTCGGAGTTTAGGTTGAGATTATGTTCGACGCAGAGGTAGGCGTAGGTGGAGTTTCTGCCGTAAGACGCCATGATGGTCGCCAGGTAGCTGGCCAGCGCGTTGAGGACCTTGGACTCGTTTATGGGAGTCGTGCCCTGTATGGGCTGGCAAGACCCTATGACCGTATGGGGGGCCATGGCCGCTATATGCGTGGAGAGGAGCAGGTAGGTGCCGCCGGACCAGGCATAGCCGTAGTCGGGATAGACGAAGCCTATGACCGGCGCAGACGAGGCGCCTATCATCTGCATGGCGCTGAGCGTGGAGTCGGCGAGTCCCCCCGGCGTATTCAACAACACCAACACGGCGCCCGAGCTCTGCTCCGCCGCGCTTATGGCTCTCGACAGTTGCGAGACCGTGTACGGCCCAATGGTGTTATCCACGGAGACTACGTAAACCTCCCTGACGTAATATATCTGCTGGGCTAGGGCCAGTTGGGACGTCAGAAACAAAAACAGCAAGAGTAGGGCCTCCCCCCTCATCCACTGCTTTGGCCCTGTTGAGGGCCTCCCTGCTGTTGCGCCGCCTGTTGCTGCTGTTGTGCCGCCTTCGAGAGGGCTAGGGGCAACGCGACGAACTCCAGAGATGACGGCGTGACTATTATCAAGTTGTGTTCCCTAGCCATCTCCAGAAGGGCATCTATCTGTCTCAACTGTACTGCCACGGTATTTTTGGCGTAAGTCTCGGCGGCCTCGAGGTATATCTTGCTGGCCTCGTACTCGGCGGAGGCTATGGTGATCTTGGCCCTACGTAGCCTCTCGGCCTCGGCTTGAGACGCCATGGCTCTCACCAAGGTCTCGGGCAGCCTTATGTCGCGTATAGCCACGCCGGTCACCTTGACGCCCCACGGCGTGACGTGCTCGTCGACGATATCCGCTATCTTCTTGGCTATCTCCTCCCTATGGGACAAGAGGGTATCGAGGTCCACCATGCCCACCACATCCCTCAACGTAGCCGCGGCGAACGTGGCCACAGCGGGGACGTGGTTCTTCACGGTGACCGCGACCTTGAGCGGATCCACCACCCTCAGGTATACCGCGGCGTCGATGGTGACCTCTACGTTGTCTTTAGTCAAGGCCTTTTGTTGAGGCACGTCGACCACCTCTATGCGCAGATCGTAACGCACGATGGTATCTATAATAGGCACTATGAAGACGAGGCCGGGCCCCAGAAGCCCCGTGATCCTCCCGAGTCTGAACCTCACAGCCCTCTGGTATTCGGGAATAACCCTGATGGCCGACGCGAGCAACGAGATGACTATTATCAGCACTATGAAGGCAACCACGGCCGCCAGTATGAGGCCGACTTGCAGGAACATAATATAACTGTCTCCACTTAATAAATAACATTAATCAAGCCTGTGGGGACCGCGCGGGGGCGGCTGAGGCCGCGACCTCTGGAAGGTTGCTCTCGGTCGCGAGGGCCGTGGGCTTACCGGCGGCGAGTCTCCCCGAGTCGCCTCGCTACAGCGTCCGCGGGCTCGGCGTGGCGCATGAAGCCCTCCAGACGCTCTCCACAGAATTCTGCTGTCCATACGGCGCACCCCTGACCTCTTCCCGTCAGAGCCTCCACCAACGCGGAGAACCCTCCCAAGTTCGCCTCCTTGAAGTCGGGGATGTCGGCCCTAGCTGTGGCGTAGCCCACAGCCCCGTTGATTACTTCACAGAAACGCCGCTGGGTCCATACATAGCCACAGTAATAATAACAAACAAAAGTAATAATAATATATAAATAAAAATAAACAAAATACCATAGAATTAAACAAATAGTATTCTTTTTAATTTTGATTAAGAGATAAAAATATAAAACTTAAATTAATAATATAGAATTATGCCCGTTGCTAGGGCGCGCCCACAGGCCACGTACTGGGACGCGCTCAGGGACAAAGTGAGGAACGCAGGCGAGAGGGTTGTCGCCGCCTCGCCGGTTTTCGACCCCAAATTCGTAATTGAAACTGCGAGGGCTAGGGACAGGGGCGTGAACGCCGTCATCATAACGACGTCCGGCAACCCAATACTGAGGTGGATGAAGGCTGCCTTAGTCCTCTTCACCGGAGTAGCCCTATTCGGCGTACTGGTTATCTCAATAATACTCTTCACAAGAGGGACTTGGTACGTCCCAATGTGGGTTGGTTAGTAGGGCTTGTCCCCCTCGCGCTGGGCATCGGCTTCCTAACCTACTTTGCCAGGAGTATTGCACTGGCTAGCGAGGCGCTTAACGGTCTAAACCCAACCCGCGTTAGTAATGACCTACTCTATGACGAGAACGGCGAGATAGGGGTCTTCATAATCGACAATGAGGCGTACAAGGTCAATAGGGTCTGGATCACCGGCGTGGGTGCTACCTCCATCCTCACATACAACTTCACGCCAATCGGCATTTCAGATGCCATCGACATGTTGAGGAACTTAGGCGTTGAGGTGAGCCCATGAGCGAGACGATCTGGAGCTTCAGGGTGGGGGGCTCCATCGCCGGCAGGGCGTTCGCCTACGGCTTCATTGCATTCCTCGCGCTCCTCCTCCTGCTCGTCGCCCTCACGAGCCCGCCCCAGTACAGGCTCAACAACGCGTTGGGCATGGCGATATTCCTCGCGCCCCTCATCGCGGCGGCCCTCGTAATAGATCGTGGGTTTTCGAGGCCGTTCGAGGTCAGGTTCACGGAGGACGGGCTGGCCGTCGGAGGCCGGAGGAGGTTTTACTTGCCGAGGGATGCGGTTGTTGGCGGCGGCGTGGTTTGTATCAGGAGGTCACCCGTGGGCCTGGAGTTGCGCATCTCCCACGGGTTGGTTGATTACGCAATCCCACTGAGCCAGGGGCAGTATGATGCGTTAGTCAATGCATTAAACACCTACTGGGGTTGGGCACCGCCCGAGTGCCCGAGGGCCAGGTTTGAGCCTGGGGCGACGACCACGCCCATGGCTCCCGAGACGACCTCAAGTGAGGGTGTGCTCTGGAGGTGGGGTGCGAGGAAGTACGGCATCCTGTACAGCATCGGGTTGGGCGGTGCCGTAGTTGGCCTATTCTCCTTCGCCCTTGTGTTGTCCGCCATCATAGGCACCATCGCCTGGATCCTCCACTGGGTTGGTGGCTTGGCTACTTTAATCATCACCGTCGTTGTCGTTGCGGTCGTGGGCGTCGTCGCGCTCATGACACGTGGCACGCTCAAATGGTTGTTCGGCAGTGAAGTGAGGGAAATCGTCCTCACCTATGATGGCTTCACCATCACGGATAGGGATGGGAGTGTCACGTTCATACCAAGGGACGATGCCCTGGACAGCATTTGCATCAGCGGCGCTACGGCGTTTGGGCCGTATGGC
The DNA here is from genome assembly GCF_002077075.2 of Thermoproteus sp. CP80. GTDB lineage: Archaea > Thermoproteota > Thermoprotei > Thermoproteales > Thermoproteaceae > Thermoproteus. The sequence continues at coordinate 21,153 of NZ_LCWM02000018.1, read as the reverse complement.
CAGGGTATTGAGTACTTCCTAGTTATTAATTATAATGGGATGACGTATAGGGTGCCCATGGTTTACTCCGACTTCACCAAGCTTCAAGAGGCGTTGTCGAGGGCCTGGGGTAGGGGGATTAGGAGTTGCTGAGAAGCTACATAAATGTGTTTGAATAATGTTAAAGTTTATATATTAATATTTATATTAAGTTAAAGGATATATTACTATAGATTTCCTATATTGTATATGTCCCATATTCTTACTGGTAGTTTTTGATCAGCATGCAATACCGGGCTTGGGGCCGAGGCTGAGGGAGATGGAGGCCTATGCCTTAGGCAATAGACGGCCGATGCCCTACGGATTCTGCCAGGAGGAAACACGCGTAGGCCTCTGGTGCGACTGCCGGGGAGTTTCCCGGATGGTCCGAGGCCGACTTGCAAGAATGTACAAATACCGTCTCCTTAACTAGGCTTGTGAGGACTGCGTGGGGACGGCCTGAACATGATGATAAGTCCGCGCACCGAATCAGCGGCGAGAAGTGTCTCTTCACGTTTAGGCCAGTCCTGAGCTCATCACAGAATTAGAGGAAGGAAATAGATATAAACAACGAGAGCGGCCTATGCCGATGCTGAAGCTTGACGAAATTTTAAAAAGCCTAGAGGAAATAGATCGTGTAATAAAAGAAACTGAACAAATTAAACAAAAAGTTCAGAATAATGCAAATATGATCATAGATAAATATTCGAATCAGTTGAACGCAGTAGTTGACTCCATAGTGAAGAAGACGACGGAGAGCTATAGGGAGAGCGCCCTGCAGGAGGCGAGAGAGGAGGCGTCGCGCATTCTGCAGGAGGCGGAGAAGCGGAGGGATGCCCTGCTGAAATCCTTCGGCCAGAAGAGACAGGAGGTGCTCGAGGCCGTCCTAAGACAACTGGGTTTATGAGCTCCATATTGAGGAGACCCAGCCTGGGCCCCAGAGTCAGAGGTCTCCGGGTTAAATCTCTCCCGAAGGATAGGGCCATAGCGCTCGCGTACGCCGGCTCTTCCGATGAATATCTAAACGTTTTGAGAACTACTCAATATCAAATATCTATAGATAAATTAACGCAAGAAACATTAAAAGACTTAAGAGATCAAGTTATTAAAACCTATATGGATAATGTAAAGGAGCTATATCTGGGCATGACCGAGGAGGGCAGGGAGATCGTCAGGTTGCACCTCAGGCGTTTTGAGTACGAAAATATCGAATATATAATAACCGCGATAAGATCGGGCAAAAATCCGGAGGATTTTGTAGTTACGGAACCGCTGGACTTTACCCGCCGGCGTTATATAATCACTTCGCTCCTCGGGGCTAGAAGCGTCGAGGAGGTGGGGGAGAGGCTTAGGGCTTTGGGCCATCCGGCGGCCGGGGCGTTTGAGCTTATGCAGAAGTTCGGCTACGATAAATTTACTATATTTATAGATAGACAGTGGATAATGGACTATACAAAATCTTTAAGTAAATTTAACGATAAATCTATATATAAACTGGTGAATACATTAACTACATATTTTGACGTGGTGCTCGCCGTGAGGGCCAAGGTATGGGGCCTCTCCCCCGAGGAGATCGCGTCGCTCACTGTCGGCGCGTCCTCCGGAGCGGCCAGAGGGATCTTCGACGCCACGGCCCGCGGGGAGATCGCAAAGGCCCTAGACCTGATATCGGGGATAAAGCCGTGGGGCCAGGTGGTTGCCTCCATAGCCTCCGAGGAGCCTACGTTCGAGAACCTCTCAATAGTCCTCGACAACGCCTACCCTGCGGTAATGAGGAAGTTCGCCGACGCCTCCATAGTGGAGGACTCCGAGTTCTCTCTGGGGTCGTTGCTGGCGTCTCTAGAATACGCCAGGGCCGAGGCCATGCTCATAATTAAGGCAGCCGCGATGCTGGTCGAGGGCGTGTCCGTGGAAAAAAGACGCAGTTACTTTGCCCCTCTGACGCTTATTTAGCGCTGAGTATAAAGCTTATCAGCAAGCCGTATATAGCTATGGCCTCGGCCAGCGCAACGAATATTAGATACCACACGCGCTCCTGTGGCTTTTCCACTAACGCGGAAATGGCCGCCGCGCCGGCTATGCCCACGCCTATGCCGGCGCCCAGACCCGCTAGGCCCACCGCCAGGCCGGCGCCTATGTATTGGCTACCGGACTGAGCCGTCTGCGCAAATGCTATTGCGCCTAGCAACAGGAGAGGCAGCACGTATTTGGCCGCCATGGCCCACGGTGTTTTACCGTGCTTTTAAATATTGCCTTAGTCTCTCTATCTGGGCGTCTATTTCTCTGATAGATTCATCGAGTTCTCTCTTAGCTTCGCCGAGGATTCTCTCGATCTCTTTATCTATGAGCTCCTTTATTTGGGCCTCAAGTCCCTTCACCGACATCGAAGCCCTTCTGGCGGCCGGTTTTTAATTGTTGAGTCCCGGACTAGCTCTGGGCCGACGTGATGATCTTCCGCCTTATGAAGTCCTCCCTCTCCTGCTCCTCCAGCGCCAGAGTTATGTATCTGATGGTCTCCTGGATCCTCGGCACTATTACGTAATCGATGGCGTTTATCATGCGTTGATACTCTCTGACCTTGTTCAGGAGGGTGTAGAACAAGGTCTCCTTCTCGGCGAAGGAGATGAGCCTGGGCAACAGCTCGCGCATCTTCACCAGAGCGAGGTCCAGCTCCGGCGCCTCCGCCATCAGGCTGTATACGGGGTACTTCCCGTAGTTCTCAACCTCCAGACCCATGTAGAGACCCCTGTTGACCACGGCGACGTTGGCGGTCTTAGGGGTCACCTCGGCCAGCATGTCCAGCCTGTCTATGCCCTCTTTGGCGGCCGCCATCCTGAAGAGATCGGATATGCCCGAAAACCTCGTGGCTATCTCTGCCCTATCTCTCTCTAGCTCTGCTATAAGAGCCCTTATCCTCTGTATGGTGCTGTTTCTAGCATCCTCCAAGGTTCTCTTTATTCTTATAAAGAGCTGAAGCCTCCTCCTCTGGTTGATCAGCTCCAGCCGCGAGGGGCTTACGCGCGAGGACACGCCTCCCATGCGGCGCCTCCTTAAAAATTATGTGCCGGTAGCCGCGTGGATGCCAGAGCCAAGGCGGGATCCAGAGCGGATAGAGTCGCCGGCGTCAGCTCCAACGACATAGTGAACGCCGTAAGGTATATAGTCGCGGGGGACGGCGGCGGGTATTACCTCCTGGCGCTGTCGGGGGATAGGCCGCTTTATATATATTCGATAAGATACGAGCCGGCGGGGTACTCGATACTGGGGGAGGCGGAGCTCAAGTGCGCCAGATGCGGCGGGCCGCTGGCCAGGTTCTACGTCTACAGGGACCTATACGGCGAGTGCGGGAAAGGGCATTTAAACCACGTTGGGGTGGTTGTCGCGTGGCTGAGGCCTGGAGAAGGGTCAGGAGAGTCGTAGAGGACAGCGACGTGGTCGTCGAGGTGCTGGACGCAAGGGATCCCGCGGCCACGCGCAACTCGGACGTGGAGAAGCTCGCGAGGTCTTTGGGCAAACGCCTCATGGCGGCTATAAACAAGGCGGACTTAGTGCCGCTGGAGATCGGGCTCAAGTGGAAGCGGTGGCTCGAATCTCAAGGCGTCCCGTCCGTGTTCCTAAGCGCTAGGGAGAGGCTCGGCACTAGGAAGCTGGTGGCCTACATAAAGAGGCTGGCGCCCTCGATCCCCGTCAAGGTCGCCGTGGTGGGATATCCCAACGTGGGGAAGTCCACGATAATAAACTACCTTAAGGGCAGACACGTCGCTTCGACGAGCCCGAAGCCGGGCTGGACCAGGGGCGAACAGCTCGTGAGGGCCAAGAGCTGGCTGTTGGTGGTAGACACCCCCGGGGTCCTCGCGGCGGAGGGCGCGGAGGATCCGGCGCTGGCGGTTATCCGCGGCGCGGTGGATCCAGGCAGGGTGGACGACGCGGTGCCCTACGCGGTCGCGTTGATAGAGCGGGTGCTCAAACTCAATCCGAAGGCGCTGGAGGCGTACGGCCTCGCCTCGGCCTCCTCGGCCGAGGAGGCCCTCGAGCTAATCGGCAGAAGGTACGGACGCCTTATGAAGGGCGGCCGCGTAAATGTGGACGAAGCGGCCAGGAGGGTTTTGAGGGACTGGATCGTGGGGAAGCTCACCTACTGGTACGAGCCCGACAGGCCGC
>NZ_LCWM02000018.1:0-16705 GCF_002077075.2 Thermoproteus sp. CP80 | reverse complement strand
AGGAACTCCTCGGAGTCCCAGCACTCCTCTACGGGCACCTGGGGGAGGAGGAGCCCGGAGTAGAACCCCCTCCTCACCACTATTCCGTGCCGGCCCACCTCGACGGCCTTTAGGTAGTCCTTGGGGTTCTGGGGCAACTGCCTCAAGGGGCTCAGCACAGATACCTCGAACACCGCCTCGTCGAGCTCGTCGCTGGTCATTGCGGGGAATCGGGGGTCTTGACAGCACGCGGCTATGGCGCTGTATATGGTGGCGTACGCCACGTTCCTATAGCCCTCGGGGTAGCCGATGCAGCCCCTGAGCTCCAGCTTGCCGCCGGCGAGCTTCTCTATGGTGGTAAAGACGCCGTAGGGATCCCTCAACAGCCTCTGGGGCGTATCCGCCGGCGGCTCTATTATCGCTCCGCGCGTCAGATACTCCTCGACGGCCCTTCTGGCCAGTCTGACCAGGAAGGCCCCCTCCTCCAGGGAATAGGGCCGGAACGACACGTCCTTAAAATAGCCTCCAAAAATATATTCATGCCCCGATGCGCCGTCTGCGGGCGCGACGTCAATGCGGCAAGGATAGCCTATATACGCGGCAGCATCTTCGTCTGCGACGACTGCTTCCCCCAATATTACGTCAAGGAGATTTGTAGATTGGTCCAAAGAAGGCTCAAGGGCGAGAACCCCATCGCGTGTATATACTGTAAATACAGGAAGATATGCGACGAGCACATCTCGAGGACCTTGAAGTCACTGGCCTAGGGCTGCCAAGAAGAAGCCGGGCGCGTCGAACGCGTTCGGCATAAAGCGTCTGCAGTTGGCGCAGCGCCAGCCCTCCACGGTCCTCGGCACGTATATCGGCATGGCCCTCAGCCCCAGCTCCTCCGAGGCCCATAGGACGTTCCCCTCGTTCTCTAGGAACGTGAGCGTGCACGTGGAGTATATCACGTACCTGGCCAGCCTGGCCGCTGTGGCGATGAACTGCCTCTGGTAGCGCGCCAAAGTCTGGACGTCCTTCATGGACACGGCATGGCTGAGCTTCGGCCTTACTCCGAGATCGCTGCACGGTGGATCGACGAGCGCCACGTCGCCCTTCAGAAGCGGGTAGTCCCTGTCGATGTATCTGCTGTCGTGAATCAGCACGTCTATGAGGTGCTCCAGGCCCAGCCTCCTGGCGTTCTCCAGTATGCGCTCCGCCTTGGGCCTCGATCTGTCGAACGCTATCACGTGGATGGACAGCTGGGCCATGTGGGTCGTCTTCCCGCCGGGCGACGCGTTCAAGTCCACGGCCCTCCTGGCCCCCAACGCGGCGGCCAGCCTCCCCGCCCACATCGCCGGCATGCTCTGGTCGTAGAAATACCCCATGGCGAACTCCTCCAGCCCTCTGAGCTTGGGGGCCTCGTAGACGCTTCTGAGGGTCCTCACGGCGAGCCCCCGCCTGTATTTCACCATGTCGAATCCGTCCATCTCGGCTACGCCGTACGCCACGATCTGCCCGTCGGGGCTCACCACGTTCACCTCGTCGCCTTTCTTCACGCCAGGCGCCTTGAGGACGCCGGGCGCGTAGAGATCGCTGCCCACGTAGACGCTCTCCGCGGCCCGCTTCTCCGCCACCACGGCCCTCGCGGCCGAAGGCACTTCGAAGGGCCCCCTGACGGGAATCCACAGGGCCTCCTCCAGGTACTCGTCGCGGTATACGGGAAACCTCCTCGAGAGCCTCTCGGCGAGTTCCTCCGCCGCTATCCTGGCGGTGTTGACCCTTATGTAATACCTATAGGGAGGCCTCTTGATCGCAAGAAATATTTCCTCTATTTCTTTATCGCTTAAATACTGAAGAAATTCATTATATAGTTCTTTATCTATCTTTATTCCTTCAAAATCTATCCACATTAAGAGTTTTTAATGATCTGGGCGAGAAGCTCCTTGGCTTTAACCGTGGGGTTCGACCTGACAAGGCGCCAGAGCTCCGAGCTCTCGTCCAACACGTACCTATAGCTCCTGTTCTTGCCCAGCCCCTCCGTGTTTGCCCTCACCAGGTTCCGTCTCGACAGCCTTTTCAGAAGCCTGGCGGCCCGAAGTATGGCCCTATGGTCTGAGCCGTACCCGGTCATCTTGGCCAGAGAGGCCGCCCTTATGCTCACCACCCTCCCCCTAGAGCTTCGTATTAGAGACACTAGAGCATCGACAAGTTTACGCTCCAAATAGTCCAAGTCCATATGTCCCGTCTCGGGCTTATTTTTAAGCTTTTCTTTATATACATCTAAAACCCATAAAGGCCCTGCCTTTAAAAGCCTATCCGGACAAGAGACGTACACGATGTAGGCTTCTGCCTAAGGCCTCTGGGCCACGAATCTCCTTATGTTTCTATCCAGGGGCTGCGTCAATAGGCCGACCTCGGTTATTATGGCCGTTATATATCTGGGCGGAGTCTCGTCGAAGACGGGGTTGTAGACGTCGACGTCGGCCATGGTGATGTACGTCTTGCCGTGGGCCGTCCTGACCGTCCTGACCTCGTCGGGGTCCCGCTCCTCTATGCGGACCTCCCCCGGCTTGTGCTCCAGGTCGAAGGTGCTGGTGGGCGCGGCCACGTAGAAAGGCACGCCGAACTCGTGGGCGAGCACAGCCTCGTTGAGCGTGCCGATCTTGTTGTATACAGTTCCGTCGGCGAGTACCCTGTCGGCCCCCACTATGGCCAAGTTCACGAGCCCCCTCCTCAAGACGAGCCCCACGGCCGTGTCGGCTATGAGCTTGACCCTGACGCCGTTCTCTCTGAGCTCATACGCGGTCAGCCTCGCGCCCTGTTGCCACGGCCGCGTCTCCGGCGCTATGACGGACACGTCTATGCCTAGATATTTGGCTATATATATAGGGGCGGTCGCCGTGCCGAGAGCCCCCGTGGCCAGACTGCCCGCGTTGCACTGGGTCAAGACCCAGTCTCCCGGCTGTATCAACTGGACGCCGTACGCCCCTATCCTGACCTCTGCGTCCAGCTCCTCGTCGAATATCTTGTCGGCCTCGGCGACGAGCCCCTCCCTAAGCTCCCTCGGGCTCTTGACGGCCCCCTCCTCGACCAACGCCCGGGCCCTTCCGTACATTCTGTTCAACGCCCAGAAGAGGTTCTGGGCCGTCGGCCTGGTCCTGGACAGCTTGTCTCTGGCGAGCTCCAGCGCCTTCAAGGCGCCGTCGAGGTCGGCGACCTCGCGCTCGAAGAGCGCCAGGGCCATGCCGTAGGCGGCGGTTATCCCTATGGCCGGCGCCCCGCGGACGGCCATATCCCTTATGGCGTCGGCGACCGCGTCGACGGTCCTCAGCTCCAGATATCTGGTCTCGAAGGGAAGCAGTCTCTGGTCTAGGAGAACCAGCCTATCTCCCCTCCACTCTAGCACCTTTAGCTTAGGCCGATAGTTGGCCTTTATCTCCTTGACCAGGTCTTCTACGTTCATGGAGGATCGCCCCAAGCACTATTTATGCATGTTTTTGAGGGACAGCTTTATCGAGGCGAGGTGCCTCAAGGCGTCGTAGGACAGAGGCAGCCTCCTCCCCAGCTCCCTCAAGACCTCGTCGCATTTGTCGACCTTGGAGCAAAAACAGGCGTAGTCGGGACATTGGGCCAGAGCCTCGGCGACGTCGTCGCCCATCTCGGCCAGCGCGGTCAGCATATATGCCGCCGCGCGCACAAACGCCGAGGTCAACGCGCCGACGAGCTCGTCTATGGAGAGGAACACGTAGTCGGGCAGAGTCACCACCTCGACGCCGAGCTCCTCGGCCAGCTTTCGGGCCGACTCGTCTGAGTAGCCTCTGCAGACCACCATGGGCTTGGCGTCGAGCAACTTGGCGTTTATATAGGCCTGTCTTATCCCGGATACATCCACTTTGCCCGCCTTTATCTCGACGGCATATCGCCTCCCCGCCGCGTCCTCCGCCAGCACGTCGACCTCGCCGAGCTCGACGCCGTCTCTCAAGATCTTGTGCCTATGGGCCAGGGGGGTGAGGCCTAGCGCCGGAAGGACGTCTAAGACGAAGGTCTCGAATTTGATCCCCATGCAACATGAAATATTTTAAATTACTAGTTCACCGACTTCGATGAGAGTCTTGGTGTTGGGCTGCGGCAACATAGGGAGGTTTATCGCCCGCCACCTACACGAGAGGGGCCACGAGGTGGTCTCGGTGGACGTGAGGGGCGGCGACTGCCCGGGGATGGTCAAGGGCGACGTGGAGTCGGTGGACGTGAAGTCGGCGGATCTGGCCGTAGGCGCGTTGCCTGGCCCCGCCGCGTATAAGGCTGCTGAACGCGTCTTGGAGCGCGGGGTGGATCTAATAGACGTGTCCTACATGCCTGAAGACGCCTTGTCGCTACACGACGTGGCCAAGAGGTCCGGGGCACGCTATATACCCGACGCCGGCGTGGCTCCCGGCCTATCCAACATGCTGGTGGGCCGCCTGATCTCCGAGATCCCCAGGCTCGAGGAGATCAAGATCTACGTGGGAGGCGTCCCGAGAACTCCCGTGGGCCCTCTGGGCTACTCCATAACCTGGAGCCCCTACGACCTGATAGAGGAGTACACAAGGCCCGCGCGGATAGTGCGGAGGGGCAGGGTGGAGTCGGTAGATCCTCTGTCCGACGTCGAGCTGGTGGACACGCCGCTGGGCAAGATGGAGGCGTTCTACACAGACGGCTTGAGGACCTTGCTGAAGACGTCCAAGGTCCCCAACATGTTCGAGAAGACTCTGAGGTGGCCCGGCCACGTGGAGCGGGTAAGGCTTTTGAGGGACCTGGGCCTCATGTCGGACGAGGCGGTGGAGGGCGTGAGGCCTAGGCAGGTGCTCGCCGCGCTCTTAAGCCGCCTGAGGTTCCAGGTGCCCGACGTGGTCTACATGAAGGTGGCCGGCGAGAGCCCGGACGAGAGAATAACCTACGAGGTCGTCGTCGAGCCCTCAGGGGAGTGGTCCGCCATGCAGAGGGCGACCGGCTTGACCGCGGCCTCGTTGATTACGGCGATTAAGGACCTGGACCCCGGCGCGACGCCGCCCGAGGCGATCGGTCTGAGCAACAAGCTGATGCCCAGAGTCCTCGCCTACTTGAAGCAAAACGGGATAGGCATAAACGTGGAGAAGGTGACTAGGTCGGTCCTGTAATGCCCGGCCTGGAGGACCAGCTGAGGAGGCCAGTGCGCGGGATGCGCGACATAACGCCAGAGCAGTACTACGCCCTGAAAAAGGTGGAGGAGGGCCTGTCGAAAGTCGCTGAGGCCTTCGGCTATAGGCGCATAGAGACGCCCGCAGTGGAGCACTTCGAGGTCCTTGCGAGGAAGGCCGGCCGCGAGATAGTGGACGAGATATACTACTTCAGAGATAAGGCCGGCCGCGAGCTCGGCCTGCGTTTCGACATGACGGTGCCGGTGGCCCGCGTGCTGTCGTACAGGTTGGACGAGCCCAAGCCGGTCCGCTGGTATTATTTCACGAAGGTGTGGCGCTACGACGAGCCCCAGCACGGGCGCTACAGGGAGTTCCACCAGTTCGGCGTGGAGCTGGTGGGCTCGGACAGCCCGAGGGCCGACGCCGAGGTCTTGGCCTTGATGGCCAAATCCCTGGAGGCCGTGGGCGTGCGCGACTACGTGATAAAGCTCAACGACCGCGCGGCGATGGACAGAATGCTCGCGTCGCTCGGGGTCGGGGGATCCCGCGAGGAGGTCCTCAGGGCGTTGGACAAGAGGGGGAAGGTGCCCGACGGCGAGATCCTGGAGATGTTGAGGAGGGCCGGGCTGGACGGAGCCACCGCCGAGGCCCTCATGGCGTTGATCTCCGAGCGGAGGCCCGGCTCCGAGGCCCCCGACTTCTTCAGCAAATACGATAGGGATCTCGGCGAGAGGTACAGCCGCATCGTCAAAGCCCTGGACGCCTACGGGGTGTTGGGCAGATTCGAGGTCGATCTCTCCATAGTTAGGGGCCTGGACTACTACACAGGCCTGGTCTTCGAGGCCTACGCGGGCGAGTACAGACTCGCCGTGGGCGGAGGAGGCCGGTACGACAACTTGATAGAGCTATACAGCGGCGTCAAGACCCCAGCCCTCGGCTTCGCCATAGGCGTCGAGAGGCTCATGGAGGCGGCCGGCATAATCCGGGCCGAGCGCCCGCTCGACTACTACATATATCCGGTGACGGAGGACGCGTTCAAGACGGCCGTGGAGGTGGCTGAGGCGTTGAGGGATAAGGGGGCCTCCGTCGCCGTGGACCTCGGAGAGCTCACGTTGAGGGAGGCGTTGGAGCGCGCCGCGAAGACGGGCGTGGCGTACTTCGTGATAATAGGGAGAAAGGAGCTGGAGAAGGGGGTCGTGAGGATACGCGATATGCGCAAACGCGTCGAGCTCGAGGTGGAGCTCGACAGAGTTAGGGGAGGATTAGCGTCCCCCTACGCCCCTTGAAGACCTCATGGCCGTCCTCAAGCGCGCCTATCGCCGCCCACTTCCCCCCGTTCCTTACGAATTTCAATGCGGCGAGGACCTTAGGCCCCATGGACCCCTCGGGGAACTGCCCCTCTCTGTATAGCCTCTCCAGCTCCTCTGCGTTTATCCTCTCGAGCCTTCGCCGTCTCGGCGTGTTGAAATCCACGTAGACGCCGTCCACGTCGGTGAGTATGACGAGCGCCTCGGCGCCGAGCGCGTTGGCCAGCACCTGGCTTGCGAGATCCTTGTCGACAACGGCCTCGACGCCGCCGCGCCTGGAGACGGGCACGCCGCCGCCCCCCAGGGCCACCACGATCAGCCCCCTGTCCAAAAGGGCCTTTATGGCCTCGGCCTCCACCACTGCGGCGGGCTCCGGCGAAGGCACGACGCGCCTCCAGCCCCGCCCCACGTCCTCCCTCACCGCCCAGCCGTATTTGGCCGCCAGCCTCTCGGCGTCCTCCCTGGCGTACACAGGCCCGACGAACTTCGTGGGGTTCTCGAAGGCCCGATCCCCCTCGTCCACCAGCGTCCTGGTGACCACCGCGACCGCCCTGCCGGGGCCCAGCACCTCGTCTATGGACTCGACGAGGAGATATCCCAGAAGCCCCTGGGTCGCCGCCACCAGGGCGTCCAGCCTGAAATATCGCCGTTCGGCCAGGAGCTGTAGCTCGTCGAGGAGGCCGACCTGGGGGCCGTTGCCGTGCGTTACGACCACCTGCGCCCCGTCCTCCTCAGCTATCTTGGCCACCACACGCGCCGCTATTTTGATGTTCTTGACGTGCTCCTCCTGGTCCATGGGCCCTCCGGGCCTCGCGAAGGCGTTTCCCCCTAGGGCCACGACGACGAGCACCCTGTAAAAATACCTACGGGGAAATAAGGTTTACTATATATAGAGATAATATAGATGTATTTAGAAATAGCGGGTTTGTTGCTGCTGTTGGGAGCCGCCTCCCTGCTGAATATAGACGAGGGGAGGCATCCCCAGCTCCCTCAATATCAGCGACGCCTCGAACATGGCCATCTGCATCAGGGGGACGGCCACGTGGGGAGGCAGATTGCCCAGATCCACCTCGCCCTGCACCACCGCGATGCCCCGTATCGTGAGGGTAACCGCGCTGGGGTTTGTGGTCAGCGCCAGCGCGAAGGGCAGCTCCAGGACGCCCCCTCTCCTCACGGCCCTATCGGCCTCTATCTGGTAGTTCATCTGGATCTGGAGGGGGGTATTGGGCGGCGGCGAGGCTACCCTCTCGGCGTGGATATAGTCAAACCGGACGCCGGCCAAGCTCATAAGCTATAATAAAGGCGTTATTTAAGTCGTGTTGTCCATAGTCATCGACAGGGGCGCCGATATAGTGTTGGCAAGAGACGTCGAGGTGGTGGTGTCGCCTCTATGCGGGGGGCAGCCGCCTCCCCTCAAGCTCTCATCGCCCTCCCTGGAGCTCTTCGCCAAGGCCGTGCGCGCCGCCCTCGGCGTCGATGTGGCCCAATATCTAGTGGACCAAAGGGTCCTGGGCCTCGCCGAGATGGACCCCGTGTTGCTCCTCGGCCAACTGCCTCTAGAGAGGTCCCACTTGGCGTTCATGCTGCCGTACAGAGGCGCCGCGACGGGCTGTATATCCGCCTACCCGACGCCCGCCGTAGCGGCCATAGCCGCGTTGAGCAACTCGCCGGCCTCGGCCGCAGTGGACTTCCGCTGGGACCTCTCGGGGCTTTTCGAGACGATGGACCTCGCCGTGCGCCTAGGCGTCGACCTGCAAGCCATCGTGCCCAGGCCCGTCGAGGCGCCCGGCCGGATCTACCTCACCGACTCCGTGCCGGGCCACGTGAGGCGGCGTCTGGTGGGCGCCTTCAAGGGCAACGTGGGCCCAGGCGGCGAGGAGTACACGCCGGTCGTCAAGAAGCCGTCCGGCGGCCGTTGGAACGATGTGGAGTACTGGAGGGCGGCCGAGAGGGTGGCCGAGGCGCTTGGGGTGCGGCGGGAGGGCCTCGAGGAGATAGCCGAGCTGGGCTTCCTCGCGTATAGAACCGTCCTCGATCTAGGCATGGGGCCTGGCCAGCTCGGCTATTTGGTCAAGTGGGGGTTGCTCGAGCCCATAGCGGGCGGCTTTAGAGCCGGCGCGAAGCTACTGTATCTGATATCCCTTGCGTCGGCCCGTCGTTAGCAGCTCATCGCTCGCACGTCCGGTTTCTCCCCATCGCCGGATATGAAACCTTTATTTAAATCCACAGTTCTCAAGGCCATGGAGGAGCCCTTCTCGACAACCCTACTGGCCGTCTCCATGTTCATACTGGGGCTGGCGATAGGGCTGGCCGCGGTCCTCACGACGTCCGGTCCCTCAGCCCCCCGCTCGCCGATCAGCGCGGTCGTGTACGGCCAGGGTAGCTCTGCGGCTGTCACCATAGCTCCGCCCTGCCAGCTCGCGATAAACTCCACAGGCATCTACAACACCTGCACTGGGCTGATCCAGCGGCTGAACGGATCCCTCGACAACCTCACTATCGTCGTAGGCTGAAGCTCCAGTCGTGGCGCTCCACGCAGGGGCCGAACTCCGGGATCTCGGACAAGTCGGGCAGGGATTCGGCCCGCCCTCCGACTACCGCCTCGGCCAGCCTCCTGGCGACCGCGGGGCCCACCATGCTGCCGTAGCCGTCGAGCCCGCCCACCGCGTAGAGGTTCTCCAGCCCTCCGACCTTGCCCGCAAGGGGGCCGCCCGTCGGCGAGCCCTCGCAGAGACCCGCCTTGGCGTATAGAGGGACGGCCCAGCCGGCTCTCCGGGAGATCATTCTGGCTATTCTCGCCGCATAGCCCCTGGGAGGGGGCGTGTGGGCCTCGCCGCATCCATCGCCGGCTATGTAGAACGGCCATGGGCCCGGCCTGCCGTACCAAGACATCACGTAGTCGCCTATGCTCAAACCTCTCAGCCAGCTGGGCACCAGGAGGATCGCTGCGTAGCAGGAATAGGGCCTGAACGGAAGCTCAACCCCTATCCGCGACGCCAGCTCCCTATTGCTGGCGCCGGCGGCCAGAACCACCGCATCGGCCTTGACGCTCCTCCCGTCGGCTACGACGTACGCCGTGCGCCCCTCGCGCGCCAGCCTGGCCTTCTCGGCGGAAAAGCCGAGCTCTCTCCTGAGCTTCGCCACCACTCTGCGCACAGGTATCAAATAGTCTGTGGTTATCACGGCCACCTCGTCCCGCGCCAGCAGGAGGCCTCCATACCTATCGACGACGTCGTACTTGACGCCGGCGCGCCTCAAGCTCCCCAGGTCGGCCGTCGCCGGCATTATGTCCACCGACGTGATCGGCCTCACGGACGCGAGCTCCCTATAGACGGCCAGGCTCTCCCTCGCCATCTCTATATCCTCGCCGTCCGGCATGGAGAGCGTCAACACGAGCGACGTCAATGGGTACTCCATACGGCCGCCGAACCCCACCACCTCGGCTCCTAGCTTCCGCAGGAAGTAGGCGGTGAAGACGCCCGCTATCCCGCCTCCCACCACGACCACCCTCACGGCCGGCGGGGCAGGGGCCCCATAAATATTTTAACCGCGCAGGCCGCCGCAGGCGTGAGGGTGAGGAAGCGGTGGGGCTCCCTGGACGTTGAGCTCGAGCCCGACGCGCTGGCTCGGCACAGCTGCGTCGTGGTGGACGCGTTCTCGGTGGCCGCCTCGCTCTCGAGGCCCGAGGAGCTCTTCAGCGGGTTCGCCGAGGCCGGGATACGCGCCATCTTCGTGTTAGACGCCTGGCACGAGACGCATCTGGGCAGAGCCAGGCGCTACCTCGACCTCTGCGGGCGCTACGGCCTGGACTGCCGCCTCTCTGAGAGGAAGCCAGCCGAGGAGCTGGCCGTGGAGCTCGCCTGCGCGGAGGGCTGCGCGGTCTTGACGCGGGACTACGACGCGGTTAGAAGGGCGCTGGAGATCCGGTGCAGCGCCCCCATCCTGATAGCCAAGGGAGGCGGGGTCTACAGAGTCGTCGTTGCAAGCTTTTAAGCGGCTCCCGACGCGGAGTCGTGGATCAGGCCGAGATAGAGAAGACGGCCGAGGGCCTAACCGAGCTGGAGAGGAAGATCCTGGTACATATATACGCCTACGGCCCCGACACGCCCTGGCTGATGGCGCGGCGTCTTCTGGGCGCGGCCGGCTGGGCCCCTGTGGCGCCCGAGGGGGAAGTGGAGGAGGCCTGCAGGAGGCTGGAGGAAATGGGTCTGCTGGAGAGGTACAGGGGCAGCCTCAAGGGCCTCGTCACTTCGTCAATAAAGCCGTGGCTTAAAGTAAAGAGAAGGAACCCGGACCGCAAGGGCTCAGGCATATACTACGATCTGACCAAAAGAGGCCGTTGGGTGGCCGGCTATCTGTATAAACGGCACTTCAGGAGAGCACGAGGCTGAGGAGCGCCATCCTCAGCGGCACGCCGTACGCCGCCTGTCTGAAATAGGCGGCGTGCCTCGTCCTGTCCACGGACGCGTCCAGCTCGTCGACTCTGGGCAACGGATGCAGGACGATGAGGTCGTCCTTGGCCCCCCTCAGCGATTCGGCCGTCAGCTTGTAGCTGCCCTTCACGCGCTCGAACTCGAGCGGGTCGAGGAAGCGCTCCTTCTGGATCCTCACTACGTAGAGCACGTCGAGCTCGCCCAACGCCTCCTCAAGCCTCGTGTAGGCCCTCAGGCGCAGGCCCCTCGACTGCACGTAGTCCAAGGTCTCCTGCCTCGGCCTTAAGAACTCCGGCGAGATCAAGGCTATCTCGACGTCGAACAGGGAAAGCCCCTCGAGGAGCGAGTTGACGGTCCTCGCGTACTTCAGATCGCCCATGATGCCGATCTTGAGCCCGTCGATCCTGCCCTTCTCCCTCCAGATGGTGTAGAGATCCAGCATGGCCTGCGTCGGGTGGTTGAAGGATCCGTCGCCGGCGTTCACGACGGGCGACTGGGCTATCTCCGCGGCGAGCCGCGCGGCCCCCTCCAGCCTGTGCCTGACGACTATCACGTCGG
This sequence comes from Thermoproteus sp. CP80, assembly GCF_002077075.2. Taxonomy (GTDB): domain Archaea; phylum Thermoproteota; class Thermoprotei; order Thermoproteales; family Thermoproteaceae; genus Thermoproteus. Next base: position 5,287 of record NZ_LCWM02000018.1, on the reverse strand, counting down.
CGTATGCGTCCAGCATCCTTATGGTGTCGGAGAAGGTCTCGCCCTTCTCGACGCTCGTCCCCTCGGCGCTGGAGAAGCCGACGACCTCGCCGCCGAGCCTCTTCATGGCGGTCTCGAAGCTGAGGCGGGTCCGCGTCGACGGCTCGAAGAAGGCGACGGCCATGACCCTCCCTCTAAGCACGTCGAGGCCGGACCTGGCGTATCTCTCCATCTCCCTCGCCCTCTCGAATAGGACCTCCAGATCGCCTCTCGAGAAATCCCTCATGGAGACCACGTCTCTGCCCCGCCAGGACACGCGCAGATTATGCAATTAAATAAATGTTGCCGCATCTCCATGTACCCGGTAGTCGTCGCCCTCGACGTAGACTTGAGGAAGGCGCTGGCCGTGGCGGAATCTCTGCGGGACGAGGTCGCCGGCTTTAAGGTGGGCTGGGACCTGGTCCTCGAGGCCGGCCTGGACCCCATCAAGGCGGTCTCGCGGCTGGGCCCGGTCGTGGTCGATCTGAAGCTGGCCGACATACCCTATATAGTGAGGCGCGTCGTGGATAAGATTGCGGCCGCGGGCGCGTGCTGCGCCATAGCGCACGGATTTCTACTGCCGAGCCTGGAGAAGGACGAGAGGCTCTACGTCTTGGTGAAGATGACCACCGGCTCCCGCTACGACGGGCTGTGGAGGGAGTTGCTGGGGCAAGTCGCCGGCTTCCGCGGAGCGGTGGCGCCGGGCAACGAGCCGCAAGTGGTCTCGGCCGCGAGACGCGCCCTGGGTTGCTCAGCGAGGATAATCTCGCCGGGGATAGGGGCGCAGGGCGGAAGGCCCGGGGACGCGATAAGGGCAGGCGCCGACTTCGAGATAGTGGGCCGCTACGTATTGGAGGATCCCTCCAGGGTCTCGGAATGGCGCGGCCTCAAGCCTGCGTGCAACGATTCCATCTAGAAGGTTGCATAGATAAAGGCAAGACATTTAAAATCCACGTCGGCCGGGCGCACCATGAAGAACCTTAATGAGGTTCTCAAGATATCCTTCTCAGCCTTCTTCGCGGATCTCGGCTACCAGGCGGCGGTGGTCATGTTCCCGCTGGTCTTCGTGATATACCTGGGCGCTCCCATGTGGCTTTACGGGGTTGCGGAGGCTATCAACTATGGGCTCGGAAGCCTAATGGCGTTCCTGGGCGGCTTGGCTGGCGACAGGTTTGGCAGGAAGAGGATGGCCATACTCGGCAACGCGTTGATAATACCGGTCTCGTTCCTCGGCTTCGCCAAGTATTGGTGGCAGGCCCTGTTGATCTTCATGGTCGGCTGGTGGTTTAGGAACTTCAGGTCGCCGCCGAGGAGGGCCATGATGACCGAGGTCACCGACCCAAGCGAGAGGAATGAGGCCTTCGGCATACTGCACGCGCTGGACATAGCCGGAGCTGTATTGTCGATAACATACGCGGCTATACTGCTCTTCGTGAAGTTCCCCGTGGAGTACCTGCTCCTAATAACGGCGGCGCCGCTGGTGGTGTCTACCCTTCTCATAGCCCTAGTCAACGCCGGGCGTGGCTCCAGTGCCGGCTCAGTCTCATTCACTGAGCTGAGGGGGTTGGGCAGGGTGTTGTGGCTGGTCGTGGTGTCGACGTTCTTCTTCGGCTTCAGCCAGTACAGCTTCGGCTTCCCGGTGATAACAACGGCTGAGTTCACCCACGAGGATTACCTAGCGGTGGTCGCCTACGGCGTCTTCCTAGCCACCTCGGCGGTCTTCGGCTACGTCTTCGGCAAGTCTAGGATAAATGAGTACGCGGGCCTTTCATACCTGGGCTACCTGCTCGGCGTCTTCGCCTCGCTGGGCTTCGCCCTGCTGTCGCCGATGGGCGTAACGGGCATATACCCAGCGGCCTCTCTGCTCGGCGTTGCGGTGGCCGCCACCGAGACCTTCGAGCCAACAATAATATCTAAGGTAGCCCCCAGGGAGAGGATGGGCATGGGGATGGGGCTCCTGTCCTTCGGCAGGAGTATCGGCATATTCCTAGCCAACACGGTAATGGGCCTGCTCTACCAACTCCACTACTCCTACGCCTACTACTTCGCAGCCGCAAGCTCATTCACGGCCTTCTTGGTGGTCCGCCTATTGCTAATGAGAGCGGTTGGGAGCGAGGGCCGATCGCGATGAGAGGTATGCTAGTGCTGTGCCGAGGGGAGGGCGAGTCGATTGGGTAAGGACTTGCCTATGAACGCTCAGGGGGCTCAAGATACTTAAATGATGTCTCAGCTAACCGTATCAATACCTGAATGCTAATCGATATGGGGCCGGATTGGCGCGTTTCCGATGCGCGGCGACTTGCGCGTATCCGCGCGGCTTCAAGGTCTCGGAGCACCGCGGCCGGCGCGCAACAATTCTTTTAAGGAGGGTGAATAGATCACGTGTCCGCCAGGGAGCTCATAGTGAGCAAGATCAGGGACGGCACGGTGATAGATCACATCCCGGCCGGCCGGGCTCTGGCGGTGTTGAGGATACTGGGGATAACCGGGAGGGAGGGCCTGAGGGTCGCGCTCGTCATGAACGTGGACTCGGAGAAGCTGGGGCGCAAGGACATAGTGAAGATAGAGGGCAGAGAGCTGACGCCCGACGAGGTCGACGTGATCTCGGCGGTAGCCCCGACGGCCACGATAAACATCGTGAAGAACTACGAGGTGGTGAAGAAGTACAAGGTGAGGCCTCCCCCCGTCATAAGGGGCAAGTTCAAATGCAGAAACCCCAACTGCATAACCAATCAGCACAGGGAGAGCGTGGTCACGTCGTTCGTGCTCGTTAGGGGTGACCCGCCCACGTTCGCCTGCGAGTACTGCGGCCGCTACCACACGCTGGACGAGCTCGTGTGACGGCCGGGCCCTCGGCCGCCGCGTGTCGGCCCGCCGCGACTACGGCGAGCGGTGCCGGACTCTACGCCCTCCTCAAGTCGATGTCGAGGGCGGCAACTATCGGCCTTGGCTGAGACGGCCGCTGATCGCCTTTAAATAACCGCCGCCTGGTTATTCGCAATGGGCCACGTCTGGGTTACGGTGAAGGTCGCTGACCTCCTCCCCGAGGGCGGGTGCCCCGCGGGGAGGCGCCCTCGCCCCGCCCTCATAGGCCCCTCGGGCGGGGGTCGTGGGGCCGGCCGGGCCAGCACCGCGGGCCACTGGGGGCTGGCCTTCAATGACCTGAGCGAAGCCCACACGGCGCGTACGACGGGCCACGGGACAAGCGGATTCTTCCTCCCAGCGAGCTCTTTCGGCACGAGCCCTCTCTCCCTCTCCAGTCTCCTCTTCACGTCTCTCAGATCCCACCACACGCCCTTCACCCACCCCGTGGGGGTGGTTTTCCACAGCATGTTCAACACCGCCGCCGCGTCTCTATCCACGGCGTGGCCGTGCGGACAGCGTAGCGTATGCCAATCGCCGCCGTCCTCCAGCTTGGCGAAGTGGATTGGACAGGCCTTGCTGTTTCTGAAGCTGGAGGCGTAGAAAACCGCCGAGCCACCCTCCGCCGCCTTGTCCTCAACAGCCCTCAGGATCTTTCTGAAGGGCGTCTGCTTGATGCGGTGCCTCAGCTCTCCTTTCTCAACCTTCTTTCTTACGCCTTTTTTCGCCTTCTCCTCAACGCCTATCATCCCCTCCTGCGGGTTTTTGCCGAGCTCCTCGGTCACTATCACGGCGGGGCTCCTCGCCACCTCGCGGGCGACCTGCTTTACTCGGCCCTCCTTCCGCCTCCTCTCCCTAAGCCTCCCCGCGAACCTCCTGAACTCCCTAGCGTCCGCGACGTTCTGCGCCCTTTCTTCACCGTCCCTGCCCGCGAAGGGGTATTTTCCCCTAAGCTCCTCAAGCTTTCTGCCTCTAACCGCCTCGTACCTCTTCGCGAGCCTGCCGAAGTCCGTCCTTATGGAGTATACGGCTGGATCTAGATATTGCCTATTCCACCGCGCCACGGCGTCTACTGTGGCCAAGAGGCTCACCCTGGCGACTGCGACCGTGTTTTCGTTTACGTCGAAGGTAACTACTTCTGCCGGAGGCTCCCCCCTCGGCTGTACGTCGAAGGCGAATATCGCATACCACCTGCCCCTCCGCCGCTTCACCATGAGGGTGGACGCCAGCTCAGCCTCTCCCCTCAGCGCCTTCCACCAATACAGCCAGAGGCGTCTATGGGGCTTTATCCAGACCTCCCTCCTCCCGCCGGGGAGAGACAGCGCCAGCCTAACGGGGGCTGCTGAAGCCGCCGTCTTCCGGTAGCTCCAGCTGTCCTTGGCGAAGCGGATAGCGACGCGCCGAACCTCGGGGCGGGGCTTGTGGACTCGGCCGTCCCTCCTCGCCTCCAGAAAGGATTTCCCCACCTCTACGCCCTGGTTCATGGCCTGCTGGACGAGCTGGGCGGGCAAGGGGTACAGCTCCCTAAAGCGGCGGTACAGCTCTTCGCGCTTCTTCCCCTCCAGCCTCCCCCTCTCTGCGACGTATACCGCCGCCTCCTCCACGATGCGGCGGTACGCCTCCTCCACGGCGGAAAGCTCGGGCGGCGGGCTCTCTATCTCCACGGCAACAGCCCTCCTCACGCTCCCCATGTTCTCCATGCGCCCACCTCCCACAAAAAACTTTGACGAACCGGCACCCCGCCCTAAAGGGCGAGGCTTTCGCCCATGTAACCGGCAGGTCAAGGGTTGAGACCGGGGCCGGCGTCATCGAGGTTGATAGGTCGAGGGCGCTCATCGAAATTGGAGGCAGGTCGGAGGTGGTCCCGGTACTGATCTCCGACATCATAGATAAGGTGCTTATCGGCGTCACTACACTCGAGGTACTTGAACTTGAGGTTGACCCAGAAACAGGCAAGCTAAAGGAGAGATCCCTCCTCCTCTATTAGCCCTATAACATCCCGGCTAACGTGGGTCGATACTGCGGTGAGCTTCTGACCATCCCAAGCGTTCTTTCCTCACAGGAGTGGCGGGCAACTACTACCAGGGAAATGCTCAGTGCTGATATTCAAGGGCGGTAGGTTCTGAATTAGGCATTTGCCGAACCGACGGCGTTAGGCAACCGCCGTATCTTGCTGTCTGCCGAACGAAAAAAAAATACCGGGAAGCTTCTTATAGGTATGGATATGTTCAAATCCGTGAGGTTCCCGGCTAGATATGTGGCTGCCGGCGCCGCCTCTATGATGGCGATCGCGTTGGCTTGGCTTATCTACACCTGGCCCGTGACGGTGCAGTACTTCCCGACATATGCCGTGACGTACAGCAAAGGCCTGGGGCAGAGCTTCGAGCTGGAGGTGGTCAACGAAACA
>NZ_LCWM02000017.1:29054-36338 GCF_002077075.2 Thermoproteus sp. CP80 | reverse complement strand
ACCAGCGGTCCGGCTGCGGGAAGTCCGGCGCCCCCTCGTACATCACCTGGGTGAGGCCCATGGCGAACGGGCCGAAGGCCACGTACCAGGCGCCGGTGCCCCAGCCTATGTCGCCAGTACACCAGTATACCTCGTCGTCCCTCACGGCGAATATCTGCTTCATGTCGGCGTATATGGACACTGCGAAGCCGCCCGTGTCGTGGACTATGCCCTTGGGCTTGCCGGTGGTGCCCGAGGTGTACAGTACGTGCGACATATCCTCGCTCCTCACGGGCAGCGGCTCCACGTAGGCGTTCTGCCTCACGCCCCTCAAGGAGTCCTCCCAGAACCAGTCCCTCCCCTCTGTCATCGGCACGTCGTTAAGGCCGAGCCTCCTCACGACGAAGACGGCCTCGGCCCCAGGGGCCTTCTCTAGGGCCTTGTCCACTATCTCCTTGAGTCTGACTACCTTCCCCCTCCTCCAGAAGCCGTCGGTGGTGATGACAGCCCTCGGCTTGAAGTCGGCCAGCCTATCGGCCAGCGCGTCGGCGGAGAAGCCCGAGAATATGGTCGTGTGCACAGCCCCTATGCGCCAGATGGCGAGTATAGCTATCAATACCTCCGGCACCATGGGCATGTACAGCGTCACGCGGTCGCCCTTCTTTATGCCGAAGTTGCAGTGGAGCATGCACGCCGCTCTGTTCACCTCTCTCCACAGGTCGTAGTAGGTGAACTTCCTCCGGTCCGTGGGGTATCCGGCCTGGTCCACCGGCTCCCCCTCCCATATCAAGGCCAGCTTGTTCTTGCGCCAGGTCTTGACGTGCCTATCCACGGCGAGGTAGGACAGGTTGAGCTCGCCCCCCACAAACCACTTAAAGAACGGCGGATTAGACGCGTCGAGGACCCTATCCCAAGGCCTAAACCACTCGAGCTCCCTAGCTATAGAGGCCCAGTAGCCCTCCAGGTCCTCCAGGCTCCGTCTATGGAGCTCCCAGTACGTCTTTATGGATTCAGGCCCAGCTTTATATCGCTCATTTGAGACATACGTATCGAAGGGGAGCTTCACTTCAAGCTCCTGGCCGACCGACATGTTTAAATGAACAGGATTCCTATATATCTATTAATGTAGACTATTGCCGATAGAATACAGATCCTAAGAGTTTTATATAGTTTAGATAAATATCATAATTACTACGATTTAAAATAAATAAAATACTGTAGATTTTTCTTGGAATAATATGTAAATAAACAATGATATAGTATATTTATAAATACATATACAAGCATATTTATATAAATTACTATATAGTATATTTATAATCCGCGGCGGGGGCGTCGCCACGTAGTTCGGCGGCTTAATCTAGGCGGCGGGGAGCCGCAGAGGCTCCGAGGGACGTGCCAGGAGCCGGCTCGGTAGGAGCCTCACCGCGCAGGTCCGCGCTCCAGCTCGCCTCTCAGGGCCCTATACATGACGACGATGTGGCGCCCCGGCCTCGCGGAGTCGATGGCCTGCCCGACCCCCTCGACGAGGCGCCTCGCCTCATCCAGCCTTCCGCCGTCCAGCAACAACTTGGCCAGCGCCAGCTTGAGGGCCAGCAGCTCCTCGCCGCCGGCGCCCGCCCTCTCTAGCTCCTCCACTCTAGCCCTCAACCTATCTATGGCCGTCGCCGTATCGCCGCCTATCACCTTCGTCTCGAAGAAATACCGCCGCCTCACCGCGGTCGCAGGCGCCGATCTATACGCCAGGTAGGCCGCGGCGAGAGCCACGGCGGTGGGCAGAGCCGCATATAGGAGATAGCCGCGTACGTCGAACAGGAAGAACGCGGCAAGGTCGTATATGCCGAGCGCTGTAAGCGCAACCCTAAGAGTCCTCGCAAGCTCCACGACTGACGCCGTATATCGACTATTTAATGTTTCTAGCGTCCATCGCGAGCCCCCCAGCCCGCGGCGCAGACCCGCCGAGAGGCGACGCGCTAAGGAGAACGCTGATTCCCCTTCGGTTTGCCCCTCCTCCGCCGCCTCGGCTTAGGGCCGGCGCCCCGACGGCGGGGATATATGCTTGGACACGACCGTCGTCAGATCCGGACTGATCCTCTTCATTCGTCCCCAATCGGCGTCCATGTACGTTCCGCATTACGCCGACATGACTCCATGCTCCTCGGCGGATTCTCCCCGCCTACAGGGAGCTCCATGAGGAGGCCTTGACAGGGAAGGACTTCCCTGTGAGGCTTCCCACTAGCTGTCTCCTATCGGCGATGCCTAAGGCACATGGTCGAGAGCGGGCTCGACCCCGAGCCGGACAGCGCCCAACCCGAAGCTTGCCAAGCCGCCGCGGCTGGCGTCGTGATGCGCCGCGGCTCTGGGCGACGGCGCATTGAATCAATAAAACGATCTCCTCCGGCCTAGGTATGGAGATGAATATCTCCATAGACGAGATAAGGCGCCGCCTTGAGCTGGCCTTGAGGCCGGCCGAGCCGCCGGTTCTTGACGGGGTTCTGGCGGCCGTGGAGAGGGACGGCAAGCTCCGCGGGCCGGCGGACTGGGTCTTCCCGGCGTGGAGGCTCTACGTCGAATACGCGGCGCAGAGGATCGCCGAGGCGTTCCCGCTCACAGAGGAGGAGAGGGGCAGCTCCTCCACTTCCGGGACACGCTGAAACGGTTGTTGCTGGAGGCGCAGAGGCAGGCGAAGGCCGAGCTGACCTCGATATACAACGCCATTATTGAGGGCACCTACAGAATAGAGGGCAACAAGCTGTACGCGCCGGACGGGGCGTGGATGTACATAGCCAAAGTAGCCGCACCGCGAATCGCGATCCACGGCGTCAGCGCTTCGGCGCATTTTCCCGATGTGTTGAAGCTTCCGCGCGAGCGGCTTGAGTTACTTCAGCTGGGCTGGAGGGCAAGCGATGAGGGCAATAATGACGGCCGGCCCTTCATGGGCACCACACAGCCTTGGCAAGTGTTCGCCTGGACTGCGGCGAGATACGGAGAGCTCTATGTATATGTCGATTCGGTTAAGTTGACGCGCGAAGGGGTGAGCGTACATATACAAATCAGGGCAAAGGACTGGAAGCAAAGGTGGAGCAAGAACGAGGCGATAAGTCTCGTTGCAGACTACCTCAGACGTGGGGAGTGGGCCCCCCTCCTCGCCGCGTGGCTGGGGGACGGGAAGGCTAGGTGGAAGAAGATTCTACACGGCAAGTATGTATTGACAATTGCGGCTAAGGAGCCTTGGAGATTAGGCAGAAAAATAGGCACATACGAGGCCCTAGTCGCCACCGGCAGAGAGGCGTTTGTAAAGCTTAGGGAGGCGGCCGGCGCATACGGCGAACCGCTCGATCTTCTGAAGGCCCACAAGTGGATCTACATAAAGCTAGCCACAGACGACGATTTTAGAGTGACACACAAGCTGAATACGGAGAAGAGAGGCATAGACGCCCTTGGGAAGGCACGTCGGAACAATGGCAAAATCCCTACAAAGTCACATACTGAGAGACCGAATAAGGGCGCCGTGGTCGTGGCGAGCGTCGTGATGTATCTCGAGCTGGTGAGCGGCAGGGGCGGCTCCCTCGTCGCTAAGTACTTCACCCGCGATGCCGGAAAGGCGCTCGCCATAGCCGCCGAGCTCAAGGCGGCCGGGCTTAGGCCGAACGTCGTGAGGTCCGGCCCCAACTACGTGGTGTATATAGCCACTGCGGACCTCTTGAGGCTGGCGGAGCGAGACAGCGAAATAAGAAGGGCCGTAGCGCTCTACCTCGCCGAAAAGGCGAAGGACGGCACGCCGAGGCAGAGGGAGATCGCCGAAAAGATCCTAAGGAGGCATCCCCTTTTTCTTCCCAATCGCCTCGCCGCCTCCTCGAAGCCGGCATAGCCATGCGCAGAGCGTCTCGCGCCACGTGAGGCCTATTCAGTGAAGAAAGCCGCTGGAGGTCGGCGCCTTCGGCCGACGGCCGGGAAACAGAGGCATGGACGGAGACGGCTGAGGCCGATATTTGACGCGTCTAATCCAGCCGGCCATGAAACCAGCACGCCGCACAGTGTGGGATCGACCAACGTCCGGTCGGACCGCGCAGATGACAGCCGGAAGAGCCTATGGATGGACCGGCCGGGATTTTTGGGCGGGTTCTCCCCCGAACCCGGGATCTCCCGCGCGCGAGGCGGGCGTCCTTCCGCTAGACTACCGGCCCTTTACATATATTTCCAGTGGTTTTTAAGCTTTTCTCCCTGGACGCGGATCTGCCGGGGCCGCAGACCTCCGCCGGCTCTATCCGGGCTCGGCGCAGGTCCCCCGTCGCGCGTCGCTTCAGCGTAAAGTATTTTTACCACAGATCTCGTCGGCATTGTGCCCGTCGCTCTGTTTACCGACTTCGACGGGACGTTGGTGCCGCCGGAGCTCGTGAGGAGAGACCCCTCTCTGCCTCTGGAGCTGGAGCACGCCTTGAGGGAGCTCGCCCTCAAGATTCCCCTCGCCGTTGTGACGACCAAGGAGTGCGGCCTGGTGGCGAGGGCCGTGCCCTTCGCGGCGGCGTATGCCTGTATAAACGGCATAGAGGTTAGGGCGGGGGGATATGTGGCGATCTTCCACGGGCTCAAGACGGCGGAGCTGGACCGCGTGTTGAGATCCGCCCGCTCTCTGGACGCCCTCGTTGAGGAGAAGAGGACGTGGGACGGGAGGCTCGCCGGGATCACCATCGACTGGAGGGACCGCGGCGCCCCGCCCAGCGGGCTCGGCGACGTCTTGGCCGAGGCGTCCTCCCTGGGCCTCAAGGTGCTTAAGTACTCGAGGCATCCCTTCGTGGACATATACGGAGCCGACGTGGACAAGGGACGCGCGGTGAGGCTCCTGAAGGCCCTCCTGGGGGTTGACCGCGTGGTGTACATGGGCGACAGCGAGAACGACCTGCCCGCCTGGGCCGAGGCAGACGTGAGGATAGTCGTGAGGCACGCCCTCAATAGGGCCCTCCCCGTCGAGGGGGCCATCCCCATAGCCTACGAGGAGCTCCCGAGATACATCAGGCAGGTACTGGCGAATCTGGAATCCTCGGCGGATCGCGGCGGGCCGTCGCCCTAGAGAAATCTTTAAGTACCGCGGCGATGCCCCTCCATGTCGAGAGGAACCTCGCGGACTGCGTCCATCATCGCCGTCGTGGTTCTGGTGATGGTGGTCGCCGCGGTTCTGCTGTACGTGACGGGCCAAAGTCGACAAGCCCCCGCGACGACCCCTCCGTCTACGTCGACCGCGGCGACGCCCACCGCGACCCCCACGGCGACGTCTGCGCAGAACGTGGCTCTCTACGTTGTGGCCTACAAGGACATCACCGCCGGCCTGCTGGTCACGGTGTTGAACTACCTCATATTGGGCAAGCCGCTGGAGGGCTTCAACATCGGCGGCTTGAAGGGCTGACGTGCTGGTCCGCATAGGCATAGACGACACCGACTCCCACAGGGGGGGCTGCACGACGTATGTGGGCTACAGGCTGGTGAAGGAGATATTGAGGAAATACGGCGATATCCTGGCCGACTACCCCCGCCTCATAAGGCTGAACCCCTACGTCCCCTTCAAGACCAGGGGGAACGCCGCCGTGGCGTTGGTCCTCGACGCGCCCGAGGGGGCCGAGGGGGATCTGTGGGAGCTCGCCGTCAAGACGGTCTCGGAGGGCTCGGACGTGGTCGGCAAGACGAGCCCCGGCGTGGTCATGGCGGTCGGCCAAGTGCCCGAGAGGGCCAGGCGGGTCTACAGGCTGGCCCTGTCGCAGATAGTGCCGAGGAGCGTGGTGGAGCGGGTCGGGGGGCTGAGGACCTGGGGCGGCCGGGGGGTGATAGGGGCTACGGCGGCCGTCGGGGCGGAGCTACCCAGATCGACCTTCGAGCTGTTGGCCTACAGGGAGGGCGGGAGGCCCCCGATAGGGCGCGACCTCGTCGCGGCGATGGAGCTGCTGACCTACCCCTACACCTTCCATAACTTGGACGGGAGGAGGGTCCTCATAGAGCCGAGGGGGCCGGACCCCGTCCTCTACGGCATAAGGGGCCTCTCCCCACCCCATCTGGTCTACGCGGCGCGTTTCCTCGAGGCCAACGGCGTGCGGCCGGCCGGCTGGGTTATATACCGCACGAACCAGGCGACCGACGCCCACGTGGAGCTGGGCGCTCTGCCCGATAGGCCGCTCCCCTATTCGGTGTATAGGGCTAGGGCGTTGGTGCTGTGGGCCAGGAGGCACAGGCGCCACGTCTTCGCGGGGCTTTCCAACGGCCTGGTGGCGGTGGCCTATAGGCATCTGGGCAAGATAGCCGCTACCCTGGAGAGATGCGTGGGCTGCTACGTGGAGCTGAGGGGCGGGGTGAAGCCGAGGGGGGACGGCCTCTATCTATACATAGAGTCCATGGAGGTGATATATAGGGTCGTCAGATCGACGCCGAGATGTCCCTACTGCGGCGGCGCCCTGGAGAGCATGGGCAGAGGTAAAGGCAGGCGGTGCGTCAGATGCGGCACGGTCTTCAAGACGGCGGAGGTTCGCTACCTGCTGTCCACGTCCGAGCGGGGCCTCCACGTCCCGAGGCCGGGCGAGTGGCGCCACCTCTTCAAGCCGCCGGATCTGGACCCGACGCCGGTGGAGCTGGCCGGCAAGGCCGAGGGCTGGATCAGATAGCGCAGGCGCGGCGGCCTGCCTGGATCAGTATATATATTGGGGCCTCGGGCGCACATATGGAGCTGCGGAAAGGCGTAGTCCTGCTGAAGGGGTCGCCCAACACGTTGGTCGTGGGCAGGTACGTGATAGATCCGGGCAACCCCGCCGAGAGGTCCGCCGAGATACTCAAGGCGGCCGGCGAGAGGCCGACGGTCCTCCTGACCCACCACCACGCCGACCACCTCTCGGCGACGCCCGAGGGGGCCGAGGTCTACGCGCCATGGGGCGAGGAGATCCTCGTCTCCAACACCAAGGCCCGTCTCTTCTTCACCCACGGCTTCTACGTGCCGGACGCGGCGTATGTGGGGCGCGACCTCAAGGTGGCCGGCCTGGTGAGGCCGGGCGACAAGATCGAGAACGTAGAGGCTGTAGATCTGAGGGGCCACACCTTCGGCCATATGGGATATCTAGTCGAGGGGGTTCTCTACGCGGGCGACGCGGTGTTCGGCGAGATGGTCCTCAAGAGGTACGGAATGCCCTACCTCAACGACGTGGACCTCTTCACGGCGTCGCTCGACAGAATAGAGTCCCTGGAGCCCGAGGTGCTGGTCATGGGCCACGGCCCCGTGGCTGGAAGCAGGAAGAGGATCAAGGAGCTGGTGGAGGCGAACAAATCCGC
>NZ_LCWM02000017.1:3372-28667 GCF_002077075.2 Thermoproteus sp. CP80 | reverse complement strand
GCCGTCGCACCCCCATGCAGCCCAACCCCAAGATGGCAGACGAGCTGGCCAGGATATCGAGCGAGCTCTACGAGCACGGCTACATCGAGGCGGCGCGACTGCTCGAGGAGGCCAGGAGGATAGTGCTGGAGCTGGAGCGCGAGGCGTTTCTGACCCCAGCCACCGACTAACAGGGCTCCATATATTTCAACAACCCCCTTATCTCTTTGTACCTGCCCACCGGTATCACTATCAACGCGCCTCTGTAGTGGCCGTAGACGACCGCAGAGTCGTCGGGGGCAAGCGCTATGAAGGCCAGGGACAGCATGTCCTCCTCCCCCTCCACCAACAGGAGGGTCCCCGGCGTCCTCACGGCGTCCTCGACGGCGGCCCACGCCTCCTCGGTTATATAGCCAGGAGGATTCCTCACGGAGACGATCCTCGGAAACGCCTCGACCGTCCTGACGTATTCGCTTCTCCTGGTCTTGAGGTCCACCGCCGCGGCGTCGGGGACGAGGCCTGCGGCTAGGAAGTTGGCGGTCACGACGTCGCCCACGGTGTAGATCCTCGTCGCGCCGAAGTCCCTCGCCACCTCTACGGCCAGCTCCACGGAGCGAGGGGGGTCGCGCCAGATGGCCACAGGGTAGGGGAACGCGAAGATGCGCCTTCTGTCCTCCGGCACCTTCAGGCACCTCACAGCTCCACCGAGGCGCAGGGATACGGCACGTATATATCGACGCCGGGAGGGATCAAGGGCGCGTTGAGGTAGTAGTGGACGGGCATAAGGGCCCTCACGCCGGCCCTTCTGGCCATCTCCACGGCGTCGCCGGTGGCGCTGTGGCCCACGGCGTGCGCGGCCTCCTCCTGCCCCGGATTCCCCGAGACCTCGTGTATCAAGAGGTCGCACCCCCTGGCCAGCTCGACCAGGCTATCGCTCGGCGCCGTGTCCCCGCTGTAGGCCACACACCTCCCCCCGTGCTCCACCCTCACGTGCACCGTCTCGACGGAGTGCCTAGCCGGCGCGAACGCGATCCTCGTGCCGCCCTCCTCCACCTCGCCGTCCGGCGGCACCTCCACGGGGTCCATGTTCTGCTGTAGATGGGGCATGTCCACGGCCTCGAGGATCCTCCTAAGGGACGAGAGGACGGAGGCCGTCGCGACCACCTTCAACCTGCCCCCTCCGCGGCGGGCCATCAGGAGGAGCGTGGGCGCGCCCAATATGTGATCCCCGTGGGCGTGCGTTAACACAAGGACGTCGGGAAGCGCGAGGCCGCATTGGGCGAGCCTCGCGTAGGTCCCCTCGCCGGCGTCCAGGAGAATCCGCCTATCGGTCTCGACGTATATGGCCGGATAGCCCAGCCACGGGCTGGAGATCCAGCCGCCCAGCCCCAACACGACCACCCTCATGGAGGTCTGGAGAGCCCCACTATTTATCCCTCGAGTTATCCCTCGAGGAGCCGCCGCGCTCCGTATACATATATCCGTATACGATAAGCTTATATACGTATATCCGTATACGCCTATGTCCACCGCCGTGATAAGCGTAAGGATCAGAAGAGAGTTGAAGGAGAGGGCTAAGGAGCTCGGGATAGATGTCAGGGAGGTCGTGGAGAGGGCGCTCGAGGAGGCCATAAGGCGGAGGGAGGAAGAGGAGCTCGCAAGGGCCCTCGAGGCGTTGAGGGGCGCCCTCTCCCGCATATCCGAGGAGGAGTGGGTGGGCGCAGTGCGCAGCTCTAGAGATGAGCGTTGAGTATCTGTTGGACGCCTCAGCGTTGTACGGGCTGGTCGCCCGCTACGACAGGTGGATAGGGCATAGGGAAAGGCTCGCCATCCTCCACTTGACCGTGTACGAGGTTGGAAACGCGTTGTGGAAAGAGGCGAGGGCCGGCAAGCTGCCGTGGCGGGAGACCGCCGGAGCCCTCTCGCGCGTGCTGTCGGCCTTGAAGGTGTTGGACGACCCCCCTCTCGAGAAGGTCCTGGAGGTCGCCGTCGAGAGGGACCTGACGTTCTACGACGCGAGCTACGCCTACGCGGCCGAGACGCTGGGCCTTTCGCTGGTCACGCAGGACCGCGAACTTCTGAGGAAATCCCGCGCGGCGATGGACGTGGCCGCGTTCCTCGCGAGGCTGTAGGCCGCGCCGCAGTCCGGCGAAGGCCCGTCCCGGGTCTGCGATGAGTTAATAACCACGGGCCCAGCTATATGCGGTGATGAACCTGACCAATCGCGATGCGTGAGCTGGCGGCAGCTGGCTGACCGCCACGCCGCACGGAGCACCCCAGCCGGGGCTAGCCACGGCGGAGGCAGGTCAACAATGCGGCGCGTAGACCCTACACGGATACCGCTTCGGCGATCGACATGTAGTTTTTCGCGTATAGGCCACGTAAAAATATCCGCATGCCCATCTACCTATATGGCGCGTAGACAAGTTCTGGCCATAGCCCTGGCCGCGGCCCTCCTGGCGCTCCTCGCGCTCCGCCTGCCCGGCGCCCCCGCTAGAGGGCAACCTACGGCGACTCCGGCGCCCGCTCCGCCCAGCGCCCCTCCCGTCTACGTGTTGGGGCCCCAATCGCTCGTCGAGGCGATCGAGAGGGCGGGCCTCAACGCAGTACCCATAACCACGGCCGACCTCTCCAAGATACCGAACGGAAGCGTCGTGGTGGTCGACTGGGCCCAGCTAGAGACGGCCCGCGGCGCGCTTAACCTCACCAGCCCGGCTGTCCAGGCCCTAGAGGGAATCTTCGCGAGAGGGGGGCTGGTGCTTGCCAACTCCAGCGATCCGGTTGCGGCGGAGCTCCTCCTCTCGTACGCGGCGGCTAGAGCGGCCGGCGTGAAGTTCGGAGACCACTACCTGGCGGCGGCGCTCGTCCTGCCGGGCGGCGAGACTCTAGTCGGCGCCGCGGCCCTGAGAAACGGGAAGACGACCGCCCTGCTCGTGGGGCCAATCCGCCCGGACCGTCTGGCCTATGTAGCCGCCAACTGGGCCCGCCTCAAGTCGGCAGACAACCGGCCGGCCGCAACTGCTATGGCCGATCCCACAGACATAAACTGGGATCCCTGCTACGCCACATATACGCAGGCCCTACAGTCGGGCGGCTTCGGCAATAACATCTTTCTCTGGGGTATGCAAATCTTGGGGAGCCAAGGCGCGCCTACCTCGGACAGCTACGGCGTTATGGCGGTTGAGGACAACTACGGCGACATTTTCTACTATGACTCGTGTATACTAATGGCAAACTCGTTAACGTTTCCAAACCAAAACCCACCGCAGATACCTGCAGCGCTAATGGGCGACGTGGCCTATTACATGACTCCGAGCGGGGGCAACGAGGTGTATATAGGCGGCGGGGTCTCTTCGCAGGGCCCCGGCGCTCTGGAGGAGCTGATAGGAGGCTTCGACGCGTACGCCAGCTACCAAGCTATGCTCGGGGGATCTACAAACGCCTTTGTGGCGGCGCCGCCGTCCAGCTACCAGCCCGACTCTAGCTCTACACCCGTCGGCTCCTTCACTATAGACATCGGCCTAGAAGGCCTCAGCGTCACTTACGAGCCGGAATTGATAAGTTGGCCGTATATATCGGTATCACAGTCGCCGTGGACCTCGACGACTATCGGCGGGCAAGTTGCCTTCAACGCGACGTGGACGTTCATCTACAGCGGTCTCTATGATATATCCAATTCTGTGGACGTCATAGATGGCTTCATCGTGGGACCTGGTGAGGGTGCGGTGATAGGGCTTGCGAACTACTCGCCCGGCAACACCTATTGGCTCTGGCTACCCTTCAACGCCGAGGTGATGACGACCTGCTGGAGCGCCTGGACCCGCGCGGACTGGCTAGTGGGCCTCGTACCTCAGTCAAGCAGTTCCATCACCATCAACACGGCGACCCTCGACCTCGTTCTGCAGGAACCCACGCCGAGCGGCTCTTGGATATCCGGCTACGCGATATACGGCGGCCCTCCGTACTGCCCCATAAGTCTGAGCGGGCCGTAGCCGGCTTAACCCCACCCATTCTATTTCCCCCTGCGGCGGTAGCCCTCCAGCCACCCCCTCTGAGGGGGCGCAGGGCCCCCTTTTCAACCGTCGGTGGCGCGGGTCCGCGCGTCGGGCCGCATCTAGACCCTGCCGGTTTCATGAGGTCGGCCGAGCGGGGGCGACTGGGCGTAGGCGTCGCTTAACGGCGCGCAGGCGCATGCGCGGCGGAGGCGCTGGGCCCGACGCAGATCCGCGAGCCTCTGCGGAATTCCGGCGATCGGCCGCCTGCCTCGCGGGGATGCGGGCCTAGGCCGCCCCGGTCAGCTCACGACGTCTTCGAGCCTCCCTCTGTCTCTGGCCAGCTCCAGCTCGTGTGCTATCCTTTCGCCCATGTCCATAGGCCTGTCGAAGTAGAGGACGGAGTAGGGCGAGCCGACGCCCATATAGACGTTGGTCCCCGCCACGATCCTCCCCGAGAACTCGAAGACGACTATGGAGAGGTCGTCCCTTATTATGGACTCGAGGCTGTAGGGCCCCTTCATCTCCTCGCCGAGGGCCTCGCGGACGGCGTCGGCGAACGCCTCGCCGTATTTCTGCACCGCGGGGAGCAGGGATTCCCGCAGCACGAGGGGGAAGTTGGCCACCACCACGAACGTGGGCTCCGCCAGGCCGAACGTCCTCCCGTCCACGTTGGACTCGTACCTCACGTCCATGCCGAATAGCTCCACCCTGCCGTATATGGGCGAGGCGAAGTAGTGGTAGTACGCCGGTACGCCGAAGACGTACTCCTGGATTATGTGGGGCTCGTTGACGCCCTTGAGCCTCTCGAGGAGCTCCTCCCTATTCTTCGCGAAGAAGTAGCCCCTGCCGCCCTTGGCCCCGAAGAGCTTCACTATGACGGGGCCGTCCACCTCGTCGGGGGAATAGCTCCTGGGCGTAGGTATGCCTGCCCTCCTCAGGAGGTCCATCTTCCTGTATTGGTCAGCCTCTATCTCGACGAGGCGCCTCACGCCGAACGTGGGCACCGGCGCCTCGAGGGCCTGCCTCCAGCCGACGTACTCCACGTAGGACCCGTGGGGGATCAAGACGGCGTTGTTCTCGGCCAGCCTCTCGGCCACGGGCCGGAAGTTGGAGAGGTCGGCCTCCCACACCTCGTCGATGAATTGAAAGCGCCTGTAGAACCAGGCCGAGCTGGGGCGGGCCACCGCCAATGTCCTGAACCCCCGCCCCTTGGCGGCCCTCAGTATCTGGAGCGCCGTGTGGGACGCTATGGTGGCCACCGCC
This sequence comes from Thermoproteus sp. CP80, assembly GCF_002077075.2. Taxonomy (GTDB): domain Archaea; phylum Thermoproteota; class Thermoprotei; order Thermoproteales; family Thermoproteaceae; genus Thermoproteus. Next base: position 23,430 of record NZ_LCWM02000017.1, on the reverse strand, counting down.
AGCCTATCGAGGTCGTACCTCTTCAACAGCGCCTCGATCATGTCGTCACCTCCTCGAGCCTCCCCTGCCTTACAGCCTCCTTTATCTCCATGGCTATCCGCCTGCCTATCGAGATCGGCCTCCCCCAGTAGAGCTTGGAGTACTGGCCCCCTATCCCCATGTAGGCGTTCGTGCCTCCGCCTATCCTGGGGGCCACGTCGTAGACCACCAGATCCAGCTCGGGCGTCACGATGAACTGGAGGGTGAAGGGCCCTATGACGCCCGGCTTGACGAGCCTCGCGGCGGCGTCGACGAAGCGGTGCCCCAGGTCGAAGACCTTCTCCAGGAGGCTCTCCCTCAAGGTGGCCGGCTCGTGCCCCACCTCTATGTACCTCACGTCGGGGTCGAGGTCCAGCTGGTCCCTCGCGGGGAGTCTGAGCACGCCGTCGAGATCGCTCTGTATCCTCCTGTCGAAGCTGTGCAGCTCGAGCCGCCTATATATCGGCGACTGGAAGAAGTTGGCGTTGAAGTGGGCGCCCAGCACGAGCTCCTCTATGGCCGCGCCGGAGAGGTCCTCAAGCCTTATTATGCCCCTCTCGGCCAGCCTCCTGGCCTTGCGCATGAGGTCGTCCCTGTCCCTGGCCACGAAGAACCCCCGCTCCACCCTCCTCGCCGCCTCGGGCAGCTTGACCATGACCGGCCTATCCACCTCGTCGGGCGAGGCGTAGGTCCTCGGCCTCCTTACGCCGGCCTCGTCGAGAAGCCTGTAGTAGCTGTGAGGCCCGACCCTCTCCTCCCACCTCAGGAGGTGGCGGTTGCCGAATATGGGGATGGGGAACTCCCTCTCTATCGCGTCGTAGCCCACATACACGGCGAAAGACCTGTTGGGGACGAAGACCGAGCCCTTGAGCCTGTGCGCCTCCCTTATTATATCCCTGTAGTCGTCCAGGACGACCAGCTCGTCTACGACGGGGAACTCCCTATAGGCCCTCTCCCGCCCCCTCTTGGCCACCGCTATGGTTCTAAGGCCCTCGTCCTTGGCGCCGTCCAGCACGTCCAGGGCGCTGTGGGAGGCCAGCACCGATATGGATACCGACATAGCGACTTTAATTTATGAATTTTAAAAAGTTGCGGAACGCCGGACGGCCATCGTCAGTTATATTAAGCGGATGAATAATTAGCCGGCCCTCAGCCTCCAGACGCTCGGCGGCACGACGCCGCTCCTCCTGGCCAGAGGTATCTCCCGATATCTGCCCAGATCCATCACCACTACCCTCCCGTAGAGGCCCCCCAGCTCGTAGACGTCGCCGGGCCTGCCGCCGGGAATCGGAACCAGCCTGACGCCCAGCGGCTTGTCGAGGGCTGTGGCGAGCGCCATGACGTCCGCCACGAGCGCAGCGACCACGTCGGGCGGCGCGTCGCCGGGTATGCCGGCCATGTCTATGCCGGTGTTGCAGACGGCCGACATGGCCTTCAACGAGTCGAAGCCCAACGCCCCCTCCTCGGCCGCCTTGGCCATCAAGGCGTCCTCGCTGACGGGTATAAACGCGCCGCTTAGGCCGCCTATTGTGGAGGTGGCCATGGCGCCTCCCTTCTTCACGGCGTCCACGAAGAGGTGGAGGGCCAGGACGGAGCCCGGGGCGCCGGCCCTCGGGAGGCCCATGGCCTCGAGTATCCCCGCCACGCTGTCGCCGACCTTGGGCGACGGGGCCACCGAGAGGTCCACCGCGCCGAACCTCACGCCCAGCTCCCTCGCGACCTCCCTCCCCACGAGCTCGCCGAGCCTCGTGACCTTGAACGCGGCCCTCTTTATCGCGTCGTGTAGGGTCCTCAAGTCCGCGTCCTTCATGTTCCTCACGACGGCCTCTATGACCCCGGGGCCGCTCACGGCAACGTTTATCACGGCGTCGGGGAGGCCGAGGCCGTGGTGGGCCGCCGGCATGAAGGGCACGTCCTCCGGCACGTTGGCAGTCACGGCGAACCTCGCCGCGGCCTCGGGCCTCATGGAGAGGACCGCCTTCGCGGCCTCCAGGACGGCGTCCATGTTTATGCCAGTGGCCGTGGAGGCGGCGTTGACGAACCCGCCGAGCCTCTTGGTGGAGTTCAGGGCGTCGGGCAACGCGTCGATGAGGGCCCTGTCGCCTCTCGACACGCCTGCGTGCACGAAGGCGGCGAATCCGCCGACCATATCGACGCCGTGGGTCTCCGCCAGGTCGTCCAAGGCCTTGGCGATCTCGACGGCATCCTCGGCGCGGCCCAGCGGCTCGAGCATCACGCTGACCGGGCTCACGGCGAGCCTCGCCGTCACTATCCTGACGCCGAGCTTCGCCGCTATTTTGTCCACCGCGGGCCTGAAGCGCTCTAGATGCGGCCCCAGCAGGCTCCTCAAGGCGGAGAGGGCAGACCCGACGTCTCCGCGTATCGCCGGGAGCGTGTTGACGCTGAGAGTGACGGCGCGTATGTCCAGCTCGCGGAACAGCACCATCTCGAGGACCTCCCCTATCTCCTCAGGCGAGAAGGCCCTCATATCCTCTGCATATAGCGGAACACGTCTATGTGGTGCACGGCGACCATGACGCCGAGCTTCCTCCCCACCTCCTCGAGCTCCGCCCGCAGGCCCGCTATGTCCACATCGGCCTTGGATATGTCGACCACCATGACCATGGAGAATATGTCGCGGACCACCGTCTGGGCTATGTCCACTATGTTCGCGTTGTGTCTGGCCAAGACGCTCGTTATGCCGGCCACTATGCCGACCCTATCGGCGCCCAGGACTGACACGACGACGAGATCCACGGAGGGAACTATATAGGGTATATAAATATCGGGCGCGGCCGGCGCCGCCGCGAGGCCCCGCAAGCTCCCCCGTCTACCTCGGCGGAATCGGCGACGGCCCCAAATGGCGCCGGGGGCCCTCGACCCGATCCAAGCCTCGCCGGACCGTCGGTCGGCCCATATCGGCGTCTACGCCCGCGGACCGCGCCGGTTCCCGACGGCCGTCAGCGCGGCTTGGGTCGCCGCGGGGCGTAGAAGCCGCCCTCCCTAGCGCGTGAGCGGCGCCAGTTTTTCGAGTATCTTCCTCAGCTCCTCCCTGTCTCTGTCGTCGACGGGCGGAAGGGGCTCCCGCGGCGGCCCCATGTCTATGCCGGTGGCCATCTGCGTCGCTATCTTGTAGAGGGTGGGCCACTTGCCGCCGAGCTTCCCCGTCAGCCCGCAGCCCCCCATGAAGCGCCAGAGCTCCATCAGCTTCCTGTGTATCTCGACCGCCTCGGCGATTCTCCCCTCCCTCACCATGTTGTAGAGCCTCAGCTGCAGGGGGCCCAGGAAGTTGGGGCCTCCCAGTATCCCGCCGTGGGCCCCCACTATGAGGCTCGGCACGAAGAACATGTCGACGCCCTGGAGGACGGAGATCCTGCCCCCGACCAGATATATCAGCTCCATGTGGTAGCGGAAGTCGCCCGAGCTGTCCTTGACGGCCGCCACCTGGCTGTACTCCGACGAGACCAGGTCGAAGACCTCGGCCGGTATGTTGTAGCCCACCGCGAGGGGGATCGTGTAGAGCACCGCGGGCATGTCGACGGCGTCCAGCACCTTCTTGTAGAAGGCATATATGCCGGCCCAATCGCCCTGGACGTAGTAGGGCGGGGTTATCAACACGGCGTCGACCCCAACGTCCTTATACCGCCTGGCCATCTCTATGGTGCTTATATGGTCGCCGGTGCCCGTGCCGGCTATCACGGGCACCTTGCCGCCCCCCACCTCCACCGCCAGCTCGGCCACCTTGACCCTCTCCTCGGGGGTCAGCTTGGCCACCTCGCCGGTCGACGAGGAGGGGAACAATCCGTATCCCTGCGAGGCGAGCCTGGCCAGGAGGTCCCTCAGGGCCTCGTAGTTGACGCCGTCTTTTCTAAACGGCGTGACCGTCGCCGCTATGACGCCCTCGAGCCTCATGTAGGGACCGGGGAGGCCGTTAATATCTATTCCCGGCGGGACAGTGCCCTATATGCGATAGGCGCGGCGATGCCCATGGAGATGCCCAGCGCGGCCAGCGCCAGGGACCTCCTGCCTGGGTACAGGACCAACAACAAGACGCCGAAGGCGATGGACATAGCGCTCAGCGCGTAGAGGAGCATCCCCAATCCCCTTTCCATAACTGCTCCAGTGGATCTATTTAAAAGTTTAATAGCGCAACACGGCGGCGCATCCGCCCATGGCGGTCAACATCTGCCCCGCCTCGCCCTCAGCCGGCACGATCCTCACGGCCCCTCTGGCCGAGAAGACCAGCCTTAACACCTCGGCGTATTCCTCGGCCCGCTCCTTCAAGGCCTCGTCGACCACGGCGAACATGCGCACCCTCCCCTGCGCCGCGGCCTCCCTAACCGCGTCGAGGCCGACGGCCACCAGCTCGGGCCTCTCCGAGGCCAGCCTGAGGACCTCGCCCAGCGCCTCCGAGCCCAAGATCTCGCGGTAGGCCTCGAAATGGCCGCCGCGCTGGAATTCGTACACGCCGGCGAGGCCCCCCGACGACTGCGGCGCCAAGTCGCCCTTTATATACCGCGCCGCCATCTCTACATACAGCTGAGGGCCTGCGAGCACAACCCTATCGGGCCTGAGCCTCACTCTGTATTGATCCACGGCCTTCGCCACCTCTCTGAAGAACGGGCCGAGGGCCTCCTCCTCGGAGTCGGAGCCCGCCTCCTTAGGCCTTCTGTTCTCCAGGACGCCCAACAGCTCGACGCCCAGCGCAGTTATGTGGGCCACCGCCGCCTCATCCCCGTCGATGGACACCAGGAGAATCCTCGGCAGGGCTACAGACGCCAGCTTCGCCACCTCGTCGACGAGCTCCATGGGGTACGACTCGGGCTTGGCGATCTCTATCTCTCTGCCGGGCAACACGTCGAAGGTGTGCCTCCTGCCCTTGACGCCCTCCAGATCGCCCCCCACCTCCACGACGGTGCCCCTCACCCTGAGGCTCCCCCGGAACTTGTGGTACTCAAGCGCCTCGACCCTCACGGCCAGATACACCTTTATCCTCTCCCCCTCCTTGGCCCCCTCGGGTTTGTACTCCCTTACGGTCCAGCCCCTCACCACATCCCCCCGGTCCACCAGGAGGTAGACGAAGTAGAGATCCTCGGCCCTCTCCGGCAGCACGTCTATCAGCCTCCGCCTCCTGTCGACCGAAAGCCTCACGGCGCGATATCGGGCGTGACGTACCAGGCGAGCCTCCAGCCGGCCTCGCCCCTCTCCAGCCTCGCCACGCCGGAATATCTAAACTTGACGACCTCCCTCTGGGGGTCGCCCACCAGGAGGAGCGACGCCAGCCTCGAGAGGTGGGGCAGATGGCCCACCAGCATCACGTCGGCCGCCAGAGCCTCGGCCCTGGAGGCCCAGATGCGCGGGTCGTCGTTGGGCGCAAGGCCGTCGACCTTCCTGACGGGTGCGCCGAGGCGGCGCGAGAATATCTCAGCCGTCTGCCTCGCCCTGGCCTTCCCGCTGTGGAGCACCTCGGCCACCTTGACGCCTACTATATGAGCGTCTGGGGGCTGGCGACGCCCGGCGCGAGCTCGTCGAGCTTCTTCAGCCCCTCTATTATGTCCTCCACGACGCGGTGGGGGAGGGCGAGCGATATGTCGCCCGGCGTCACGTCCTTCAGCGTGGGCGAGATGCTGGACCTCCTTATCCTCTCCCAAGTGGATCTCTGGCCCCTCTCGAGGTCGTAGAGGCGCTGTATGAGGGGCTTGCCGCCTCCGAGCTTGGTCGCAAGCCTCGCTATGGATTTGCCGTACTCTATGGTGTCCTCCATGGGATCGGTGAGCCTCAGCGTGACCAAGAAGGCGAAGTTGGTGTTGTCGCTCTTCCTCTCGAGGTAGGCCTCGCCGTTCACGCCGACTGTGCCGTCGGAGTAGACCTCCTTGACCACGAAGCCGCGGGGGTTTGTGCAGAAGGTCCTCGCCTTGTCGTCGTACTTAGACGTGTAGAGGATCACCTTGGGGTCGTGGACCGCGTCGGTGAGGGGCCTCATGACCTGGTAGGGCACCTCAACCCTGACCCCTATATCTATGGGGCCGAAGTCCAGCTTGGCCCCCAGCCCCCTCAACGTCGAGACCAGCCACTCTGCCCCTCCCCTGCCCGGCGCCAGCAGGACGGCGGGCGCCTCGAACACCCCCCTGCTGGTCTTCACCACGAATCCCTCCCGGCTCCTTTCGACCGTCAGCGCCCAGGTGGAGGTGTGGAGCGAGACGCCGCGGCCCTCCAGATATTGGGCCATCGCCTCAACCACCTTGCGCGAGCCGTCGGTGCCCAGATGCCTCTGCCTTATGGGCACAACCCTGGCGTTGACCCTAGCCGCTATGGAGGACAGCTCGTTTATGGCCTCCAAGTTAGGCTCGTACACGTCGCCGGGCGCGCCGAACTTCACGAAGACGGAGTCCACATACTCTATGAGGCCCATGGCCTTGTCCCAATCGCCCACCAGCTCGTGCAGATCCCCGCCGACATCAGGCCGCAGGTTTATGAGGCCGGAGCTGAGCGTGCCGGCGCCCCCCACGCCGTACATTATGTGGCAGGGCACGCAGAAGGTGCACCTCTGGAGGGGGGTCTGCAGGGGGCATGTCCTGCTCGACGCGCGCAGGCCGCCGTCCAGCAGAGCCACGCGGAGGCCGCCGGCCTCGGCGAGCTCGTACGCCGCGAACATCCCGGCGGGGCCGGCCCCCACTATGACCACGTCGAACCTCCCCACGTAGGCGTCCAGCGTCTTCAGGCGGGTGAGGTACTGGCTTATCACGGGGGCTCCATGAACCTCTTTAAAAAGCTGACCGGGGATTTCGTCCGAGCAGGGCGGCGTGGCCCATGCATCGGGGACGTGGGCCTCGGCGCCGTTTTTAACTACATGATTAAACGAGGCCGGGCAATCTTTTAATTACCTCTCGGTTTAGTTTATGTGATTACAGTAATAGTGGACGGGTTCTTCGGGGACACAGGCAAGGGCAAGATAACGGCGTATCTGGCCCTGAGGGACTCGCCGAAGCTCTGCGTGAGGACCGGCGCTCCCAACGCCGGCCACACGGTCGTCCACAACGGCGTGCAGCACGTCTTGAGGTCTCTGCCGAGCTGTTTCGTGGACCCCTCGGCGGTCCTGGCGGTGGCCCCCGGCGCGCTCATAAGGCTGGACGTCTTCGCGGCCGAGGCGGAGAGGTACGGCAGGGGGAGGACCAAGGTGGACTACAACACCGGCGTCATAGAGGACAGACATGTGGAGGCCGAGAGGCGAGACGAGCACCTGATGAAGACGGTGGGCTCCACCGGCCAGGGCGTCGGGGCCGCGATGGTCGACAGGGTGTTGAGGCGCCTGAGGCTGGCAAGGGACTTCGAGGAGCTCAAGCCGTATCTCGCCGACGTGCCCGCCATGATACGCGGGCTGGCCGACGGCGGCGTCATAGTAGAGGGCACGCAGGGCACCTTCCTCTCGCTCTACCACGGGACCTATCCCTACGTCACCAGCAGGGACACGACGGCGTCCGGCGTGGCCAGCGAGGCGGGCATCGGGCCTAAGGACGTGGACGAGGTGGTGCTCGTCTTCAAGTCCTTCGTCACCAGGGTCGGCAACGGCCCTCTGCCGGGCGAGCTGTCGCCCGAGGAGGCCGAGAGGAGGGGCTGGGTCGAGAGAGGCGCTGTGACGGGCAGGCCCAGGAGGGCCGCCCCCTTCAACCTCGAGCTCGCGAGGCGCGCCGTGGCGCTGAACTCGCCGACGCAGATAGCCATAACGAAGCTCGACGCGCTCTTCGGAGACGCCGCCGGGAAGACCAGGTGGGAGGATCTCCCCGCCGACGCGCGGAGGTGGGTGGACCAAATAGAGGCGGAGCTCGGGAGGCCCGTCACCCTGCTGGGCACGGGGCCCGAGGTGGGGCACGTTGTCGATCTCCGCAGGGCCAAGGGCGTCCTCTAGGCGCGGCGCCTCCGCGGCGGCCCGCCTCCAAGTCCATCGTCTGGGTATACCTTAAGCCGATCGGTCCGCTAGGCGGGATGGGTCTGCCCGCCTCTGCAAGCCTCCAGCGCCAGCGCCGAGTCTATTAGCTCCCTCACGGGCCAGCCCCGCGGCAGCTCGCCGGCCCCTCCTCCGGCCTTTGCGATCCTGTAGGCCTCGCCCCTCCTGGCGCCCCTCTTGATCAGCTCCAGCATGCGGAACTCGCTGGTGATGTGCGGCAAGGCGGCCTCCAGGTTGCGCCTTATCCTCTCCTCGTCTACCCGGAGCGTCCTCAGCACGTGGGCCGTCGCGGCCAGTATCTCGTCCACGGCGAGGAGCGCCTCGGGTATCCAGATCCTCTCGTTGGCCGAGTTGGTGAGGTCGCGCTCGTGCCAGAGGGCCACGTTCTCGTGCGCCACGACCAAGAGGGATCTGACGTACCGCGCCAGGCTCACAACCCTCTCGCTGTTGGTCGGGTTGGCCTTGTGGGGCATGGCCGAGGACCCGCCGCCCACCGTCTCGAGGACCTCCCCGATCTCGGGCCTGGAGAGCTCCCTCACCTCGGTGGCGAGCCTCTCGGCGACTTCCGCCAGCAGGGCGAGGGCCGAGGCGAGATAGGCGAAGGACTCGCGGGGCGCCACCTGCGTGGATATGGGGTGGAACGGCATGCCCAGCCTTCTGCCCACCGCCTCCCTCAGCCTCAGCCCCAGGGGGCCCCAAGACGCCATGGTCCCCACGGCGCCTCCCAGCTTCCCCCTTATGCTCTCCTCCGCCCCCTCCAGGGCCCTGCAGGCTATGTACAGTTCATAGTAGTAGTTGGCGAACTTAAAGCCGAGGGTGATGGGCTCCGCCCACTGGCCGTGGGTCCGCCCGACCGCCGGCAGGTCGGCGTATTTGAGCGCAAGCCTCCTCAGCTCCTCGGCGACGGCGCGGCCCCCCTCCCGTATCGCCCCAAGCGCCCTTCTGATCAGAAGGGCCCACGCTGTGTCTATCACGTCGTTGGAAGTAGCGCCGTAGTGGACGAAACGGCATCCGCTCCTCTCCTCGAGGAGCTGGACCAGCGCGAGCACGTCGTGCCTCAGCTCCCTCTCCAGCTTGTACACCTCGTCGGCGGAGACCGAGACCTGCGAGACCGCCTCGCAGCACCCCCGCTCCGCCACGCCCAGCTCCTCCAGGGCGCAGACCAACGCCCTCTCCACCTCGACGTAGAGGTCGACGATGGACTGCCTGGAGAAAAGCCTGCGGAGGCCCTCGGAGCCGTAGCGCCAGTCGAAGGGCGATATGGGCTCCATGCAATACGGGCGTCCTAAAAATATAGGCTCCGCCGGTCCGATCGGACTACGGTCAGCCGGACGGGGCTAATGCCTAAAACCATCTGTAATCGAGCTCCCGTGTGCATCGAGGCGGTCAAGGCCTATTCGCCCGAGTCGGAGAGGGCCGCCGGAAAGCTCGGCATAAGGCTCAGCGGCGATGCCGACTACGTGCTCGTCTACGGCACGGACCGCGAGATATTGGAGGCGTTGAGGAGCAGGGACGAGGTGGTTGTCGGCATATCGCCCCGGGGCATAGACGCCGAGCTGGCCTTCGCGTCCGAGGATCTGTACCCCCTGGTGGCATCCCGGGCCGAATGCACCGTGGTCAAGATACCGAGGCTCCACGCGGAGTCCGGGGGATCTGTGGTGAGGGCCGTCAACGAGGTCGCTATATTCCCCAGGAGGTCGGCCGCCCTGACTTCCTACAAGGTCCGCGTGGACGGACGCATCGTCTTCAGCGACGTGGCCGACGGAGTGCTCGTGTCGACCCCCCTCGGCTCGTCGGCCTACGCCAGATCGGCGGGGGGCCCGGTGATAGACCTGGAGGCGGAGGTCCTCGAGATAGTGCCGGTCAACTCCACCTCCAGAAGGCCGCCGTACGTGGTGCCGCTGGGCAAAAGGATAGAGATTTCGGACGTGCGGTCCAGATTCCTGCCCGAGCTGATAGCCGACGGGCGCACGAGGATCCCGCTGGCCGACGGGAGGGCCGCCGTGTGGGCCGGATCGGCGGCGAGGCTGTTGAGGCCCGTCGCGGCCAGGAGGGAGGCGGAGCCGGCGGGGAGGCTCTCCCCCTCCATGAGGTACGTCCTCAAGACCCTCGAGGAGAGGGGGCCCTTGACGTCGAGATCGATAGCGGAGTTCACAGGCCTGCCCCTGAGGACCGTCGAATATGCGCTGAGCGCCTTGAGGAGGGCCGGGCTTGTGGAGGCCAAGATGTTCGGCGGCCTCAGGGTCTACTCGATCAAGCCCTAGCGTAGTGCCCGCACATTCGGCAATAGCCGTCCCTCAGCCCGTATCCGCATACGGGGCACTGCGGCTCTCCGCCCCTCTCGTACGTCAAGCCCCTCTCCCTGAAGGCCTTGTAGAGATATTTCGCCGCCCCTTGGACCGGTATGTCGGCGGCGTACCCCTCGGCCCTCCGCGCCAAGACGTCGTAGAGCGCCGAGAAGCCGCTGCCGACCTCTATGGGGTCCTTCCTCCGCCAGACGATCGAGTCGGGCAGAAGGCCTTGGAACTGCCTCCTGACTATATACTTCCCGACGCCGTCCCTCACCCTCTCCTCAGCGGGGATGGATAGGGCGTACCGCACGACCTCCGGGTCCAGATAGGGGGCCTGGACCTCGACGCCCAACGCCCTCCCCACGTCGAAGGCGCAGAAATACCATCCGCCTCCGGCCAGCCTGCGTATATATTCGTCGAGTTCCCTCGGCCCCATCCTCGACATGTATTCATATCCGGCGAAGAGCTCGTCGCCTCCGTCGCCGGTGCAGACCCTCCTCACGCCCATCTCGGCGGCGGCCTTGATGCTCACGTAGGCCGCGGCGCAGTTGACGACCTCCATGGGGTTGAACACCTTCAAGATGCCCACGACGTCCTCCGCCGCCTTCACCGCCTCCTCCTCGCCCACCCAGCTCACGACAACCCTCAGCCTCAAGGCCCTCGCGGCCTCCAGGAGGTGGGGCAGATCGGCGCCGGGAGCCGGCGCGTACTGCGTGTTGAAGCCCACGGGCCTGAGGTCCACCCTCCGCAGGGCCCACGCCACGGTGGCCGAGTCGAGGCCTCCCGACAGCAGGACCCCGTCGCAGCGGGCGCGCGAGGCGGCCTCGGCCAGGAGCTCGGGGAGGCTCATAGGAGGGCTATGTAGTAATCGCCGTACCTCCTGACGTCGCGGCACCTATAGGATATGGAGCCCCGGCCTCCGACCCTCACAGCCAACGTGTGGTACTCGCCGCGCTCCCCTATGGGATCCACGCCCAGGGCCCGAGCCTTGCCGAGGAACGCCTCGGCGTTGCGGCGGCCCACCAAGTCGCACACTAGATCGGCCGCGCCTGCCCCTATAACCAGGAAGTCCATGGCCTCCGCCTCCCTCAGCAGGAGCTCCCCCGGGTCGAGGCCCCAGAGGGGCTCCCTCAGCCTGGCCCCGGCCTCGCCGGCAAGCCTCTCCATGTACTTCAGATGGTCCTCGATCGCCTGGTCGCCCGCCACCAGCTCGGAGACGCCGAGCTTCCTCAGGAAGGCCGCCTCCTGCTCGAGCTCGCGGCCTCTATCCACCTTGAGGATCGCCAGAGGTACCCCCAGCGCGTTGGCCAGCTCGACGACCTTCGGGAGGTTCAGGAGGTGGGGCGACGGCCTGGGAAACTCGTAGACAAACGTCACGAATATATCGACTGGCCACTCAAGAAGCGCGGCGTAGACGCTGTCCTTCCCGCCGGAGAACAACGCGGCCTTCACATGCCGTAGATGGGACAAATATTAAAATATTGGATTCAGATCCCGCATCGGCGAGGGCCCCGTCCGTAGCCCTGAAGGGCGAAATTATTTAAAGTGGCCCCCATTGAGGGGCTATGTCGGCCTTGGCCCAGAAGAGCTGGAAGGAGTTGGTCTTGACGGAGGGCCACCCCATGAAGCGCATATACATAGAGAAGGTCGTGGTGAATATCGGCGTCGGCGAGGGAGGAGAGAGGCTGGAGAAGGCGCGGGCTCTCCTCGAGGAGCTGACTGGCCAGACGCCGTCGGTTAGAAAGGCCAAGAAGAGCATAAAGGAGTGGAACGTAAGGCGGGGCGAGCCCATAGCCGTCGCGGTCACCCTCAGGAGGGATAAAGCCGTGAAGTTCCTCGCGAGGGCCCTCGAGGCCGTCAACAACAGGGTGAAGTCCTCAAGCTTCGACGAGAGGGGCAACGTCTGCTTCGGGATCAAGGAGCACATAATGCTCCCGGGCGTTAAGTACGACCCAGCCGTCGGCGTGTGGGGCATGGACGTCTGCGTCAGGCTGGCGAAGCCCGGGCTGAGGGTCCAGCTGAGGCGGCGGAGGAGGAGCGAGGTGGGCAGGGGCCAGACCGTGACGAAGCAGGAGGCCATAGAGTTCTTCCAGAAGGTGCTCGGGGTGCAGGTCGACTAGCCATAGGGAAAAGGCCAGCTCCCTCCGGGTTGTCGGGTTCGAGGACGGCCGGGAGGTCGACCTACGGCCCACGGCTCAATTAAGGGCTGGCTCCCGGCGCTGGCTGTGCCGCGAATCAGCCTAGATCATCAACGGGATCTCTCTCTTCTGCTGTCCCGACTGCATTAAGGCCTCTATGTTCTTCTCGACCAAGAACGCGTACTTCTGGGCGTGTTCCTGCATTTTGGATGTGTCTATAGGCACGCCCGTTATCTTGCTCACGGCGTCTATCAGCTTGAGGGCCGCGGCCACGTCGGGCCCGACCCTTCCGACCAGGTCGTTCAGTATCAACATGACGTCTCTATGGCTTCCGACCCTCCCGCTCTCGACGAGCCTCTTGACCGCCGTCAGGAGCTTGGATTCGGCTAGGATGAGCGCTCCGTCTATGGAGCGGCCCAGCACTGCGTCCAGAAAGGCGCCCTCGAGACCGGCGACCGTGGCCTCCTTGAGCGGCGTCAGCCCATACGACTTGAATCTATCCACAAGATGCTCCTCGGTGACGAAATAGACCACGTCGCCCTCCCCGGCCGCGGCGGTGGCCGAGAGGCAGATCACGTCCCTCACCTTGTTCTCCTCGGCCCAGTCGAGCACCTTGCCCACGAACTCGGCGTATATCTGAGGCGGGACAGGCATGTGTTGCCTTATGGCGAGGAGCCCCGAGTCCTTGTTGTAGAATATCCTGTGGGGCAGCTTCGCCGCGCCGTTGACGACGGCCACGACAGGCGGGAGCTCGGGTATCCTTATCGCGCCGATCTCCTCCATGTTGAGGAGATCTATGACGTACTCCACCGCTATTACTCCCGCCAGCGAGGGCTCGGGACATGCGAGCAACAAGCTGGTCCTCTTGTCCCTCGGCAGGGCGCTTATCTTGAACTCCAGCTTCATCGCGGTAAGTGAATTGTTATTTTAAAAACACTATGCTTGTTCCATGAGGGCGATCGTATACCACGGCAGGGGCAGTTCCCCCGAGAAGGTCGACTGGCTGGTCGAGCCCCTGAGGGGGCTGGGCTACGAGGTGGTGGCCCCCTCCATAAGGGATGTGGCGGACGCCTACGAGATAGGCCTCTCGTCGCTGCCGGTGGGGGTGGCCGCAGGCCACAGCATGGGCGGGACCGCCGCGTTGCTCCTGGCCGCCAGGAATCCGGGCAAGGTGGGCTGCGTCGTGTCCGTCGCCGGGCCTGTCGACAGGAGGCTCCAGCTACGGTGGCTGGAGGGCAAGGGCGATAGGCTCTCCAAGAGGCTCGCCCACGAGCTGGCGGCCTTGGGCTCCCAGCTCGACGAAACTTCGCCGTCGCGCTACATAGGGCAGGGCATGCCGCCCGTCCTCTACATCAGAGGCGATAGAGACGACGTGGTGCCCAGAGCCCATGTGGACGTACTCATAGGCCTCGCCGACAAGTTCGGCTTTCATGTGGACGTGGTGGAGATAGCCGGCATGGGCCACACGCCGAGGAGCGACGAGGAGAGGGAAAAGGTGGCTAAGGTCATCGCCAACTTCGTGGAGAAATACGCAGGGAGGTCCTAGCCTACGGCTTTTTCGCCGTCCCTAGGAGACCTTGGGTATTATGCCTTTCCCCGTGACCAGCCTATTGACCTTGGCCTTATCGACCTTGTACACGCTGACGGCTACCTCCTTTATTAATTTATCTGATGGCTTGCACTTCTGGAAGCCCAGCTGCAGGCAGTAGCTGTACTTATATATCTTCAGGTCGTTGGGGCTCCTTATGGCGTCGGTCGCTATGAGCTCGGCGACCTTGTAGGCCGTGTAGAAGGCCATGTACCGCACCAGCTTCTCCTCCATGTCGGTATATACGGCCTCGGCCGTCCTGACCGCCTTGACGAAAAGCGGCTCCGAGAAGACCCCTAGGACCGTGCCCGTAAATGCGTACCTCAGGAAGCGGAATATCTTGTCCTCCAGATCCTTGCCCTTTATGTCCGCGACATGTCTCTTGATATTCTCCTTGGTTTCGTCGGTCACCACCTCGGTGATGTTCCTGACCATATCTAGAACCGCATGCGCCTTGTTCTCTATGTAGAATAGATTGTCCAGATCGCCGGGCGCCATGGCGCCGGCGCCGTAGATGCCCACTATGTGGACGGTGGCCAGCTCCTTGTCGAATATGGACTCGGTCGAGAAGCCTCTGAGCGGCTCGACGCCGCGCCTCCTGTAGGCCTCCCTCAGGGCCTCGACCAGATCCAGCCTGGCCCTCGCCTCGCCTCTGAGCGCCTTCTCGAGGACCTCCAGGGCCGCCTCTACCCTCTCACGATGCAGCTTTTTTATCTCCATTTTTGGGCTCGACTATAAGCCTTGTCGGGAGCGGTAGTTTCGACGCGGCCCTCCTCAGGGCCTCCTTGACGTGCGGCAGATGCTCCGGCTTGAACTCTACGTACATGAGGACCTGTCCCCTCTCGACTCTGGCCGCCCTGCCGGCGGGCGACCCGAAGTTGAGCCTCATGCCCTCCTGCAGACGGTCGGCGCCCGCCATGGCCAGCATCTTGTTTTCCCTGATCACGTGGTGGGGGTAGACCTCCAGGCGGAAGTAGTAGTTGGGGTCGCCCACCTTTACCGACAGGTATTTGTAGGCCATCTGGCGCGCCGCCTCGAGGGCCTGCGCCTTTATCTGGCCTCTGCTTTCGCTCAACAGCCTGGCCGCCATGGTGAAGGCCTCCCGCGCCGACGGCGACGTGTTCCCCATGTCGAACTTGGGTATCTGGACGTAGGGGGCCCCGTGTATATATTCAAGCCTTGTGTAGGGCGGCCCCTTTATCCTTCTGTAGCATCTAGCAGGGCGCACCGGCATAGGGGGGAGGAGGCTTCTCTATTTAAGTCTAATGCCGCAGCGTCCCCCTTCGACCTGCCGGGCAGATATGCCGGCTGTAGCCGATGCCGCCGGCCGCAGACGGCGCTTCGGTCGGCGCAGAAACGGAGGCGCGTGGGGCGCTATTTCGCAAGCCCCTCAGCCCTTCTTCCTCTGCATCAACGACATCACGGCCTGCACCAGATCGCCCTTGGCCTCCCTCAGCGCCTGTTCCGCCTCCTCCCTGGTGGCGCCCGTCTGCTCCACGACTAGGTTGATGTCCTCGTCTGTGGGCGTGTAGCCGCCGGCCGCCTGCTGCTGGACCTGCCTCTTCTGGGTCTTGACCGAGCCCTCCTGGGCCTGTACCTGGTAGACGAGGACCTTGTTGGGGAGCTTCAGCAGGGCGACCGCCGGCCCCTCTATGCGCAGCACGTCGCCGTTTCTGAGGCCTATCTCCACATAGGCGGCGTCCACCTCCTCCATCTTTATGCCCATCCTCTTGAGGTACCTCTCGAGCTCCCTGGGGTTGAGCGAGAACATCAGCCCAGAAGGCTCCGGAGGGCTTTAAATATGACCTCCATATCGCCTTGATAGACGCCTTGGGCGAAGGTCTTGGAGCCGCCTCCCTTGAATCCGTACTTCCTCAGCTCGGCCGCTATGGGGCCTACGTCGATCCCCCTCCCGCTGTAGAGCTCCAGCCTGTCGCCCCTCTTGACCACGAGCAGCAGACGCGGGTTCTTGGAGGTGGCCGCCGCCGCCACGGCTCTGGCCAGATCCTCGTCGTCGAGCTCCAGATAGGCGAGGTCGGCCTTGGGGAGCCCCTCGGCGCGTATCCTCTCGGCGAGCAGGTCGGCGTATGAGGCGGCCAGCCTTTTGTACCGCCGCTCTAGCTCCGCGGCCTTGTCCAGGTGTTTGGCCAGCTGGGATGTGACGTCCTCCCTGCTCGCGCCCAGCGCCTTGGCTACGGCCGAGAGGTCGGAGTCCAGCTTCTGGATGTAGTCCACCGCATGTCTGCCGGTGGTGAAGATGAAGCGGACCACGCCGTCGGCGATGCGCTCGACGCGGACCACCTTTATGGGCCCGATCTCGCCAGTGCTGGAGAGATGGGTGCCGCCGCAGGCCTGTACGTCGTACGGCGCGTCCTCAGGCCCTATCCTCAATATCCTTATCTCCCTCGCCGGCACGACGCCGCCTTGGTATATTATGAAGCCGAACTTCGCCTCGGCCTCGTTCCTGGGCATTGTCAAGGCCTTGACGGGCACGTTGGACATCACCACCTGGTTGGCCAGCCTCTCTATCTCGGCGATCTCCCCCTCTGTGGGCAGCTTGTAGTGGGTTACGTCGAGGCGGCTGAAGGGTATGTCCTTCTGGGCGCCGGCCTGCCATATATGTCTGCCCAAGACCCTCCTGATGCTTTGTATCAAGACGTGGGTCCCCGTGTGCATCCTCATGAGGGATATGCGGCGGTCCCAGTCTATCTCGCCGACCACCTCCTCGCCCTCCCTCGGCGCCGGGCCCTCCACGACGTGGACTATGACGTTGCCCAGCCTCTGCACGTCGACCACCTTCGCCTCGCCTCCGCCGTGCCTCAAGACGCCTCTGTCGGCCGGCTGGCCTCCGCCCTCGGGGTAGAACACCGTGGCGTCGAGGACCACGTACCTCCCGTCTATCACCCGCAACACTCTGGACTTGGCGGAGCGCCGGTAGGGGTCCTCGTAGAAGAGCTCCCTGGTCCTCGGCAGATCGGCCACCTTGGCCAGCTCGACCGGTATCTTGGAGGCCTCCTCCCCCTCCGCCTTCCTGGCCTGATGCCTCGCGGCGAGTCTCGAGTAGAAATCGTCGGGCACCTCGGCGTCTGCCCCCAGCTTCTTCGCGGCGTCCCTCGCCACCTCGGGCGGCACGCCGAAGCTGTCGTAGAGCTCCACCAGATCCTCCGCGCCCAAGGCCCTCCTCCCCGCCCTCTCCAGGGCCTTCTTGACCAGCGACGGAGCCGCCTTGAGCACCTCTCTGTACTTCCTCTCCTCGAGGTCCATGAGCTCGAGGATCACGTCGCGGCTCTCCCACACCTCGGGGTAGTCGTCCCTTAGATACTTCAGGTGCAGATCGAAGAGCTCGACTAACGGGGCCTCCAGCCCGGCCAGCCACAGGCCGCGGAGTGTCCTGCGTATGAGCAACCTGGCGAGATAGCCGGCCCCCGTGTTGGAGGGCACGACGCCGTCTGCGACCATCCAGGAGACGGTCCTGCTGTGGTCGGCCAGGACGTAGAGCGCCTCCTGGGGCCTCATGACGTCGCGGAACTCCTGCGGCGATACGCCTATCCTCCTGGCCACCTCGTCGTATGCCCTCTCGAGGCCCAGGACCTCGGGATCCATCTGGCCGAAGAACACCGAGGCCTTCCCCAGGAGATCGGCGGGGGGCTCGGGCACCCCCAGCCTCTGCCTAACCGCCGAGAGGAAGGGCCCGAAGACTGCGTCGTAGACCGTCGGCGAGCCCTTCGCCATCCAGTATATGCGCTCGAGGCCGTACCCCGTGTCGACTATCTTGAGGGGCAGCTCCACGTACTTCCCGTCCTTGACCTCGTAGTGCATGAATACCAGGGTCGCCACCTCGAGGCCTCTCACGAGCACCTCGAAGCTCTCGCCGGCGTTGCCGCCGCCCTCCCAGATCGACTCCTTGAACGTGACCTCGTCCTCGGCTATGCCCAGCTCCTTGGTGAAGAACTCGTAGGCGTACTCCGTGGTCTCGCCGATCCAGTAGACGTATTTGTCGGGGTAGTTGAAAGCGTGATGCGCCATCATCTCGAAGCCCGTGAGGTGGCGCCCGCTCCTCCCCACCTTATCCACGTCGGTGAGCCTTATGGAGGGCTGGGAAATCGTCAGCGGGTTGGCCGGCGGCGGGACGGCGCCGCTTGTGACCCAAGGCTGGAAGTCGTAGATGGAGGCGCCCACCAGGAACACGTCGTCCCTCCACCGCGCCACGACGGGGTACCGCCTAATCCTCGCGTGGCCCCTCCTCTCGAAGAACGAGAGGAACCTCTCCCTCAGATCCCTGATGTTGTCCACGGCGGCTCTCACCGGCGAGTTGCCTATAAAGCCGTAGGGGACGCAGGGCTGGTCCCCGCAGTAGACCTGGTCGGCCCTCTTGGTCCAGAAGTAGGATTTACATATAGGGCATTGCCTCCTGTAGAAATGACCCGACTCGAAGAGCTTGGTGGAAAGCACGGATGGGTTGAAATGAATATTAATATTTGGCGGAGGCCTAGGTCAGGATTTCAGCTCCGCTGAAGTCCTCTCACCGATCGGCTGAACCCCCTTCTCATCATATCGTATGGAGACGCATTCGGTCTTTATATCGCTGGGGCACCGCCCTATGGCGTAGAGGACGTCGGGCGCCGCGAGCTCCAGGAAGGCCCTCAGAGGCCTTTCGGGATCGAGCAGAGGGGCCTTCACGACGGCGCCGGCCGCGTACCTGTGGCCGCCTCCGCCCATCGCCGTCGCTATCTTCGTGCAGTCGAACTCGCTCCCCCTCTCCGCGCCGCAGTAGAGCCTGTACCTCCTCCGGCCCAGCCTCACGAATATGTTGACGTAGACGGCGCCCTTCTTCTGTAGGGCTATGGCCAGCGACCTGTAGGATATGGGTAGCTTCACGGGGCTGTAGACCGCCAGGACCCTTCTGGGGGGTATCGCCGAGGCGATCGCGTCGACCATCGCCGCCAGCCTCCTCCCCCTCTCGACCAGAGCCGCGATGGCGGGATCCTCGAGGGCCTTGAGGCCCCTCTCGGCGAGCGCCCGCGCCACGAGCAGCTTCTCGCCGTAGTTCGCGTAGCGGACGGCTAGGTCCAGATCCCGCACGGCCTCGTCCACTATATTGGCCGTGTCGGTCTGCCGGGCCGCCTCAGCTATCTGCTCGGCCACGGGGTCGCCCGAGAGGCCAAGCGCCTCCAAGGCCAGGAGGGCGGACGCTGGCGCCTCAGGGTCGTAGAACTCCTTGGCCGCACAGGGCCTGTTGGTCACGTGGTGGTCCGCCCTGAGGTCCGCCTTGCCGGGGC
Source organism: Thermoproteus sp. CP80 (assembly GCF_002077075.2). Taxonomy (GTDB): domain Archaea; phylum Thermoproteota; class Thermoprotei; order Thermoproteales; family Thermoproteaceae; genus Thermoproteus. Next base: position 4,171 of record NZ_LCWM02000017.1, on the reverse strand, counting down.
AGGGCAGATCCGCCACGAAGCTCCACCGGAGCCATCTGACCCAACGCCCCCTCTGGACGTCGGTCGGGTAGGCGAGGACGACGATCCCGTCGGGATGCCGCCTCAGGAACAACGCGGCCGACGCTATGCCGTCGACGTCGTTGGCGTCGCAAAGCGCCAAGGGCCTCCCCGCCGCCTTTGCGTGGAGCGCGTCCAGTAGCCTCATGGCCGTCGGGCGAAGGATATTTAAATAGCCTACGCCGAGGTGGCGTTGGAGCTGGGCTTCGTGGGCCGCCGGCGGTGCTTCGAGGAGGCCAGGAGGTACGTCTTCGAGCTAGCATACGGGCCGAGGGACGTCACCATAGTCGACTCGGCCGTGGGCGGCGCGGGCGTGGCCCTCGACTGCTCCGGCGACCTCCTCCTCCAGCTCTTTCTGGGTCTGAGCTCGGCGCTCTCCGGCGCGGTGCTCGGCGTAGATCTCGGCGCGGTGAGGAACGGCGTGGTCATGGTCTGGCGGGGCAACCCCCTGCTCCACGCGGTGGTCCCGGCCGAGGGCCTCAAGAGGATCCTGTCCGGAGTCAAGGGCGTCTCCGAAATATCCGTGGGCTTCTCCCCGTACGTCGATCCCTCCGAGATACTCGGCGTGTTGAAAGCCCTCTGCGGCGCCGCCCCCCGCGTCAAGCTGGTGGACGAGAGCAAGGCCTCGCGGGGCCGCTACTGGCTGAGGCGGAAGTACCCCGGGCTGGCCGAGGACGAGATAGACGCCCTGAGCTTCGTCTTGGCGCGGGGTATTGCACTGGATATATGCCGGAAACCTTAA